>CBJNAE010000048.1:0-16127 GCA_966433995.1 uncultured Ideonella sp. | reverse complement strand
CGGCGGCCGCTCTGACGTAGCAGGCCTTGACCACCCCCCACAACGGATCACCGAAGGTGGTGTTGCTGCAGGCCACGCCGCTGGTGAAGCTGCGTGGCACGGTCCAGGTGGTGCGGGCGCCGTAGACCACGCTGGCGGTGCCAGTGAAATTGCATCGTTGCGACTCTGCGGCGCACAGCACATAGCCTGCGGGCGGGGTGTTGGTGGTTTGGGCATGGGCTTGTCCGCCCACGCTGGCTAATGAACACCCCATCAGCAGGCTCAGCGGTGCGCGCCGGAGAAAGGCGGTGTGTACGTGCTTTCGGATCAGCGGGTGCTTGGGCATGGGGCCTCCTCAGGGGATGATGGTTAGAGTGCCGCGCCTTGTTCTTTTTTTGCGCATGCACTGGCGTACGTTCGCTTGAATGTCCCGGCATGGGCCACTCTCGAAAGTTGGTCCATCTTCCCGCCTGCCCAGGCAGCCGTCTTGAATGATGTCGACACTACGCGACCGGCTCCCGCATGTCGTCAGAGCCGTTGCCACCACATCCGATAGAGCCAGAAGGCCTCGTCTTCCTGGATCCGTCTCAGAAATTCCGTGGGACTGAAACCACTGGAACGCTTGATGACCCTGCACAAATGCGACTGATCCGCGTAACCCAGCTCATGGGCCAGTCCCGCCCAGTCCACCTGGCCTCGCGCCATGGCCAAGCAGATGTGGAAGAAGGCGGTTTCCACTTTGCAAATGACCCGCAACTCGCGCAGGGAGGCGCCCGACCACGACTTGATGCGCCGTTCAATCTGACGCAAGCTGCACCCCATGCTTTCGGTGTCCGAGCGGTCGATCAGACTTTGCAGCCAGGTGACCCAATGGAGATGGACTCCCGGTTGCATGGTGGTGGCGCCGGCCGCCCGCCGGGCGGCCAGGAACGATTCGATGAGCGCTACGCGGCTGCAGTCGTTTTCGGCTGCCTGAACGGCCCGCGCCATGCCCTGCCAGGACGCCCCCAGGACACCCTGCAAGGGAACGATCTGATCGATCCAGGTTGCGGGGTCGAATTCACCATCGTCGTGCAACGCATTGGGCATCAATAGGCAGATGAAGGTCTGCGATGAACCTGTGCTCCGGAGGACAAAAGGCTTGCGTTGCGGCCCACGCAACAGGACACCCTGCGGCAAAGGCGTGAAGTCCGCATCTGCCCTGGCGGTGACGGGCCCCCATTCGAGGAACCCACCCAACGTCCAAATCAAGGCGCAGAAAGGCGTCGATGGAAAGTAGCTCAGCTGCGGTGTGGCGACTTCCGCCTGTGCATCCATCTGCCGGCTCACGTAGGCCAGCACGCGGGATGACAGTGCCGAAGAAGGTTTGATCAGCCGAACGCAAGGCAAGACGGGTTGATCGAATGGATCTGGCGCGTTCATGGTCTGTGGATGTCGACATCGTTCAAGACAGCTTCCCGGGCTTCATGGAAGCAGGCATGACGGGGTGACTTTCCAAGGGCAAACCATGTCATGCATGGGTTGCATCGGATCATCAGGCCGGCAGCGTATCGACAAACCCGCGATCCACGAGGGCCGCCATCCACCGCCACTACGAACGGTCGATGCCATCCGATGGGTGTCGCGCCTGACTTCGTTCCTGTTGAGCGGGATCGCGAAAGGAACCCGGCGCGGAACACCGGCCCCAAAGACGTTCGACCGGCCCGATGGAACGCACTGGATTCGCGGAATTCGGGGGCAGGCCTTTTCAACCTGAGCCCCTATGATTTCCTCCCACTCCATCACCCCCTGGAACGCCCCATGTCCCGCCTCCCACGCATCGAGTTCCCAGGCGCTGCCTTTGACGAGGAGTTCGAATGACACCCTCGCACCCAGGCGGCGCCCTCGCCTACCTGGAGTCCGCCACAAGCGGTGAATTCATTGAATTGCACGAAGAGGGCAATCGCCTGCGCGTGCGGTGCGGCGCGATCGGCCGGCCCTGCCTGGTGCTGCACGCCACCTTCAAGGTGCCCGGCAAGGCACTGGCCCAGCACCAGCGCCTCCATGAGGCCTGGCGGGCCAAGGGTTTCGCGGAATGCCGCCCTTCGTCGCCCGTGGTCGATGGCAGCGTCGCCGACGAGTTGTTCTGCGACGGGCGCGAACCGCACCCGTTGCTGGAGCCATTCTTCCGCGCCAGCGATGGCACCTGGATGGCCCTACGCGGCAAACCCAGTCGCCTGGCGCTGTTCCGCGATGGGCTGCGCTGGCGGGGCGACTTCGACCTGGAACGCATCGCGGAGTTGGGCCTGCATACCGGCGTGATCGTGGACGGCGACGTGGAAGTCAGCGGCGTGTTCAGCCAGCTCACCGACACCTATCCGGGCTTCGTCCTGGTATCGGGCGACGTGCGCGCCGCCAGCTTCGGCCACGGCGACAGCCACGTGCACGTGCTCGGCGACGTGCGCGTGGACAACATCGTCTACGGCGAATACAACGACGGCAGCCTGCGCATCGGCGGCTCGGTGCATGGCCGCGCCTTCATTTCCGCCGATCACGACATGCACGCCGAAGGCGATTACCACTTGCCGGTGTGCGACTGGAACACGCGCGAGAACTGGTCGGGCTGCCTGCATCCAGACCTGTTCGAGCGGGACGAGGAGGAAGACCAGCCCGGCACGATGATTTCAGGGGCGGCGATCCGCGCTTTCATGCGCGATGGCCGCGACCCCTTCCTGCCCGACGCGCGATTGACCCTGCGCGAGCCGAAGCCGTCGGCGCCGCCGCCACCGCCGACCTTGTCGGAATTCGGCCTGGCGCTGCGTGCCTTTGTGTTGGCCGAAGACGTGGAGGCCATCACGCGCCTGATCGAGACCTGGCCGCAGCGCGACGAGGAGTGGCGGCAGGCCCTGAAAGGCCGCCTGTGCGCACCCAGCACCACGCCGCAGCAGCGCACGCGGCTGAAGGCCTTGCAGGGTGGGGAGGAGCCTCGATGATCGATCGCGAAAAGCTCCAGGCCATCGGCCTCGCGCCCGAGCACGCCGAACGTGCCCTGCAGGCGCTGGCGGGGGGCGACACGCGCGGCTTCGTGCACGAACTGTTGCTCAACGGCCTGTGGAGCGACGTGGTCGATGAGTCCCAGCCCCAGCCGCGATGGATCGAGCGCTGGCGCACGCTGGGGGCCCATGGTTTCCCCTTCATCGACACCGCCGCGCTCGAGCGGCTGCTTGCCGCCGGCGTCGATCCGCACGACCTCACGGACGTGGTGCGCTCTGCGCAGGTGTTGACCCTCCACAACATCGCCCAGCTGATCGACACGCCCACGATCGGCCTCGGCTGGGATCTGCCGTCGCAGGCCACCGTGCACCTGGCCTGCGCGACGGAAACAGACGGGGACGGCACGCCTGCGCAGCGGCTGCATGCACTGCGCTCCGAGGTCGGAACACGAGACCCGAGCGGCCGCCATGGTGAACCTCGCCCCTTGGCCCTGCGCCAATGGAGCGCGCTGCCCGAGCAGACGCAGGCCCGCATCCGCGACTTGGTCCGGGCCGGCCAGCACTCGCCGGCCGCAGCCTTGTGGAAGCGACACGTCGGCGGCGAACTGCAGGTGTGCCTCGATACCATGAAGACGCTGCATCGCCATTGGGGCAGTAGCGACAGACGCCCGGTCGCAGACGTCGAGCACTGATGACGGCTCCCTATGCGACAGATAGGTAACTTCCAAGACAACCCTATGAATCCATCACCCGTTGAAATCTATATTTCTGGCATGTTATTCAGCTTGATCACGGGGCTGGCGTTTTTTTTCATTGAGCGTCGCTATCCCTTCCGGGCCATTCACCATAAAAAGCGCATCTGGTCTGATATAGGTTCTCTTGCTTATGTTTGGGTGATTTTTGTGGCCTTCGCCATGCTGGAGCAAACCTATGCCGTAAGAATTCAGCAGTTCGAATGGGTTGGAAATTCGATATTGGTCGCCATGCCAACCTGGCAAAAATTAATTGGATTCTATTTGATTTATGACTTTTTAAGTTATTGGGCTCACCGTGCCATGCACACATCGCGCCTCTGGCTGTCCCATGAATGGCACCATTCACCTCAAGACATATGGTGGCTCTCGGGATGTCGAGCCAGCATTATTCATGTGGCGCTCTATCGTTTGGCATATTTCGCTTTCTTTTTCTTTATGTTTGATTCCGTCACTGCCATGGCCATTTCAGTAGGAGCGATCATATTGAATAGCTGGATGCATCTGAACCTTCAATGGCGCCCCTGGATGCGTTATGTGGAATATGTGTTCGTGACGCCGCGCTTCCACCATCTCCACCATGCAAATAGCGAGCGTTTCCATGACAAGAATTTCGGCAGCCTGCTTACCGTCTGGGACCGCCTCTTTGGCACGATGGTCGATCCAGATTCTGTCTGTCCTGACGAAGTTCAGTTTGGCCTGGCCCCTAACACACGGCTGCGCATGCCACATGCAGCCATTGGGATGTAAAGCGGATGTGTGCAGTTGAAGATCGTCACCCGTTGGCCGATCGTCGCGAAAATGTTGTGCCTGCCTCCCGCTAAGGCCTGTACAACCCGAACACCTTTTTCAAGATCGCACTCCCCGTTCCCACCGGGTTCTCCCTGATCTTCCGCTCCTCCTCGCCGATCACCAGGTACAACCCATCGAGCGCCTGCTCGGTCACGTAGGCCTGCAGGTTGGCTTCTTTGGAAGAAAGCAGGCCAAAACTCGCCGCCTTGCCCGCCAGGGCGTTGTATTTGTCGGCCAGTGCCACCCGCTCGGTGGCGCGGGTGATGATGGGCAGGAACTTCACGCCCAGGGGCTCCCGGGTCTTGGCGGCGAAGAACCGGGTGGCGGAATCGCCGCCGCCTTGCAGGATTTGCCTGACGTCTTCGAGGCTCATGCTTTTGACGGCATCGACCAGCAAAGCCTTGGCTTGCGGCACGGCGGCTTCGGCGGCGCGGTTCATCGCGGTTTCGAGCTCATCGACACGCCGCCGTTGGCCGGTCGCCCTCAGCAACTTGGCGGCGTCGTTCAGGAAGCCCGGCAAAGGGATGCGCACTTTCGGGTTGCCCAGGAAGCCGTCAGGCTTGCCGAGCAGCCCCACGGCCACAATCGCGCCGCGCTCCAGGGCCGCGCGGATGCCGGAGGCCGCGTCGCCTTCCGTCAAAGAATGCTGGGACCACGCGGCGCCGGTGGCGACCAGCGTGGAAATGACCGTGGTCGCGCCCGCGGACGCGATGAATTGACGACGCTTCATTTGATCGATCCCCGGTTGCCGTTCGAGACACTTATCCGAAGCCACCCGCCTGCGCGCCCTTCGCCGGAAATTGCGGCGCCTCGGCAGGGCATGTTCCACGGACTTTCCTTTGGGCCTTGCCTCAGGCATTTCCCGCGCTCAAAGGGTGCCGCCGGCAGGTGCCACCCATGATGACGAGTGGCCCGCAAGGCCGTCAACCGTGCCGCGCAACCCCTTGGCCGCGACACAGGTACGCCGGTCGTTCGGATTCCCCACGGTAGCTGCCGGCCCAGAGATCCAAATGGCCGCAGCCGCCGTAAGAGCCCACGGCGGGCTGGGCTGCGCCCCCGGAGGTTGGCGCTTGCGCGGAAAAACGGCCCGAATGGCTCCCACCCACGGGCCGCACTGTGCGTGGTGCAGCGAATCCCCAGGCTTCGGGTGTCGGTTGTTGTGGGGCCGTAACAAAAACAAGCTTCAAGTGATCGCTCATCCTGAGGAGCCATGACATGAAAATTCGAATGACGTTGTCGCAACGCCTGTACCTGACCTGCGCCGGGCTATTGATGGGAATGCTGGCCATGGCCGCCATCGTGTGGGTGCTAATGGGCGTCGTCCTGGATCACTCCTTGGAAGTGGGGGCGCTGAGAGTGCCCCAGCTGCAGCGAATCGCCGAGCTGGAACTGAATGTCACGCGGGTTTCGCTGCAGTTGCGCCACGCCATCCTGGCCCGGACACCCGAAGAGATGAAAGCCGCGCTGGACGATGTCGCGCGCAAGCGGCTTGTGCTGGACGAGACGCTGGAACAATTCAGGCAAGGCATGGTCACCCCGGAGGGGCGCGCCGCTTTCGCCCCGCTGCCCGAGCTGGCCAGGGCGTTCTGGGCCAGCGGGGCAGAGAACATCAAACTGATCGAATCCGGCAGGAAGGAGGAGGCTTTCGCGTTCCTGGTGGACCGGACCATCCCGGCGCGCAACCAGCTACTGACGCCGCTGGCCGCCGAGAAGAAGCGCCAGGGGGACGTCCTGCGCCAAGGCATAGACGACATCGCTAAAGATGCGGTATACGCCAGAAGCATCGCCTTGGCGGCCGCTTTGATGGTGGCCCTGGGGCTGGGTGGATTGACGTGGTATTTGGCCCAGGTCATGCGCCAGCTGGGTGCCGAGCCGGGGGAGCTCAAGCTGGTCGCGCAGGCCGTCGCGTCCGGAAACCTGGCGGCGACCATCAGGTTGGGCGCCGGCGACGAAAGCAGCATCCTGTTCGCGCTGAAAAGCATGCGCGACAGTCTGGCGGCCACGGTCCGGTCCGTCCGCCACAGCGCCGACAGCGTGGCCACCGCCAGCGCGCAAATCGCCACGGGCAATGCCGACCTCTCCAGCAGGACGGAGCAGCAGGCCAGCTCGCTGCAGGAGACCGCCGCGTCCATGGAGCAGTTGGGGGCCACCGTCAGCCGCAACGCCGACAACGCGGCCCTGGCCGACCGGCTGGGGGCGAGCGCCTCCGAAGTGGCGATGCTGGGGGGCCAAGTGGTGGCGGAGGTGGTTCGGACCATGGAAGGCATCAACGAAAGCTCCAAGAAAATCTCTGACATCACCTCCGTGATCGACGCCATCGCGTTCCAGACCAACATCCTGGCGTTGAACGCCGCCGTCGAAGCGGCGCGCGCCGGCGAGGAGGGCCGGGGGTTCGCGGTCGTGGCCGGGGAAGTGCGCAGCCTGGCCCAGCGCAGCGCGGGAGCGGCCAAGGAGATCAAAGGATTGATCACCGCCAGCGTCGAACGCGTGGAGTCAGGCACGGCGTTGGTGGACCGGGCCGGCACGACGATGCAGGAGGTCGTCCAGTCGATACGGCGGCTGACGGACATCGTCGCCGAGATCAGCAGCGCCAGCAGGGAACAAAGCAGCGGCGTGTCGCAGATCGGCGAAGCCGTCGCGCTCATGGATCGGGCCACCCAGCAGAACGCGGCCATGGTCGAAGAAAGCGCGGCCGCGGCGGAAAGCCTTAAACAGCAGGCCCAGGCCCTGGTTCAAACGGTCGCGGTGTTCCAGGTGGGCGATGCGCGGCGCGAAGGGGCCTGAAGGATCGGCGTGCACCGCGTCACGCCGCGGAGGTTGCCGGAACCTCCTGATTGGGAGTCCAATGGTGCCCGGCCGCCCGCCCTGCCCACCCAACGGGGATTTCACCTTCAGCCCATGGACGCCGAACCCGACAAAAATCCCGAGGAATCCTTGGCCGGCGCCAGCGCCCCTGCCCTGTCCGACTCCGGCGCCGACATCTTCCTGAACGCCAAGCCCCCCACGCTTTCGTCCAACAAGGCGCGGCAGCTCGTCGAATCCTGGCAAGACCTGACGATGAATTTCGCTGTTCTGATGGGCGGTTTCAAGGCGGAACCGGCCTGGCTGGAGAAGTTGGAGCGGATCTCGGAGAAAGTCCGAGCGCTGCTGGCGCAGGATGCCGACACGGCGCTGTACATGATGCTTCAGACGGCCAACAGCGAGTTCACGCACTACAGCGCCCACCATTCGACCCATTGCGCGGTGGTGGCCCATTTGTGCTCGGGGTGGTTCGAATGGCCCGAGAACGAACGCCGGGCGCTGTTCCAGGCAGCCTTGAGCATGAACGTGGCGATGCTGTCGCTTCAGGATTCGATGGTGCGGCAGTCCAGCCGGGTGTCGCCCGAGCAGCGGCGGCAGATCGACGAGCATGCGCGGCAAGGTTCGGAACTGCTGGCCAGCGCCGGCGTGGCGGACGGGCTCTGGCTGGAGACGGTGCAGCGGCACCACAAGCCGTTCACCGACGCGGAGAAGAAGAAAAGGACTTCCCTCGATGACGGCCATGGCGGCGGCGGCAAAGCGGCCCATGACGGGACCGGCGAGGGCGGGCCGCCGCGCACGCCCGCCCAGCGGCTGGCCGAGCTGCTCCACCGCATCGACGTCTTCACCGCCAAGCTGAGCCGGCGGCAGAGCCGGTCGGCGGCGTCGGCCACCGTGGCGGCGCGGGACGCCTGCCTGGACGATTCAGGCCACCCGGACGCGGTCGGCGCCACCATCCTGCGGGTGCTGGGGCTTTATCCGCCGGGCAGCTACGTCTGCCTGGCCAATGGCGAACTCGCGGTGGTGACGCGGCGCGGCGCCAAAGCGCACACGCCCGTGGTCGCCAGCTTGAAACTGGTGGACGGCAGCCTCATCGGCAAGCCGGTGCGGCGCGACACCAGCCTGCCGGCCTTCGCGGTGCGGCGCGCGGCCGTGGCTTCGGAATTCAGGATGGTGCTGAACCACGAGCGGTTGTTGTCGATTTGAGGGTGCCGAAGGGCCCGGCCTCAGCGCACCACCGTCCTGTCCCTCCCCTCCCCCAGCCCGGGCACCTTCAGCACGCCGGCCGACAGCGCCGTGCCGAACACGATCAGCGCGCCGGCCGCCAGGGCCTTGAGGGTGACGGCTTCGTCGAGGAAGACGGCGCCGTAGGCCACGCCGAAGACCGGGATCAGGAAGGTGACGGTCAACGCGCGCTGCGGGCCGGCGGCCTGGATCAGGCGGAAGTAGAGGATGTAGGCCACGCCGGTGCAGAGGATGGCGACCGCGACGATGGCCAGCCAGGCGTGCAGGCCGGGCGCGGCCGGCCCGTTCAGATCGGGCGTCAGGAAAAAGGCGGGCAAGGCCAGGCCGAGCGTCGCGCCGACCTGGCTGCCGGTGGCGGTGGCCAGCGGGGCCACGCCGGAGAGGTAGCGCTTGGTGTAGCTGGCGGCGATGCCGTAGCACAGCGTGGCGCCCAGGCAGGCCAGCACGGCCCAGCCGGTGCCGCCGGGCTTGAAGCCGACCTTGTCCCAGGACAGCATCGTCACGCCCACCACGCCCACCAGCATGCCGACGGCGCGCTGCGGCGTGAGCTTGTCCTTCAGCCAGAGGGCGGCCACGAGCGCGCCCCACAGCGGCGTGCTGGCGTTGAGGATGGAGGTGAGCCCGGTGGACACCGACATCACGGCGAACGAGAACAGCGCGAAGGGGATGCCGCTGTTGAGCAGGCCGACGAAGAACGAGTGCTTCCAGTGGGCGCGCAGCACGCCCACCTGGCGGCGCGCGGCCAAGAGCGCGAAGAGGAAGACGGAAGCGATCAGCACCCGCAGGAAGGCGGTGCCGACCGGCCCGAACTCGACCGCGCCGAAGCGCATCAGGATGAAGGAACCGCCCCAGATGGCGGCCAGAAGAATCATTTCGGCGATCCAGTTCATGGCGGCGCCCTTCCCTTCGGAGTCGGTTTTCGTTTGTTGAGTTCGTTTGAATGGAGGCCTGACGTCCCAGCCCGCCGGCCTGGGCCTCGGGGATGGCGGTTTCCGGCTAATCCAGGGAGAATCGTAGGTGGCGCCCCGCTACCGGACAAGCCACATTTCCTGGCACCCTTGAGAAGAATTTCTAAACCATGAAGCTGCCGCCGCTGAACGCGCTGCGCGCTTTCGACGCCGTCGCCCGGCTGGGCGGCGTGCGGCTGGCGGCGGAATCCCTTTTTGTCACGCCCGGCGCGGTGTCTCAGCAGATCAAGCTGCTGGAGAAAGACCTCGGTGTGGCCTTGTTCGAAAAAAGGGGTCGGCTGGTAGCCCTCACCGAAGCGGGCCAGTCGCTGCACGCCAACACGAGCAAGCACCTGCGGGCGATCGCGCTGGCGGCGCAGAACGTTCGGCCGCGTCCCAGCACGGTGTGCGTGACCACCGTGCCCAGCTTCGCGGTCTGCTGGCTCGTGCCGCGGCTGAAGTCCTTCACCGCGGCGCACGCCGACATCGAGGTGCGCATCGAAGCGCATTCCGCCCTGGCCGACCTGGCGGCCGGCCCCTGGGACCTGGCCATCCGGGAAGGCCATGGGCAATACCCCGGCACGGTCAGCCAATTGCTGTTCGACATCACCCTGGTGCCCGTGGCCAGCCCCGCCTACGCCCGGCGGCTGTTCGGCAAGAGCGGCGGCGGATGGCCCAAGGCGCGGCTGCTGCACGTGGCCGAGCACCCCTGGTGGCGCCAGTGGGCCGACGCCATGGGCGACGCGGGCATGGACCTGGACGGCGGCCTGTACTTCAGCCACACTGTGATGGTCATGTCCGCCGCGGTGGACGGCCAGGGCGTCGCCCTGGTGCCCGACCTCTTCATCGACGGGGCGCTGGCCGACGGCTCACTGGTGCGGGTCGACAAGCGGCAGATCCCGGCGGGCTCCGGACTGCACCTGGTGTGGTCGCCGGCCCGCGAGTCGGCGCTGCCGCTGGCGGTCAAGCTGTTCCGCGACTGGGTGGTGGGCGAGGCGGCGATGCACCGGCGGTCGCTGGCGTCGCCCGCCGCGCCGCCGAAGGCCAAGCGCCGGCGCGCGGCGGCCCGGCATGCCGGGTGACCGGGTGGCCCTGGCGCGGTCCCGCCATAAATTTTTTCGAACGGCTGAACCCTTCCGCTGCGGACCGCGCCTCTAGGCAAGGGTCATCAACCACCGCCGCTCCAGGCTCGAACGCCATGCCCATGCCCTTCTTCCGACGCAACCTCCCCACCACCGAACGCGCGGTGCGCCTCGTCCTGGCCGCCTGCCTGGCCTGGGCCACGCACCGGTTCGCGCCGTCCCTGCCGACACAGCTGCTGGGGCACGCCTCGGCGGCCACCCTGGCCCTCACGGCCGCCATCGGCTTCTGCCCCGCTTGCGCGATGTACAAGCCCGGGCGGCGGCAGCCGTGATGCGTGCGCCGCCCGAACTGGTGGAAGCCGCCTGCGGCGGCGACCCCGCGGCCATCGACCGGCTGCTCAATGTCTGCCAGCCCGACTTGAAACGCTTCGCCCGCCGCGCTTGCTCCAACAGCGAAGACGCGGAGGACGCTGTCCAAATCGCGCTGTGGCAGCTGCACCGCCGGGTCGGCGCGCTGAAGACGGTCGCGGCCTTCGCCACCTGGCTGTTCCGCATCGTCGAGCGGGAATGCTTCCGGCTTTTCAGGCGGCGCCATGCGGGCGACGCCGCGCCCGGTGACGAGGCGCAGGCGGTGGACGGCCTGCCCGGCCCGCACGTCCCGACCGATCTGCGCCTGGATTTGAGCGCCGCGGTCCACGCCCTGCCGCCGGCCTACCGGACCGTGCTCATCCTGCGCGATATCGACGAATTAACCGCCCCCGAAACGGCGGAGCAGCTCGGCATCAGCGTCGACGCCGTGAAAAGCCGCCTGCACCGGGCCCGCGCCATGGTGCGGGAACGGCTGATGCGCAGCGGATATTGGGACCTGGCCGGTTGAATCGATCCCCGCGCCGTTCCGTCACCCGCCGCCGTTGGGGCCGAGGTTCTATGGTTCGTGTCAAGCCCGGCGGTCCGCGTCCACCCTCACCCCAACCCTCTCCCGCAAGCGGGAGAGGGAGCAAGAAAAAACTCCCTCGCCGCCGGCACGAGGGAGAGGGTTGGGGTGAGGGGCTGGTGACGGACAGACATAGTTCTTGACTGAGCCTGTCGAAGCCCCCTTCGCAGAACACCCCAGCTTCGACAACTGGAGTGACCCGGGCCCTTCGGATGAACGGGGAAAAGAGTTGGTCAGCCCCGAACCAGGTCGGTGCGCTGGCTACTGGCCCAGGGCCCGGTGACCGCATCCACCCCGAGCCCCATCAGCGCTTGCGCCTGATCGGCCTGGCCGACACCTTCGGCCATGACCTGCACGCCCAGGCCGTGCAGCATGGTGACCAGGCTGCGCACGAAGAGGCTGCGGTGGTCGTCGCCTTCGATGTCGGCGACGACGGCGGCATCGAGCTTCACATAGCTCAGGCCCAGCTCGAAGAGGCGGGTGACCTTCTCCAGGCGCTCGCCGGCATGTTCCAGGCCGAGCCGCACGCCGAGCGGCCGAAGTTGCCGGCCGAGTTCCTGCAACGCGTCGAAGTGCTCGAGCGCCGCGGCTTCGGGCAGCTCCACCCAGAGCTGCGCCGCCGCCGCCGGGGGAGCGCCCAGCAGCACGCCGCGCAGGCGGATCGCGAAGGTTTCGTCCGACAGCGACGACGAAGACAGGTTGACGCAGCGCGGCAGGCCATCGGCCTCGATACCCGCCAGGGCGAGCCTGGTGGCGCGCTCGTCGATGCCGGAGGTCAGGCGCGCGCGCAAGGCCAGCGGCAGCCAGCGCGAGGCGGAGACGAAGGGCCCTTGAGCGTCGAGCTGGATGCGCAGCGGGCATTCGAGGTGCACCAGCCGCTCAGAAGTGTCCAGCACCGGGAAAGCGGCCAGTTGCAACCTGTCATCGGCCAAGGCGTTGAACAAAGCCTGGCGCCACGCCGCCTCGCCCATCATCGACGGCGCGTCAACCGCGCCGTCACCCAGCTCGACGGCGAAGGCTGCGCGGCTTTCCGCCGAGGCCAGGGCGGCGTCGGCCGCGCTCATCAGCTGCGCCAACGGCGTGTCGTTGCGCATCTCCACCGCGCCGGCGACCACGGCGATGTCGGCACCCAGCGCCGGCAGCACCGCGCGCAGCGCCTCCACCAGCGCCTGCGCCGTCTCCTTGGCCAGTCCGCCCACCGGCAGGCACAGCCCGAAGTCGCTGCCGTTGAGCCGCCCCGCGTGGCAGCCGCGGCCTCGCTCGACATAGGCGCTCAGGGCCTGGGCAATGGCCAGCAAGGCGCGGTCGGTGGTTTCGTGGCCGAGGGAACGGTTCAGGTCGGCCAGGTTGAGCACGCGCAGCAGCACGATGCCGCCTTCCGCCGCGCCGTCCTCGCGCCCGCGCAGGCCGGCCAGTTGGGCCATGAAGTGCTTGCGGTTGGACAAGCCGGTCAACGCGTCGCAATGCGCCTGGTGGCGCAGCGTCTGGACCTGCCGGGCCTGGGCCTCGAACACCAGCTTCAGCCGCGACACCATGCTGTTCATCGCCCGGGTCAGGCGCTGCAGCTCGGGCACGCGCGGCTCGGCCACGGTGACGAATTCGCCCTGCACCAGGGCGTGGGCCTGCAACACCGCCCCGTCCAGCGGGCGGCGGATGCGCTGCGCCAGCAGCCAGGCCGCCAGGGCGGACAAGGCGCCGATCCCCGCCAGCGCCGCGGCGCTCCAGGCGCTGGCTCGCCAGAGCTCGTCGTGGGCGTACGCGGTCTGGCTGCGCACCCGCACCGAGCCGATCGCGCGCCAGCCGTCCGACACCTGAGCCACGCCGGGCGCCGATTCGATCGGCAGCAATTGAACGAACCAGCCCGGCGCGTGGCGCGGCTTTTGCTCGCCGCGGCGCTCGAACATCACTTTGCCGTCCCCGCCTTCCAGGCGGATCTCGCTGTAGAAGCCGGTGTCGAACTGCGCGGCCATCAGCAGCTCCATCAGTTCGGGCGAGCCCTTTTGCTGGGACAGCACCATGGCCAGCGAGGCGGCGTTGTCGCTGTTCTTCAGGTCGAGCTGGGTCTGCAGCACCTGCCGCGTGGCGCCGACGTGCACAGTGACGCTGCCCAGGAAGGCCAGCAGCAGGCTGCCCAGCAGCAAAAGCAAGAGTTGGCGGATCAGTGACATGAAGGAGGCTCCTTGGCCGCGTCGGCGCCGCGGCGCCGCGCGATGGGGGCGATTTTGTCCGGTGTTTCCCCCGGCGGCGGGGAAAGGCGGGGTCGGGGGACGTCGGCGTCGTGTTTCATGGGGTTTTCAAAGGAATCCCTCGGCCCGGGCCTTGGCCAGCAACTCGCGCCAGCGCGACAGCCGCGACACCGGGTCGCCGCCGGCCGACTGGGCGCCCACGCCCTGCCAGAGGCCCTCGCCGTTGAAGCTGAACACCGGTGCCAGGTCGGGGCGGCGGGAGGCCGGCCGCACTTCGCCTGCCAGGTTGTCCAGGATCAGCGGTTCGGCGCCCGGCGATTCATAGTAGGCCAGCACCATGTGGGCCTGGGCCGTGCCGCCGAGCTGGGCGCGCACATAGACCAGCCGAAGCCTGGCCATCGGCACGCCGAGGTTGAGCAGGGCGAAGTATTTGGCGGTGGCGTAGTCCTCGCAGTCGCCGGCGCCCTTCTCCAGCAGTTCCAAGGGGCTGGACCAATAGTCGACCTGGCCCCAGACCTCGGTGTCGTCGCGAAAGAGGATGCGACGGTTGAAAAAGTCGTTCACGCCGCGCAGCTTGGCGGGCTCGTCCAGCGCCTGCAATTCGGCGTGCAGCCCTTGCAGCGCCCGCACGCCGGCGACCGCCCGTTGGCCGTGCCTGGCGGCCTCGGCCTGCATGCGGTCCACGTCCCAGGCGGATGTCGACCACGGCGGCAAAGCCAGCGCCGCCAGCAGCCAGGCGCCAGCCCAGACGCGCAGCCGGGCCCGGCGGGCGCCGGCTCCCTGGTCGCGCCGGCCCGTGGGCGGTGGCGGGCTGCGTGTCATGAGAACAGCATGGATCGGTGGTGTTCCATTGAATCCGGGCGCGCCCAGGCACGCCGGCGCCGGCAAACCTGTTTCTTCGACGCTTGGTGGGCCATCTTGAGCCGCCCGAATCGGGAACATGCCTGCCTTGGCGCATCCGCACGGGCGTGGCAACCCCCCGGCGAGGCGGTTCGGTGTGAAATACTACCCACCCTCCCCCCGGGTGCAGGGGGGCCCCACGGCCCGGGACCAGGGCAGCGGCGACCTAAACTGAGAACCACATCACACGCCGACGTGGTGGACAGGCCTTCCCTACCGACTCACCTTGCGAACCCCATGAAACGTCCTCCTTTGCATGCGAATCGTTTTGTCTCCGCCCTGGCGTTGATGGCGCTGGCCTTCGGCACGGCGCAAGCCCAGGCCCAGACCGCGGCCGATGCCGCGCTGAAACAAAGCGTGGAGACCGCGTTGAACGCCAACCCCGACGTGGCCGCCAAGCTCAACGCCTACAAGGCTTCCGCCGACGCGGTGGACGTGGCGCGCGCCGGCTGGCTGCCCCGGGTGGACCTGAGCGCGGGCGTCGGCCGCGAGCACGACCGCATCAAGACCCGCAATCCGCAGTCCGACAGCATGTCCCGCAACCACGTCGGCCTGGGCCTGACCCAGGTGCTCTGGGACGGCCTGGGCACCGCCAACGACGTCGCGCGCGCCGGGCATGAGCGGCTTGCCCGCTATTTCGAATTGATCGACGCCACCGAGCAGACCGCGATGGAAGCCGCCCGCGCGCACTACGACGTGCTGCGCTACCGCCGCCTGGTGCAGTTGGCGGAAGACAACTACGTGCAGCACAAATACGCCACGCTGCAGATCGGCTCGCGCTTCAAGGCCGGCGTCGGCCGCGGCGTGGATGTCGAACAGTCCGGCGCGCGGCTGGCCTTGGCCGAGTCCAACCTGTCGACCGAGCTGGCCAACCTGCATGACGTGACGGCCCGCTACCAGCGCGTGGTCGGCGAGATGCCGCCGCCGCCTTCCACCACCCTGCCCGCGCCGATGAAACAAGCCATTCCCGGCAGCGCGGCCGACGCCGTCGCCCAGGCTGTGAGGCAGAGCGCCGCCGTCTCGGCGAGCATCGAAGGCCTGCGCGCCGCGCGCTCCAGCGTCGCCGCCCGCAACTCGCTCTACCAGCCGCGCATCGAGGCCCGGCTGCGCGCGGACGGCGGCAAAAACCTCGAAGGCATCCGCGACCAGACCCGCAACAGCACCGCCGAGATCGTGCTGAACTGGAACCTCTACAACGGCGGCGCCGACCAGGCCCGCGTGCGCCAGCAGGTCAACCTGATGGCCCAGGCCGCCGACCTGCGAGACAAAGCCTGCCGCGACGTGCGCCAGACGGTGTCCATCGCCTACAACGACACCGCCAAGCTCACCGAGCAGCTGGCCTACCTCGACCGCAACACGCTGTCGATCGAGAAGGCGCGCGACGCCTACCGCCAGCAGTTCGACATCGGCCAGCGCAGCCTGCTGGACCTGCTGAACGCCGAGAACGAGCTTTACACCGCCAAGCGCTCCTACGTGAACGCCGAGTACGACCTGAACATCGCCTACGTGCGCGCGCACGCCGCGATGAACCAGCTGCTC
>CBJNAE010000047.1:0-16176 GCA_966433995.1 uncultured Ideonella sp. | reverse complement strand
GTCAAATCGCGGCGCCCATTCACTGTCGCACGCGCGGGTGGCGAAATTGGTAGACGCACCAGGTTTAGGTCCTGACGCCAGCAATGGTGTGGGGGTTCGAGTCCCCCCCCGCGCACCAGCACGAGACGTGCGCCTTCATCGTAGATAGAAAGTCCGGAGCATCATGGCCATTACCGTAGAAACCCTAGACAAGCTGGAGCGCCGCATCACGCTGACCCTGGCTGCCGAAAGCATCCAAGGCGAGGTCGAATCGCGCCTGAAGAAACTGGCCCGCACCGTGAAGGCCGACGGTTTCCGCCCCGGCAAGGTGCCGATGAGCGTCGTCGCCCAGCGCTACGGCTACTCCGTCCAGTACGAAGTGATGAACGACAAGGTCGGCCAGGCTTTCGCCAACGCCGCCACCGAGGCCAAGCTGCGCGTGGCCGGCGTGCCCCGCATCAGCGAGAAAGAGCCCACTCCCGACGCCCCGGGCCAGATGTCCTTCGACGCCGTCTTCGAGGTCTACCCGGAGGTCAAGCTGGGCGACCTGGGCGCGGCCGAAGTCGAACGCGTCTCCACCGAAGTGAGCGAGGAGGCGATCGACAAGACGATCGAGATCCTGCGCAAGCAGCGCCGCACCTTCGCCCAGCGCCCCGCTTCGGAGGCCGCCGCCGCCGGCGACCGCGTGACGATCGACTTCGAAGGCAAGCTCGACGGCGTGCCCTTCGAAGGCGGCAAGGCCGACAACTTCCAGTTCCTGATCGGCGAAGGCCAGATGCTGGAAGCCTTCGACAGCGCCGTGCGCGGCATGAAGACCGGCGAGTCCAAGACCTTCCCGCTGCAATTCCCCGCCGACTACCACGGCAAGGAAGTGGCCGGCAAGGAAGCCGACTTCCTCGTCACCGTGAAGAAGATCGAAGCCCAGAACCTGCCCGAGGTGAACGAGGCTTTCGCCAAGGCGCTGGGCGTGGCCGACGGCTCGCTGGAGGCGCTGCGCGCCGACATCAAGAAGAACCTCGAGCGCGAGGTCAAGTTCCGCGTCCAGGGCCGCAACAAGGCCTCCGTGCTCGATGCGCTGGTCAAGGTCGCCGAGCTCGACGTGCCGAAGGCGCTGGTACAGGGCGAGGTCGAACGCATGATCGAAGGCGCCCGCGCCGACCTGAAGAAGCGCGGCGTCAAGGACGCCGACAAGGCCAACATCCCCGGCGAGGTCTTCCAGGAACAAGCCGAGCGCCGGGTGCGCCTGGGCCTGGTCGTCGCCGAGCTGGTCCGCGCCAACAACCTGCAGGCCAAGCCCGAGCAATTGCAGGCCCACCTCGAAGAGCTGTCGCAGAGCTACGAGAAGCCCGCCGAAGTCGTGCGCTACTACCTGAGCGACCGCCAGCGCATGGCCGAGATCGAAGCCGTGGTGATCGAGAACAACGTGGCCGAATTCGTGCTGTCCAAGGCCAAGCTCACCGAGAAGAAGCTGCCCTTCGAAGAGCTGATGGCTTCCTGATCCGGCCCGCCCGGACCCGGTGACAAGGCGCTGGACTGCAAGGTCGGCGCCTTGTTTCATTGCGAGGCCCGGACCGGGCGGGAACGCCGCCCTTGTCGCGAGATAATCCGCCCCAAGATGCATACCTTACCGAGCCGCCTTCCGCGGTGGCCGAGCACCCAAGAAAAGGACGATTGATGAGCGCACTGGAAACACAAGGCCTGGGCATGGTGCCCATGGTGATCGAGCAGTCGGGCCGCGGCGAGCGCGCCTACGACATCTATTCGCGCCTGTTGCGCGAGCGGGTCGTCTTCCTGGTCGGGCCGGTGAACGACCAGTCGGCCAACCTGGTGGTGGCGCAGTTGCTCTTCCTGGAGAGCGAGAACCCCGACAAGGACATCTCCTTCTACATCAACTCTCCCGGCGGTTCGGTGAGCGCGGGCCTGTCGATCTACGACACGATGCAGTTCATCAAGCCCAACGTGTCCACCCTCTGCATGGGCATGGCGGCCAGCATGGGCGCCTTCCTGCTGGCGGCGGGCGCCAAGGGCAAGCGCTTCGCGCTGCCCAACTCGCGCATCATGATCCACCAGCCTTCGGGCGGCGCGCAAGGCCAGGCGACCGACATCGAGATCCAGGCGCGGGAGATCCTGCGCCTGCGCGAGAGCCTTAACAAGATCCTCGCCGAGCGCACCGGCCAGCCGCTGGAGAAGATCCAGACCGATTCCGAGCGCGACTATTTCATGTCGTCCGAAGAGGCTAAGAACTACGGTCTGATCGACCAAGTCTTGACCCAGCGGGGATGAGGGTTTTCCCGGCGAATTGACGGCCAAACCGGGCCCAACTTCGCGGCTCGGCCTGGCGGTCGTTTGAACTATCATCAAAACGAAAATTCACTCTTCCAGAAGCGTTGTTCCATGGCCGACAAAAAAGGCTCCTCGAGCGAAAAAGTCCTCTACTGCTCCTTCTGCGGCAAAAGCCAGCATGAGGTGAAAAAGCTCATCGCGGGCCCGTCGGTGTTCATCTGCGACGAATGCATCGAGCTTTGCAACGACATCATTCGCGACGAAGTGCCCGCCGAGGCCACCGACGCCAAGGCCGCCAAGACGGACCTGCCGCTGCCTGCGGAGATCAAGGCCAGCCTCGACAACTACGTGATCGGCCAGGACTTGGCCAAGCGCATCCTTTCCGTGGCGGTCTACAACCACTACAAGCGGCTCAAGCACATGAGCCGCGCCAAGGAAGAAATCGAGCTTTCCAAGAGCAACATCCTGCTGATCGGCCCGACCGGCTCCGGCAAGACGCTGCTTGCCCAGACCCTGGCCCGCCTGCTCAACGTCCCCTTCGTGATCGCCGACGCCACCACGCTGACCGAAGCCGGCTACGTGGGCGAGGACGTCGAAAACATCATCCAGAAGCTGCTGCAGAACTGCAACTACGACGTCGAGAAGGCGCAGCGCGGCATCGTCTACATCGACGAGATCGACAAGATCTCCCGCAAGGCCGACAACCCGTCCATCACCCGCGACGTGTCGGGCGAGGGCGTACAGCAGGCGCTGCTCAAGCTGATCGAAGGCACCATGGCCTCGGTCCCGCCCCAGGGCGGCCGCAAGCACCCGAACCAGGATTTCCTGCAGATCGACACCACCAACATCCTGTTCATCTGCGGCGGCGCTTTCGACGGCCTGGAGAAGGTGATTCAAAACCGTTCCGAGAAGTCGGGCATTGGTTTCAGCGCCACCGTCAAGACCAAGACCGAGCGTAAGGTGAGCGAAGTGTTCCGCGAGGTCGAGCCCGAAGACTTGATCAAGTTCGGCTTGATCCCCGAACTGGTGGGCCGCCTGCCGGTGGTGGCGACCCTCGGCGAGTTGACCGAAGACGCGATGGTGCAGATCCTGACCGAGCCGAAGAACGCGCTCGTCAAACAGTACCAGAAGCTGTTCTCCATGGATGGCGTGGAGCTGGAGTTCCGCCCGTCCGCCCTGGTGGCGATTGCCCGCAAGGCACTGGCCCGCAAGACGGGCGCCCGGGGGCTGCGCTCCATCATGGAACAGTCCCTGATCGATACCATGTTCGACCTGCCGACCCTGGAGGGTGTGGCCAAGGTGGTGCTCGACGAGCACACGATCGAAGAAGAGGCGAAACCGCTGCTGGTTTACAGAGACGTCAAAGCCAGCGCTTGAAGTTCAGCGCGCCGGGGTCGGTGCCGACCCGGCGGTCACTTGCAAATGAACGCTCGAGCCCCAACTGGGTTCGAGAAAGAGAGGTCGCTTCATGTCCGGACATCCCGTACTCCCCGCTGAACCCATCACCCTTCCGCTGCTGCCGTTGCGCGACGTGGTGGTCTTCCCCCACATGGTGATCCCGCTGTTTGTCGGTCGCCCCAAGTCCATCAAGGCCCTGGAAGCGGCGATGGAGGCCGGCCGCCAGATCATGCTGGTGGCGCAGAAGGCCGCTGGCAAGGACGAGCCCCGCCCTGAAGACATGTTCGAGGTGGGCTGCGTCTCCAGCATCCTGCAGATGCTGAAGCTTCCGGATGGCACTGTGAAGGTCCTGGTGGAAGGCATCCAGCGCGCCAACACCCACAAGATCAGCGACAACGGCGAGCATTTCGTCGCCGACGTCACGCCAGTGCCGCCTTCGGCGGACACCAAGCCCGAAATCGAGGCGCTGCGCCGCGCAGTGACCCAGCAGTTCGACCAGTACGTCAAGCTGAACAAGAAGATCCCGCCGGAGATCCTCACCTCCATCGCCGGCATCGACGACGCTGGCCGCCTGGCCGACACCATTGCCGCCCACCTGCCGCTCAAGCTCGAGAACAAGCAGTCGGTGCTCGACCTCTTCGAGGTCGACAAGCGCCTGGAAAAGCTGCTCGAGCAGCTCGAGCACGAGGTCGACATCCTCCAGGTCGAGAAGCGCATCCGCGGCCGCGTCAAGCGCCAGATGGAGAAGAGCCAGCGCGAGTACTACCTCAACGAGCAGGTCAAGGCCATCCAGAAGGAGCTCGGCGACGGCGAAGAAGGCGCCGACATGGAGGAGCTCGAGAAGAAGATCATCGCCGCCAAGATGCCGAAAGAGGCGCGCAAGAAGGTCGACGCCGAGCTCAAGAAGCTCAAGCTCATGTCGCCGATGTCCGCCGAGGCCACGGTGGTGCGCAACTACATCGACACCCTGGTCAACCTGCCCTGGGCGAAGAAGACCAAGATCAAGCACGACCTCTCGCTGGCCGAGTCGGTACTGAACGAAGACCACTACGGCCTGGACAAGGTCAAGGAACGCATCCTCGAATACCTCGCCGTGCAGCAGCGCGTCGACAAGGTGAAGTCACCCATCCTCTGCCTGGTCGGCCCCCCCGGCGTCGGCAAGACCTCGCTCGGCCAGTCGGTGGCGCGCGCCACCGGGCGCAAGTTCGTGCGCATGGCGCTGGGCGGCGTGCGCGACGAGGCCGAGATCCGTGGCCACCGCCGCACTTACATCGGCTCGATGCCGGGCAAGGTGCTGCAGAGCCTGTCCAAGACCGGCACGCGCAACCCGCTGTTCCTGCTCGACGAGATCGACAAGCTGGGCATGGACTTCCGCGGCGACCCCTCCAGCGCGCTGCTGGAAGTGCTCGACCCCGAGCAGAACCACACCTTCAGCGACCACTACGTCGAGGTCGACTTCGACCTGTCCGACACGATGTTCATCGCCACCTCGAATTCGATGAACATCCCGCCGGCCTTGCTCGACCGCATGGAGGTGATTCGCCTGTCCGGCTACACCGAGGACGAGAAGGTCAGCATCGCCCAGCGCTACCTGCTGCCCAAGCAGGCCAAGAACAACGGCGTGAAGGACGAAGAGATGGAAGTCACCGAAGCCGCGGTGCGCGCCATCATCCGCTACTACACCCGCGAGGCCGGCGTGCGCTCGCTCGAACGCGAGGTGTCCAAGATCTGCCGCAAGGTGGTCAAGGGCGTGCAGCTCAAGCAGTACACCGAGAAGGTCACCGTCACCGACACCAACCTCAACGACTTCCTCGGCGTGCGCAAGTACGACTACGGCCAGGCCGAGAAGCAGAACCAGGTGGGCCAGGTGGTCGGCCTGGCGTGGACGGAAGTCGGCGGCGACCTGCTCACCGTCGAAGCGGCGGTCATGCCCGGCAAGGGTGTCATTTCGCGCACCGGTTCGCTCGGCGACGTGATGAAGGAGTCGGTCGAGGCGGCCAGAACCGTGGTGCGCAGCCGGTCTCGCCGGCTGGGCATCAAGGACGAGCTTTTCGAGAAGCGCGACATCCACATCCACGTGCCTGATGGCGCCACGCCGAAGGATGGCCCGAGCGCCGGCGCGGCCATGGCTACCGCCTTCGTCTCGGCCTTGACCGGCATCGCGGTGCGTGCCGATGTGGCGATGACCGGCGAGATCACGCTGCGCGGCGAGATCACCGCGATCGGCGGCCTGAAGGAGAAGCTGCTCGCGGCCCACCGCGGCGGCATCAAGACGGTCGTCATCCCGGAAGAGAACGTCAAGGACCTGCAGGACATCCCCGAGAACGTGAAGAACCAGCTCGAGATCGTCCCGGTGAAGTGGTTCGACCAGGTTCTCGCGGTGGCGCTCGAATCGGTGCCGCAGGCACTGCCCGACGACGAACCGGCCAAGACGGACGACAAGGAGGCTTCTTCGGCCACCGCGTCGCCGGCCAAGCCCGAAGCGTCTGCCGGCTCAGGCGACCTGCTCAAGCACTGACGGCAGGTTCATGGAAGTCCGGACGGGCGCACAAGGCGCCTTCCGGATCGCCTTTCGGGCTTCCCTCCATCCACACACGCAGCGACACCGCCGGTGTCAAGTCATGCCAGGACCCGCCCGGGATTCATCGTCCCGCGCGGGTCCAGCGCATTCTTGACGGCCCGCATCATCTCCAGCGCCACCGGTGACTTGCTGCGCGCCAGCTCGTCCAGTTTCAGCTGGCCGATGCCGTGCTCGGCCGAGATCGATCCGCCGTGTTCGATGACGGCGTCGTAGACGATGCGGTTTACCTGGGATTCCTGCCGCTGCAGGAAGGCCGCGGCGTCGGTCCCCGGTGGCGCCTGCACGTTGTAGTGCAGGTTGCCGTCCCCGAGGTGGCCGAAGTTGACCAGGCGGACGCCGGCGAAGTGCCGCTGCAAGGCGGCGTCAGTGGACGCGACGAAACCGGACACCCGCGAGATCGGCAGCGAAATGTCGTGCTTGATGTTCAGTCCTTCCTGCGCCTGGGCCAGCGGGATGCTTTCGCGCAAGTGCCAGAGCTTGTGGGATTGGTCGAGGCTCTCGGCGATCGCCGCGTCGGTGGCGGCGCCGTCCTCCAGCGCCTGCTCCAGCAGGCTTTCGAACAGGCCGCGCGCGTGCACCTGGCCTTCATGGTCCGACAGCTCGATGAGCACCTTCCACGGCGATGGCGACAAGGCCTGGGGCAGGGCGGGGAAGTGCGCCGCCACGAGTGCCAGCGACTGTTCGTTCATCACCTCGAAGCCCGTCAGCCCGCTGGCCAGCCTCGACCGCGCCCGCTGCAGCAGCGCCACGGCGGCTTGCAGGTCGGGCACCGCCACCAGGGCGGTGCAGCGCACGGCGGGCTGCGGATGCAATTTGAGCGTGGCGGCGGTGATCACGCCGAGCGTGCCTTCGCTGCCGATGAACAGGTCGCGCAGGTCGTAGCCGGTGTTGTCCTTGCGCAGGCCGCCCAGGCCGTTCCAGACCTCGCCTTGCGCCGTCACCACTTCCAACCCGAGGCACAGTTCGCGTGCGTTGCCGTAGCGCAGCACCTGCGTTCCGCCGGCGTTGCTCGCCAGGTTGCCGCCGATGGTGCAGCTGCCTTCCGAGGCCATGCTCAGCGGGAACAGCAATGACTGCGCGGCCGCGGCGTCCTGCACCTGTCGCAGCACGCAGCCGGCTTCCGCGGTCAAGGTGAGGTTGGCGGGGTCGACCTCCCGCACGCGGTTCATGCGGCCCAGGTTCAGCAGCAACTGGCGGCCTTCGCCGTCAGGCACCGATCCGCCGACCAGGCCGGTGTTGCCGCCCTGCGGCACGAGGCTGACACCCGCATCGACGCACAGCTTCACGACCTCTGACACTTCGCCCGTGTTTCCCGGACGCGCCACGGCCAGGGCGCGGCCCCGGTAGCGTTTGCGCCAGTCCTGCTCGTAGGCGGTCAAATCGCCTTCGGCGAGCACGTGGGTCGGGCCGATGGCCCGCGCCAGCCGGTCGAGGAAAACGTCGCGGTCGATCATGGGGTCGTGCCTTTCACGGGAGAAGGTGCGCGGGAAGCGAGTTCCCGGGATTTTCGAGCATCGCGGCGCGGGCCGCCGGGCGCCCAAGCTCCAGCGCACGCCCGCATGCCGGTTTCACCATCGTGCCCCGGCGGCATGCACGACCTGCGCACCGATCTCGTAGCCGGCTTCCCGGGTGCGGCGCAAGGCCGTGGCGGCGGGTTCGGTGATGGGCAGCGGCATGTCGCCTTCGCCGCATTGCCCCAGCACCAGCCTGGCCAACTCGCGGCCGAACACCGTGCCCTGCGCGATGCCACGGCCGTTGTAGCCGCTGAAGGAATAGGTGTCCCGGGCCAGTTTGTGGAAACGCGGCAGCGCGTCGGGGGTCATGCCGATCCAGCCGTACCAGGCGTGTTCGAAGCGAATGTCTTCGCCCAACTGGGGGAACAGCCGCGCCAAGGCACGGCGGCCCCAGTCGTGGTGGATCGCCCGGCCCGGGCCGCGCAACGCGCCAACGCTGCCGAACACCAGGCGGCCCGCCTGGTCGAGCCTGAAGGACGACAACACGCGGCGGGTGTCCCAGGCGCCTTGCTGTTCGGGCAGGATCGACCGGCGCAGCGCTTCGGGCAGCGGCGCCGTGGCCATGTTGAAGTAGGGCAGCCGGACGATCTCGGAACGCAGCACCTGCCAGGGGCCTTGCGGCGCGGTGAAGGCGTTCGTCGCAACGACCACCCATTTCGATTCGACGGTCCCGCCCGAGGCCGTGTGCAGGCGCCACCGGCCGCGCAGGTCTTCGACCGCGCGGACCGCGCTGTGCGAATGGATGCGCCCGCCCCGCGAAAGCACCGCCGCCGCCAGGCCGCGCGCGTAGGCCAGCGGTTGGACGGTGCCGGCGTGCAGGTCCAGCAGCGAGGCGGCATAGGCGGCCGTGCCGGTCAGGCGCGCCGTCTCGAGCGCATCCAGCAGTCGCACGGGCGCCCCGAGTGCCTGCCATTGGGATGCCCGTTCGCCGATATCGAGTTCGCCGGCACGGCCGACTGCGCAGTGCAGGGTGCCCGTGCGCACCGCCTCGCAGTCGATGGCGTGGCGCCGCACCAAGTCGTAAACCAGGGATGGGCCCTCGCTCAGCAGTTTCAGCAGCGCGGGCCCCGCTGCAGGCCCCAGCGCGGCCTGCAGCGCTGACGGCTTCAACCACAAGCCGGCGTTGACCAGCCCGACGTTGCGCCCGGACCCGCCCTGGCCGACGTCGTCGGCTTCGAGGACAGCCACCGACGCGCCGGCCTGCGCCAGATGCAGGGCGGCCGACAAGCCGGTGAAGCCCGCGCCCACCACGGCCACGTCGGCGGTGGCGTTCCCGGCCAGGGGCGGCGTGGGCGGCGCGGGCGGCGCCGATGCGGCCCAAAGGCCGTGGGACTCGGCGGCGCCGGCCGGCAGCATCATGGTTTCCTGGAGGAGAGAGGCGGTGGGCTCTGCACTGCCCGGGGCGCGATGCGCATGGTGCGGCGCTCGGTCAGGCGCGAGAGGGTTTGAGGCGCCAGCGCACGTGGGCGGCGCAAGCCGCGAACAGCGCCACGCACAGCAGGATCTCCAGGCCCGCCAGCCAGGCGCCGATTCCCCGGTCGCCCGTGGCCCGCACCACGCCTTCGATGAAATACAGCCAGACGAACAGGCTCACCCAGCGGTAGGTGTACATCCGGTTCTTCAGCAGCCCGGCCAGCGGGAAAGCCAGCGGCAGCACCTTCAACGCCAGCGTCCGGTTGCCGGTGGGCGCGAGGAAGAGCTCCCAGGCCAGGCCGAGCGCGATGAGCCCCAGCACACTGCCCACCGCCACGCTGCGTGTCCAGGCGACGGCCCGTGTAGACGCGGGCTGCGCGGCCGCGTTGGCGGGAGAGGGGAGGGGCGTGGGCCGGGTCGACGGGTTCATCGATGGCATCATAGCCACCGATGGATTCACCTTCTTCACCCGGCGTACCGCCGCGCCAGGCCGGCCGCTGGCAAGACCGTTTTGCGGAATTCGTCAACGAGACGCTGGCGACCCTGCAGGACTGGCCCTGGCGCGACACGCTGCGCACCTTGCGCCACCGTTTTCGGGAAGACCGCCTGGGCGTCACCGCCAGCAGCCTCACCTTCACCACGCTGATCTCGCTGGTGCCCCTGGTGACCGTGATGCTGGCGGTGTTCTCCGCCTTCCCGATGTTCGCCGGCTTCCAGGGGGCGCTGCAGAAGTATTTCCTGCAAAGCCTGGTGCCCGACTCCATCGCCAAGCCGGTGCTGGGCGCGCTGACCCAGTTCGCGAACAAGTCCAACCGCCTGGGCACGGCGGGGCTGGCGGCGCTGGTGGCGACGGCCTTGGCATTGATGCTCACCATCGACCGCACGCTCAACGGCATCTGGCGGGTGCGCACACCGCGCCCGATCGCCCAGCGCATCCTCGTCTACTGGTCGGCCGCCACGCTCGGACCGCTGCTGCTGGGCGTGAGCCTGTCCCTCACGTCGTACGCGTTGACGGCCTCCAAAGGCATCGTCGGCGCCTTGCCGGGCGGCGTCGAATTCCTGCTCAACGTGCTTGAGTTCGTGCTGCTCGCGCTGGGCGCGGCAGGGCTGTTCCGCTACGTGCCCAACACCCACGTGCGGTGGCGCCATGCGGTGGCGGGCGGCCTTTTCGTGTCGGCCGGCTTCGAAATCGCGAAGAAGGCGCTCGGCTGGTACCTGCGCACCGTGCCGAGCTATTCGGTGGTGTACGGCGCCCTGGCCAGCCTGCCGATCTTCTTTATCTGGATCTACCTGGGCTGGGTGATCGTGCTGTTGGGTGCCGTGATTGCCGCCTATGCGCCCAGCCTGCAGATGCGCGTGGTGCGCCAACTTGAAGTGCCGGGCCACCGGTTCGCCCTGGCCCTGTCCTTGCTGCGGCTGCTGGCGCAGGCGCGATCCAGCCAGCGGCACGGCCTGAGCGTGGAGCAACTCGCCACCTCCATCCGCACCGACCCGCTCCAGGTCGAACCGGTGCTGGAAGTGCTGGTTGGCCTGGACTGGGTGGGGCGCCTGGACGAAGCCGGCAGCGTGCGGCACGTGCTGCTGTGCGAAGCCGACACCACCCCCGCCGCGCCGCTGCTCAGTGCCTTGCTGCTGCAGCCCACCAGTGCCCTGCGGGGCTTCTGGGACCGCGCCGGTTTCGAGGAGCTGACCCTGAAGGACTTGCTCGACAAAGCCTGAGCGGCCCGCCGGCGCGGCGTCAGCGCGCCGGCGCCTTCAGGTGGGCGCAGGCCTGTCGGAAGGCCAGGCGCACACCCGCCGGGTCTTCCGCCATCAGGTTGTGGCCGGTGGCCAGCTCGATGCGCGCCATCTTCTTGAGCGCCGCGGCCAGCCCGGCGGTCGCGGCGGCCGGGGTCATGCGGTCGTTGCCGCCGACGACCAAGGTCGTGGGGCAATCGAGCGCCGAAGCCGCGTCGACCGCGCCCGCGTAAGCGTCGCACATCGCCAGGTCGTTCAATAGCAGGTTGCCCAGGCCGGCGTCGGCGTAGCGGTGCTGCTCGCGCAGCATCAGCAGCCGGTCGGCTTCCCGTGCTTCGACCGCTTCGCGGGCGTGCGAGTAGGCGGCCATTTTGTCGATGGCGTCGAGCGGCTGGTCGCGGGCGGCGTCGAGCATCGCGGGCGCGACCCGCATCGGCGCGGCGACGCCGAGCAGCACCACCGCCTCGACCCGGACGGCGCCGGCTTGCCGCGCCGCCCTCGCGGCGGCTTCCAGCACGACCAGCGCGCCCATGCTGTGCCCCGCCAGCGCCGCGCGGCGCACGCCCGCCTCGGCCAGCAGCGCCAGGAGCCAGTCGGCGCAGGCGCCCACGTCGGCCAGGGCCTGGCTTGCGCTTCGGCCGTGGCCGGGCAGGTCGGGCGCCATCGCGGCGAAGCCTTCCTCGGCGAGCCAGTCGGCCTGCCGGGACCAGACGCTGCGATCGTGCAGTGCACCATGGACCATCACCACGCAGGGCGCGGCAGGCGGCCAGGACGGGCCGGCGGTGTCGGCGAAGGCGTCCTGCCCTTGCACCTGCCATTGGCGGACGGCGAGTTCGGGATAAGTCATGGCGTGTCGGCTCGGGAAAGGGGGAGGGGGCTGCGCCGGCCCTGGCGGCGCCCGACGAAACAAGGCGAAACCGGCGCAAACACCCAGTGCCGCCGGCGCGCATTGTGGGCTATATTGACTCGCACGAGTTCTGCGCCTGTCGTGCGTGCCGAACGATGACCGACCGACCATCCGCGCGAAGGAGAACCCCATGAAAGTCAGCGACATCCTCCAGTTCAAAGGCAACACGCTCTACACCGCCCAGCCCGACATGCCGCTGGCCCTGGCGCTGAAGACCATGGCCGAGCGCGACATCGGCTCGTTGGTCATCATGGAACACGGCGACCTGGTGGGCATGCTCACTTTCCGCGAGGTCATCAACGCGGTCGTGAAGAACGGCGGCACCGTCGGCCCGACCCTGGTGCGCAGCGTGATGGACGACCACCCCCTGACCTGCACACCCGACACCGAGATGGACGAAGTGCGCCGCATGATGCTCGAGCGCCATGCCCGCTACATGCCGGTGATGAGCCAGCGCATGCTGATGGGCGTGATCTCCTTCTACGATGTCGCCCGCGCCGTTGTCGACAGCCAGGACTTCGAGAACCGCATGCTCAAGGCCTACATCCGCGACTGGCCGCTGGACGAGCCTCGCGCCCAGGCGCAGCAGGCCGCGGGCTGAGCCGGCGAAGGCGCGGCCGGTTCCGCGCCGTAAAATCATGGGTTCCCCTTCCTGAATTCCATTCAAAAAGGCGCCCATGTCCGGCAGCACCCTCGGCGAGTTGTTCAGCGTCACCAATTTCGGCGAAAGCCACGGCCCGGCCATCGGCTGCGTGATCGACGGCTGCCCGCCGGGCATGGCCCTCTCGGAGGCCGACATCCAGCCCGAACTCGACCGCCGCCGGCCCGGCACCTCGCGCCACGTCACGCAGCGCAACGAACCCGACACCGTGGAGATCCTGTCCGGTGTCTATGAGGGCAAGACCACCGGCACGCCGATCTGCCTGCTGATCAGGAACGTCGACCAGCGCAGCAAGGACTACGGCAACATCCTGCAGACCTTCCGCCCCGGCCATGCCGATTACACCTACTGGCGCAAGTACGGCTTGCGCGACCCTCGCGGCGGCGGGCGCTCGTCGGCCCGCCTGACGGCGCCGATGGTGGCGGCCGGTGCCGTGGCCCGCAAATGGCTGCGCGAAAAGTTCGGTACCACCTTCTCGGGCCACATGACCCACCTCGGCGAGATCGAGATCCCGTTCGAGTCGATGGACCACGTGCCCCACAACCCCTTCTTCGCCGCCAACGCCAGCGACATCCAGCGGCTGGAGGACTACATGGATGCGCTGCGCAAGGACGGCGACAGTTGCGGCGCGCGCATCTCGGTGGCGGCCCATGGCGTGCCAGTGGGCCTGGGCGAGCCGCTGTTCGACAAGCTCGACGCCGACATCGCCCACGCGATGATGGGCATCAACGCCGTCAAGGGCGTGGAGATCGGCGCCGGCTTCGCGAGCGTCGCCCACCGCGGCAGCATGCACGGCGACGAGATCCACCGCGACGGCTTCGCCACCAACCACGCCGGCGGCGTGCTGGGCGGCATCTCCACCGGCCAGGACATCACGGTGAGCATCGCCGTGAAGCCGACCAGTTCGATCCGCACGCCGCGCCAGTCGATCGACATGCAGGGCAACCCCGCGACGGTCGAGACCTTCGGCCGCCACGATCCCTGCGTGGGCATCCGCGCCACGCCGATCGCCGAAGCCATGCTGGCGCTGGTGCTGATGGACCATGCGCTGCGCCACCGTGCGCAGTGCGGCGACGTGGCGACGGGGTTCGACGCGCCCTGAACTTGGCGCCGCGGCCCTGCCGGCGTCGCCACTGGGCCTTGTTCGCGACGAAGCGTCTCGATGGCGAACGTTGTCCGCTTCCGCGGCCTTGAAAGAGGCGGGCCCGCCCGTGACCCTCAGGCCTTGCCCCGCCCCACCAGCCCGTCGATCGCCAGCGCGTAACCCTGCACGCCGAAGCCGACGACGATGCCGGCCGCCACCGGCGACAGCATCGAGTGGTGGCGGAAGGATTCGCGGGCGTGCACGTTGCTGATGTGCACCTCCACCACTGGCACCGCGGCGCCCTTGATGGCGTCGTGCAGGGCGATCGAGGTGTGGGTGTAGGCGCCGGCGTTGAACACCACGCCCAGGAGCGAGCCCGCCTGGTGGGCCCGGCCGGCTTCGTGGATCGCGTCGATCAGCACGCCTTCGTGGTTGGACTGCCGGAAGTCGCACTGGTGGCCGTGCTTGCCCGCGGCGGCCTGGCAGAGCGCCTCCACGTCGGCCAGGGTCGCCGCGCCGTACACCGCGGGCTCGCGTTGGCCGAGCAGGTTGAGGTTGGGGCCGTTGAGCACGAGGATGGTGGGCATGGTGTGGGGTGCGGTTGGCGTCGACTGATGAACGGGAGATTGTGCCTTCGGCGGGTCGGCGCTGGCAGGCCGCTTCAGGTGCTTTCCCGGATGACCAACTCGTAGCCGAGGTCGACGCCTGGCTCGTCCACCGGCTCCTTGCGCATCAGCGCCAGCAGCATCTGCGCGGCGCGGGTGCCGATCTCGGTGCGGGGCGTGCGCACGGTGGTGAGCGCGGGCAGCATCTGGTCGCTGCCGGTCAAGTCGTTGAAGCCCGCCACGGCCACTTCCTGCGGCACTTTCAACCCGATGCGCAAGGCGCCGAGCAGGCCGCCTTGCGCCAGGTCGTCGTTGCAGAAGAAGATGGCGTCCACGTCGGGCCGCTGCCGCCGCACTTCCTGCACCATCGCCGCGCCCAGCGCGATGGAAGACCGCTGGGGGTTCAGGAATTCCAGCCGCGCGTCGTACAGCCCGGCGGCCCTTAGGCACCGGCGGTAGCCCTCGGCCCGCTGCATCACACGCGGGTCGAGCTGGGCCGCGACGAAGGCGATGCGGCGGCGGCCCCGGTCCAGCAGGTGCTGGGTGATTGCCTGGCCCGCGGCGGACTGCGAGAAGCCCACGGAATGGACGCCGGGCGCCTGGGTGGTCTCCATCACATGCACGCAGGGCACGCCGCTTCTGTGGATGAGCTGGCGGCTGGTCTCGCTGCGGTCGAAACCAGTGACCAGCAGGCCCGCCGGCCGGTGGGCGAGGTAGCTCTGCAGCAATTGCTCCTCTTCCTCGGGGCTGTAATGGGTCACGCCGATCAGCGTCTGGTAGCCCTGGGGCAGCAAGGTGCGGTGCACCGCTTCCAGCAGGTCGACGAACAGGTTGTTGGACAAGAGCGGGATCAGCACCGCCACGTGCGTGCTGCGCGCCGAGGCGAGGGCGCGGGCGGCCGGGTCGGGCACGTAGCCCAGCGCGGCGGCCGCGGCCCGCACGCGTTCCACCAGTTCGGCCGCCACGCTGCGCTCGCCGCGCAGCGCGCGGGACACGGTGATGGGGCTGACGCCGGCGGTTTGCGCGACATCCGCCAGGGTGACGCGTCCGGTGGATCGGGAGCGGGGGGAGGGCTGGGTCATGGGGGGGGCTGAATTTCAGAAAGTGCGATGGGTCAGGATGCCAGAAGGAAAGGCAGGGTTAACACGGACTGGCAAAGCCAAATCGTTTTCATTAGGATAGCGCTATCCAATGCATTATTTGTTTCCTGTATGTGCTGTTTTTCGTGTGGACACCTGTTTGTACCTGGAAGGATTCCGATCCTCGATGATCGGATTTCGATCATGGACTGGTTTTCTGGTCATGATATCGCTGTCCTAACGATCTATTTGATACCACCTCATCAGGACAACCTGCCATGAATGCTTGCGTCGTGTTCATGGGCGTGGCCGGTTGCGGCAAATCCAGCTTGGCCCAGGCGGTGGCCGCGAAAGTCCATCTTCCATTGATCGAAGGCGACGATTTCCATCCGGCGGACAACCAGGACAAGATGCGACGGGGCGTCGCATTGACCGATGCCGACCGTATCGGCTGGCTCGATGCCCTGGCCGGCCAATTGGCGGCCCATCCCGGCGGCGTGTTGCTGACCTGCTCTGCGCTGAAGCGGTCTTATCGCGACCGCTTGCGCGCCGCCGCGCCGGGTTTGAAGTTCGTATTCATGGACATCGGCCGTTCCGAGGCCCTCGCCCGGGTGGCGGCGCGTGCAGGCGTTCACCTCTTCCCGCCCAGTCTGGTGGACAGCCAGTTCGCGACCCTGGAAAGGCCGGTCGGTGAAGGCGGCGTGCTTGCGGTGGCCGCGGTGCGGCCCATCGCCGAATTGTCGGAAGAGGTTTGTGGATGGCTGCAGAAGGAGGTGGCATGAAAGCCCTTGTACGAATCGATGCGACGCGCGGCCATGCCGCCGCCTGGAAGGAGGCGAAATGAGCGCCACCGCCCCTCATGAACGCGCGCCAGGGAAACCCGCGCCGCCCTGGCAGCGCGCCGGCGAGCTGCTGATGGCCGCCTGCCTGGGGGC
>CBJNAE010000046.1:0-16309 GCA_966433995.1 uncultured Ideonella sp. | reverse complement strand
CGCAAGAAGGCGCTGTCCAACGCGCTGCGCGACTTCGTGCTGTCCGGCGCCGAGCTGCAAGGCCAGGCCAAGCAGCGATTCGCCGAGTTGCAGGAGATCCAGGCCGAACTCGGCCAATCCTTCTCCGAGCACGTGCTGGACGCCACCGACCACTACGCCCACTACGCCACCGCAGAAGAGCTGCGCGGCGTGCCGGAAGACGTGCGTCAGGCGGCGCGCGCGCTGGCCGAATCGGAAGGCAAGGACGGCCACAAGATCACGCTGCACTTCCCCAGCTATTTCCCGGTGCTGCAGTACGCCGACGACCGCGCGCTGCGCGAGCGCCTCTACCGCGCCAACGCCACCCGCGCCAGCGAGCTGGGCGACCCGGCGCAGGACAACAGCGACGTCATGCGCAAGATCCTGCAGCTGCGCCAGGAAGAGGCCGGCCTGCTCGGCTTCGCCAATTACGCCGAACTGTCCCTCGTCAGCAAGATGGCCGACAGCCCGGCCCAGGTCGAGCAGTTCCTCCGCGACCTCGCCCGCCGTGCCCGCCCCCACGCCGAGAAGGATCTCGCCGAACTGCGCGATTTCGCGTCCCAGCAGCTCGGCCTGGCAGACCTACAGGCCTGGGACGTGCCCTACGCCAGCGAGAAGCTCAAGGAAGCCCGCTACGCTTTCAGCGACCAGGAGGTGAAGCAGTACTTCACCGAGCCCAAGGTGCTGGAAGGCCTGTTCCGCATCATCGAGACCCTGTTCGAAGTCTCGATCCGACCGGACAGCGCGCCGGTGTGGCACCCCAGCGTGCGCTTCTTCCGCATCGAACGCGCCGCCGGCGACGGCGCGCCGCCGCAGCTGGTGGGCCAGTTCTACCTCGACCTCTACGCCCGCCCCGGCAAGCGGCCCGGCGCCTGGATGGACGGCGTCTGCGAGCGCTGGGCGCGCCCGGAGGGCCGGCTGCAGACGCCGCTGGCGCACCTCGTGTGCAACTTCGCGCCGCCGCTCGAATCGGGCGGCGTGACGCGCCCCGCGCTGCTGACGCACGACGACGTCACCACGCTCTTCCACGAGTTCGGCCACGGCCTGCACCACATGCTCACCCAGGTGGACGACATCGGTGTGTCCGGCATCAGCGGCGTCGAATGGGACGCGGTCGAGCTGCCCAGCCAGTTCATGGAGAACTTCTGCTGGGAATGGGACGTGGTCAAGCGCCTGACTTCGCATGTGGACACCGGCGAGCCGCTGCCGCGCGCGCTGTTCGACAAAATGCTGGCCGCCAAGAACTTCCAGAGCGGCATGCAGACGTTGAAGCAGGTGGAGTACTCGCTGTTCGACATGCGCCTGCACGCCGAGCCCGGCTCCGAGGAGCGCGTCAACCAGGTGCTGGACGAAGTGCGCCGGGAAGTCGCGGTGCTGCCGCCCCCTGCGTTCAACCGGTTCCAGCACACCTTCTCCCACATCTTCGCCGGCGGCTATTCGGCCGGCTACTACAGTTACAAATGGGCCGAAGTGCTCAGCGCGGACGCCTGGAGCGCCTTCGAGGAAACCGCCGACCAGGGCGGCATCCTGAACGTGGCCACCGGCCGGCGCTACCGCGAGGCCGTGCTCGAAGTCGGCGGCAGCCGGCCGGCGATGGACAGCTTCAAGGCCTTCCGCGGCCGCGAGCCGAGCATCGACGCCTTGCTGCGTCACCAGGGCATGGCTTGAGTGTTTGCCGCGCGGAGGTTAGATTCATCGTCTTCAAAGCGCGGCGCCCCGCCCGGGGCACCCAGAGCAAGCAGCCCTCCCACTCGCTGAAGAGACCGCACCATGGCCCAACGCAACACCGCACTCCCCCGCCCTTCGTTCATCGCGCTCAGCCTGGGCATCGGCATGGCCCTGCTGTGCGGGCCGGCCAGCGCGCTCTACAAGGTGGTGGGGCCGGACGGCAAGGTGAGCTACACCGACCGGCCGGACACCACCGGCAGCGGCAAAGTCTCCAGCGTCTCGCCCAAGGGGCCGGCCACCGGCAGCGGCGAAGCCGTGCCGTCCGCCAGCGCCAGCCTGCCCGCGGCGCTGCGCCAGGTCGCGGCCAAGTTCCCCGTGGTGCTGTACGTGTCCACCCCGGACTGCGAGCCCTGCAACAGCGGCCGGCAGTTCCTGCAGCAGCGCGGCATCCCCTACGCGGAGCGCACGGTGACGACGAACGACGACGTCGAAGCGTTGCAGCGCATCACCGGCGGGAAAGCGGCGCCGACGCTGTCGATCGGCGGGCAGGTCCTCGCCGGCTTCTCCACCACCGAATGGGGCCAGTACCTGGACGCGGCGGGCTACCCGGGCGCATCCGCCCTGCCGGCCGGCTGGAAGGCCTCGGTCACGCCCCTGACACCGCCGCGCACCACGACGCTCAGCCCGGCGCCCCGCACTGTTGGCGCACCGGGACCGGCCCCGCAACCGCCGGCTGCCGCCCCGGCCGTTCCCGCCGCGGCGGCCAATCCACCGGGCATCCGTTTCTGACCTGTCCGGCCGCCTGATCGACCGGTGGAGCGCGGCCGGCGGGCCGGTCAAGCCGGCTGGGCCCAGACCGCGATGCGCCGGGCCAGCAAGCTGCCCGAGGCGACGACCGCGCCCATCGCCCAGAACAACATGCCCACGCCGAGCGCGGCGCCGGCCGCGCCGAAGAGCACCGGCATCACCGTGCTGGACAGGTTGACCACCATCGACCGCAGCGCGATCACCTCGCCATGGTGGCCATCGGGTGTGATGTGGTGCAGCGTCGACATGATCATCGGCTGCACCGAGCCCAGCGCCAGCCCGAGCAGGATGGCGCACAAGGCCATCGCCGGCGCACCGCGCACGAAGGGGTAGACCGCGAACACCGCGGCGGTCAGCAGCATGGCGCCGGTGAGCACCTGCGCGTGGCTCAGCCGGTGGACCAGCAGCGGGATCGCCAAGCGGACCACGGTGACCGCGCCCGCGAACAGGCCGAGGATCGTGCCGATGGCCGAGGCGCTCAGGCCGCGCTCGTGGCCGAGGATGGGTAGCAGGAAAGCATGCATGTCCCAGCTCGCGGACAGCATCCAGTTCAACAGCAAGAGGCGCAGCAGCGCCGGCGAGCGCAGCAACGCCCAGGACGAGCCCGTCGCCGGCCGGGCCGCCTGGGCGGCTGCGGGCGCGCCGCCGGTTTCGCCGCGGGCTGGCACGCGGCGCGCCCAGTGCAGCGCGGCGAAAGGCAACAACGCCAACACGCCGAACGCCGCCTGGAAACCCGCAGCATCGATCAGCAGCCCGGCGAGCACCGGGCCGACCGCGTTGGACACCGCCGGCGCCAGCCCCAGCCAGCTGAACACCTGAACGCGCTGCAGGTTGTCGGCGGCCATCATCCCCGCGGTGCGTTGGGTGGCGATGACGACCATGTTGGCGGCCGCGCCGGCGCACAGCGCGCCCAGGCAAAGCAGCGCGTAAGTGGCCGGCCCCGCCAGGCTCTGGCTGAGCGTGGCCAGCAGGCCGCCGGCCACGCACACGCCGGTGGCCAGGCGGATCGGCCGGTGGAAGCCCCAACGGTCGGCCAGTCGCCCCGAGTGCATGGCCAGCGCGATCGGCGCCAGCGCGAACAGCGCCAGCAGCAGGCCCACCGCCCAGGCCGACTGCCCGCCGCGCAGCGCGTGCAGCGGCGCGGCCATGCGCAGGCCCGCCATGGACGAGTGGATGCAGACCTGCACGAGGATGATGCCCAGCAAGGGCCTGGAGAAAGCGCCGCTCACGCGCCTTCCCGGACCGGCGGCGGCTCGGGGGGCGCCGCCTCGTCGACCGGGTCCGGCGCCTCGGCCAGCGGCAGCAGCGCCTGGGCGCGGCCGTCCGGCAGGGCTTCCACCGACTTGAGCTTGCGCGCCATCACGTTGGCGCGGGTCTGGGCCTGGTCGATGGTGTTGCTCGCCTCGTCGAGCTTCTTCTTGGTCTTGGCCAGCACGTCGCCGAACTTGGCGAATTCGGTCTTGACCGCGCCCAGCACTTCCCAGACCTCGGCGGAGCGTTTCTCCAGCGCCAGGGTGCGGAAGCCCATCTGCAGGCTGTTCAGCGTGGCCAGCAGCGTGGTCGGGCCGGCCAGCATCACCTTGCACTCGCGCTGCAGCGACTCCACCAGCCCCGGCCGGCGCAGCGCCTCGGCGTAGAGGCTTTCGGTCGGCAGGAAGAGGATGGCGAAATCGGTGGTGTGCGGCGCGGCGATGTATTTGTCCTTGACGACGCGGGCCTCCTGCCGAAGCCGGGATTCGATCGCCTTGGCCGCGACTTCGACCGCCGGCAGGTCGGCGCGCTCCTGGGCGTCGAGCAGGCGCTCATGGTCCTCGCGCGGGAATTTGGCGTCGATCGGCAGCCACATGGGCTGGCTGCCGTCGCCATCGCGCCGGCCCGGCAGCTTGACCGCGAACTCGACGCGCGCGCCCGAGCCGGGCACCGTCTCGACGTTGGCGGCGTATTGCTCGGGCGTGAAGACCTGCTCCAGCAAGCCGGCCAGCTGCACCTCGCCGAAGATGCCGCGGGTCTTGACGTTGTTCAGCACCCGGTTGAGCGAGCCGACGTCCTTGGCCAGCAACTGCATCTCGCCCAGGCCGCGGTGCACCTGCTCCAGCCGCTCGGCCACCTGCTTGAAGCTGTCGCCCAGGCGCTGCTCGAGCGTGGCGTGCAGCTTCTCGTCGACGGTGAGCCGCATCTGTTCGAGCTTGCCTTCGTTGCCTTGCTGCAGCGCGGTGAGCCGCTGCTCGACCGCGGCGCGCATGTCGTTCAAGCGGCGCTCGTTGGTTTCCGACAAGGCGCGCAGCTGCTCGTTGAGGGTGTCGGAGAAGCGCTTGAACGCGCCGTCCTGCGCGTCGCGCGAGCTCTGGGCCTGGGCGGCCTGCGCATTGACTGCCGACTGCAGCGCCTGGGCGACCGCCGCCTGCAGCGCGCCGAGCTGGGCGCGGAAGCTGTCGATCTGCTCGTTCTGGGTGCGGGCGACGTCGCCCTGCTGGTTCAGCAGGGCCTGCTGGAACATCGCCAACGTGCCGGACAGCTCCTGCCGCGTGCCCTGGGCGCTGCGGCCCACTTCGTCGCGCAGTTCGCGCTCCAGCCGGTCGACGCCCTCACGCAGCGGCGCCAGCGACTGCCGCCACTGCTCGGCCTGCTCCTGCGCGCGGCGGCCGGCTTCTTCTTCCGCGGAGCCGCGCGGCGCGCGCGCCAACACCCACCACGACAGCACGATCAGGTTCAGCGCCGACAGCGCGAGCGCGGCCCAGGGCAGGAAATTCATGCCTGGGATTGTCGCAGGCACCCGGCCGGGCCGCCCGGGCGTGGGACCAAGACCCGGCGCGGGCATCGGGCAAGCAGCGGGCTCGCAGGCGGCGTTCAGACGTGGTTTCGGGACCGCATTCGCGGCTGAAGCCGCTCCTACAGGGGAAGAGGCGTCAACAGCCGTTCTTCAACACCTGCGGGTTCAGCGCCGTCGGCGGGCGGCCGGCGTCCGGCCCGAATCCCAGCGCGGCGATGAGGTTCTCGGCCGCCAGGCCGGCCATCGCGCGGCGCGTGGCCAGGGTGCTGCTGGCCATGTGCGGCGTGAGGACGGCGTTGGGCAGGTCGAGCAAGGCGGGGTGGACCTTGGGCTCGCCCTCGAACACGTCCAAGGCCGCGGCCGCGATGCGCCGTTCGGCCAGGGCCTGGGCCAGCGCCGCGTCATCCACCACGCCGCCGCGGGCGATGTTGGTCAGCGTGGCGGTCGGCTTCATCAGCGCCAGTTCGGCCGCGCCGACCGCGTGGTGGGATTCGGGCGAATAGGGCAGCACCAGCACCAGGTGGTCGGACTGGCGCAGCAGCTCCTCCTTGCCGACGTAGCGCGCCTTCAGCCCGGCCTCGGTCGCGGCATCCAGCCGCGACCGGTTGTGGTAGATGACTTTCATGCCGAAGCCCAGCGCGCCGCGCCGGGCGATCGCCTGGCCGATGCGGCCCATGCCGAGCACCCCGAGCGTGGCGCCGTGCACATCGGAGCCGGCCAGCATGTCGTAGGACCACTTCACCCATTCGCCGCGCCGCAGCAGCCGCTCGCCTTCGGACATCCGCCGCGCCGCGGCCATCATCAGCGCGAAGCCGAAGTCGGCGGTCGTCTCGGTGAGCACGTCCGGCGTGTTGCTGCACAGCACCCCGGCCGCGGTGCAGGCGGCCACGTCGATGTTGTTGAAACCCACGGCCATGCTGCACACCGCCTTGAGCTGGGGGTTGGCGGCCAGCAGCGCGGCGTCGATGCGGTCGCCGCCGGTGATGAAGGCGCCCTGCTTGCCGTGCAGCCGCCGCGAGAATTCGGCCGGCGGCCAGACCTCGTCGGAGTCGTTGGTCTCGACCTCGAAGAATTCGCGCAGCCGCGCCACCACTTCGGGGAAGACGGCGCGGCTGGCCAGGATGGCGGGGCGGGAATCCATGCGGGAGCCTTTCAACGGAACCAGATGAAGGTCATCACCACGAACAGCGGCACCAGCACCGCGCAGGACCAGGCCATGTAGCCGAAGAAGCTGGGCATCTTGATGCCCCGGTCCTCGGCGATGGCCTTGACCATCAGGTTGGGCGCGTTGCCGATGTAGGTGTTGGCACCCATGAAGACCGATCCCGCGGAGATCGCGGCGAGCGTGGACGCCAGCGTGGTCATCATCACCTGGGCATCGCCCCCCGCGGTGTTGAAGAAGACGAGGTAGGTGGGGGCGTTGTCCAGGAATGAGGACAGCAGGCCGGAAGCCCAGAAGTACATCGCCGGCAGGGGTTGGCCGTCAGGGCCGGTGACCGCGGCGACGATGGATCCGAACGGCCCCTGCGTCCCGGCGCGCAGCATGGCGATCACGGGGATGATGGTGAGGAAGATGGCCGCGAAAAGCTTAGCCACCTCGACGATCGGGCCCCAGGTGAACTGGTTCTTCTCCCTGGCTTGCCGCGGCGCGAAGGCCAGCGAAGCGGCAGCCAGCAGCACCAGGCCCGCGTCGCGCAGCAAGCTGCTCCAGGCCACCTCGGCACCGGCCACCGCGAAAGCCACGCCCGACTTCCAGACCCCGCTCATCAGCACCAGCGCCACCACGCCGCCCAGCAGCAGGAAGTTGATTCCGCCGTCGAACCCGAAACGCTCCTTGTCGTCCGGCGTGGGATCCACCGGCATCACGCCTTCGCGGCGGTAGAAGTGGCTGTCGACAGCGAAGAAGATCGCTAGCAGCGCACCCAGCAGGAACAGGGTCTCGGGGAAGATGTGCTTGACCGTCCAGAAGAAATCGACCCCCTTGAGGAAGCCGAGGAAAAGCGGCGGGTCGCCCAGCGGCGTGAGCGAACCACCGGCATTGGCGACGATGAAGATGAAGAAGACCACGACGTGGGCGGAATGCTTGCGGTTGTCGTTGGCCCGGATGAGGGGCCGGATCAACAGCATGGACGCGCCCGTGGTGCCCATGAAGCTTGCCAGCACGGCGCCAACGGCCAGGATCCCGGCGTTCAAGGCGGGGCTGCCGTGCAAGTTGCCGCGGATGTAGATGCCTCCGGCGACGATGAAAAGCGTGCCCACCAGGACGATGAATGGGATGTATTCGGCCACGAGCGCGTGCACGAAGCCCGCGGCCGCGGCGCCGATGCCGAAGGTCGCGGCGAAAGGCGCCAGGAAAGCCAGCGCCCAGGCGGCCACCACCTTGCCGTAATGGTGATGCCAGAAGTGGGGGGCGACCAGGGGGAACAGCGCGATGGACAGCAGCACCCCCGCGAACGGCACTCCCCAGGCCGCGCCGAGCGCGGCGCCGTCGAGTTCGGCGGCGCGGCTGGCGGCGGGGCACAGCATGCAGGTCAGCGCCAGGACCGCCGCCCGGCTATTTATCGTCAGTTTCATCCTGTTGTCTCTTCGTTGGATTGTTTTGGGTCGAAGGGCGGCATTTTGAATTGAATCCCGCCGGGGCCCCGGGAGCCAACGCTTGCGTCGATGAAGCTCAATCGAAAAAACGCGTGAACCCGGCCACGGGCTCCCGTTCGGTGACCAATGTGTTTTCCACCGCCGCCGGGTCGGCCCAGCCGAGCGACATGCCGCACACCAGCATGTCGGACTCGGGCGCACCGATGTGGGACAGGATGATCCGGTGGAAAGGCGTGAAGGCCGCCTGGGGACAGGTGTCCAGCCCGCGCGCCCGGGCTGCAACCATGATGTTCTGCAGGAACATGCCGTAGTCGAGCCAGCTGCCTTGCTGCATGACGCGGTCGATCGTGAACATCAGCCCCACCGGCGCGTCGAAGAAGGCGTAGTTGCGGCCATGCTGTGCATGCATGCGCGCCTTGTCGCCTTTCTGGATGCCGAGCAGGCCGTACAAGTCCCACCCCACTTTGCGACGGCGGTCGATGTAGGGCGGCCGCCATTCGAGCGGGTAGTAGGCGTATTCCTCGGTGTGGGTGGCGGCCGAAGCCGGATCGTCGTGCGCCGCGGCGAGCTTGGCGACCAGCGCCTTCAGCGAATCGCCGGAGAGCACCGCCACTTTCCAGGGCTGGGTATTGGTGCCCGACGGCGCCCGCGACGCCACGCGCAGGATGTCCTCGACTGTCTCGCGGGGCACCGGTGTGGGCAGGAAGGCGCGGGCCGAGATGCGCGAGGTGATGGCCGCGTCGACCGCCGCGACATCCTGCGGGTTGCACGCGGCGCGTGGGGAGGGTGGGGTCATGGCGATCGGTTTCATGGTGCGGCAGGGGTTTCAGGCGCAAGGCCGGGGAGGCGCCGGATTGTTCCATCGGCGCCAGCTCTGCGCGGCCAGCCGGTAGGTCGACACCTGCACCGCCACGGTGTCGGCGATCTCGTGACCGTACCCGCCGGCCATCGAGAACGCCACGGGAATGCGGCGCCGGCAGGCGAAATCGAACACACGGCGGTCGCGTTCGGCCAATCCGGCCGCCGTGAGTTTGAGCCGGCCCAGGCGGTCGCCTTCGTGGGGATCGGCACCCGCAACGTAAAAGATCAGGCCGGGCGGGCCGTCGGCGTGCGACGCTTCCAGTCGCGCCAGCGCGCCATCGAGCGCGGCCAGGTAGGGCTCGTCGGTGCAGCCGTCGGGCAGGCCGATGTCGAGGTCGCTCGATTCCTTGCGGAAGGGGAAGTTCTTCTCTCCGTGCATCGACAGCGTGAACACCGTCGGGTCGTCCGAGAAGATCGACGCCGTGCCATTGCCCTGGTGGACGTCCAGGTCGACCACCGCCACGCGCAAGAGCCGGCGGTGGCGGCGGTGCCATTCGGCCTGCATCAGCCGCGCGGCCACCGCCACGTCGTTGAAGACGCAGTAACCGCCGCCTTTGTCGGCGTAGGCATGGTGGGTGCCGCCGGCCAGGTTGCCGGCCACGCCCGAAGCCAGGGCCGACCGCGCGGCGGCGATCGTCGCGCCCACGGAGCGGCGCGACCGCTCCACCATGGCCGGCGTCCACGGGAAGCCGATCTCTCGCTGCTCGGCCGCGCTCAGCAGACCGCCAACCACCGAGGACACATAGTGCGGCGTGTGCGCCAGCGCCAGTTCGCCGTCGCTGGCGGCGGGCGCCTCGCGAAGCGACACGCCCTCGCATTCGCGCCCCAGCGCATCGCGCAACAGACGGTATTTGCGCATCGGGAAGCGGTGGCCTTCGGGCAACGGCAGGACGAAGTGGTCCGAATAAAAAGCATCCATAGTCGAGGCCATTGTCTCCAGATGTTCCATGTGTGGACGCACCACCACCGGGCGTCTATCCTGCGCCCCGCTCTCTGAGCAAGGCGCTTCGTCAAGGCCTGGACAAACAGGCTTTCCCAGGGTGTTTTCCGGCGCGTTCGGCCCAGCGGGCCGCTCGGAATTGGGGGGCGCACTCCAAATTGCTGCGTCGCACAATAAAACACTTGATTTGTCATGTTCGGCCCGTATACTTCGGTTTATGGTGCAGCGCAACAAAAAGGCTGTGTCAGATCACAGAATCCTTACTTCACCTTTTTAGGAGATAACCATGAGCTTCACACCTGAACAATTGATCGCCGCCCACAAGGCCAACATCGAAACCCTGTTCGGCCTGACCAACAAGGCTTTCGAAGGCGTTGAAAAGCTGGTCGAACTGAACCTGCAAGTGGCCAAGACCGCCCTGGGCGAAGCCGCCGAGACCACCAAGGCCGCCCTGTCCGCCAAGGACGCCCACGAACTGCTGGCCCTGCACGCCGCGCTGCTGCAACCCGCCGCCGAGAAGGCCGCCGCCTACAGCCGCCACCTGTACGACATCGCCGCCGCGACCAACGCCGAAGTCGGCAAGGTCGCCGAAGCCACCGCTTCCGAAGCCCAGCGCAAGTTCGTCGCCGCCGTGGACGTGGCCGTGAAGAACGCCCCGGCCGGCTCCGAAAACGCCGTGGCCCTGGTGAAGTCGGCCGTCGCCGCCGCCAACAACGCTTACGAAAGCGTCAGCAAGGCCGCCAAGCAAGCCGCCGACGTGGCCGAAGCCAACTTCCAGGCGGTGACCAACTCGGCCGTCAAGGCCACCCAGACCGCCAAGGCCAAGCGCTGAAAACCCTGGGCCGCCTGTGCGGCCCGGTTTCCCGACACCAAAAGCCCGGTGCCATTCAGGCCCGGGCTTTTTCTTTGCCGCCGGCGCCGGCCCGGTCAATGGGATTTGGCGGCGAGCTTGGCCTTGAGCGCCGGCAATTGCGCCAGCATCGCTTCGCGCCCGGCTTGTATCGATTGCTTGCGCGAGGAGAAAGCCGCCGCCGACACGCCAGCCAGCGAAGGCCGCACCACCACCTCCGCGTCGCGCAATTCGAAGTGGTTGATGCTGCGGCCCATGATGGCGAAGGTCTGCAGCAGCATGCGGAATGGGTCGTCGGTCGGCCCGCCTTCGGGCGCGGCCGAGATGTCGACCGCGACCACGACCTCCGCCCCCATCTGTCGGGCGAAGCGCACGGGCACGGGCGACACCAGGCCGCCGTCCACATATTCCCTGCCATTGATCTTCACCGGCTGGAAGACCGCCGGAACGCTGCTCGACGCCCGCACCGCGGTGCCCGGGTCACCGCGGGCGAACAGGATGGGCGCGCCGGAATCGAGGTCGGTGGCGACGATGCCCAACGGCAGCCGCATCTGTTCCAGGGTGCGTCCGCCGACCTGTTCGCGCACATACCGGGCCAGCGCCTCGCCGCGGATCAGGCCGCGGCCGGGGAAGGCCCAGTCGGTGATCGCCGCTTCGTCCATGGTTTGCGCCAGTTCTCCCAGGGCCGCGCCGTTCTTGCCCGAGGCGTAGAGCACCGCCACCAGGCTGCCGGCCGAAGTGCCGACGACGAGGTCCGGCACGATGCCCGCCTCTTCAAGCACCTGGATGACGCCGATGTGTGCGAAACCCCGGGCGGCGCCGCCGCCCAGCGCCAGGCCGATGCGCGGCCTGGGGGCCGGTGTTTTCGCCACCGGCGGTGGAACTTGCACGGCCGGCGCGGTGGGAGGCAAGGAAGGTGCGGTCGGCGGGGACTGACAAGCGGCCAGAGCCAGCGCCAGCAGCACCGTGCAGCATCGGCGGAATACCTTCTTAATATTTCCCGAAAGCATAATCACAAAACGAATAAGTAGTTCTCAAATATAAAGGCACCCCCTAAAGTGCCGACCTCATCCCAAAGAAACCTGGTCGGTCTGTTGGAAGTGGCTGTCGCCCGTCGCACCACCGCTCGGCAACCCTCAACGGAACCCTGAATGGACTGGACAGCGATTTTGAGTGGCCTGGGCGTCGGCATCATCGTCGGCGTGACCGGCGTGGGAGGCGGATCCCTGATGACGCCGCTGCTGCTGTCGGTCTTCAAACTCAACCCGGCCGTGGCGATCGGCACCGACTTGTGGTTCGCCGCGCTCACCAAGGTGTCCGGTTCGGTGGCCCACCATCACGCGGGCCATGTGCAATGGCGCCTGACAGGCCTGTTGCTGCTGGGCAGCATCCCGGCGTCGCTCGGCACCGTGGCGTTGATGCACCTGACCGGCCTCACGAAGGGCTGGGCCAGCGCCTTGACGTTCTCGCTGGGGGTCGCGCTGCTGATCACCGCCGTGACGGTGGCCTACCGGCAGGCCTGGCACGCGGTCGGGCTGAAGCTGGAACGCTGGGTGCCCGAGCGGCGCAAGCCCCTGCTGACCGTGATTTGCGGCCTCATCCTGGGCGTGCTGGTGTCGCTCAGTTCCATCGGCGCCGGCGCGATCGGCGCGACAATGATCATGCTGCTCTACCCCCGGCTGGAAAGCCGGAATGTGGTGGGCACCGACATCGCCCACGCCGTGCCGCTCACCCTGGTGGCCGGCATCGGGCACGCCACGCTCGGCCATGTGAACTGGGGCCTGCTGGGCTGGTTGCTGATCGGTTCCGTCCCCGGCATCTGGCTTGGCGCCAAGCTCACGCGGCGCCTGCCCGACAAGCTGGTCCGCGCCCTGCTCTGCATCTCGCTCGTCACCGCCGGGTTGAAAGTCATCCACTGAGTTTTTCGCGGGAGTCCGCCCCACCATGTACACCTACACCGATTTCGACGCCCATTTCGTCCGCCAGCGGGCCGCGCAGTACCGGGACCAACTGCAGCGCAACCTCAAAGGCCAGTTGAGCGACGAGGAGTTCCGCCCGCTGCGCCTGCAGAACGGCTGGTACGTTCAGCGCCACGCGCCGATGCTGCGCGTGGCCGTGCCCTACGGCGAGCTCAGCAGCCGCCAGCTGCGCGCGCTGGCCCGCATCGCCCGCGATTTCGACAAGGGCTACGGCCACTTCACCACGCGCCAGAACCTGCAATACAACTGGATCCCGCTGGACAAGAGCGCGGACGTGATGGACCTTCTCGCCGACGTGCACATGCACGGCATCCAGACCAGCGGCAACTGCATCCGCAACATCACCAGCGACTGCTTCGCCGGCGTGGCCGCCGACGAGGTCGTCGACCCGCGGCCCTACTGCGAGATCCTGCGCCAGTGGAGCACGCTGCACCCCGAGTTCGCCCACCTGCCGCGCAAGTTCAAGATCGCCGTCAGCGGGGCCAGGGAAGACCGCGCCGCCATCGCCTGGCACGACATCGGCCTGCAGCTGCTGAAGAACGAAGCCGGCGAGGTGGGTTTCAAGGTGCTGGTCGGCGGCGGCATGGGCCGCACGCCCGTCATCGGCACGGTGATCACCGAATTCCTGCCGTGGCAGCAGCTGCTCGTCTACATCGAGGCCATCGTGCGCGTCTACAACCGCTACGGCCGCCGCGACAACATGTACAAGGCGCGCATCAAGATCCTCGTCAAGGCCGAGGGCCAGCGCTTCATCGACGATGTGAACCAGGAGTTCAAGGACATCCTGGAACGCGACGTCGAAGGCGCCGCCCACCTGATCCCGCAGGCCGAGTTCGACCGCGTCAACGCCTGCTTCGTGCGTCCGGCAGGGGTGGCACCGTCCCGCGAGCCCACCGATGCGCCGTCCGACGCGCCCCCGGCCTTCCAGCGCTGGCTGGAGCGCAACGTGCACGCGCACCAGGTGCCGGGCTACCGCGCGGTGACGCTGTCGCTCAAGCGCGCGGCCCAAGCGCCCGGCGACGCCACAGACGCCCAGATGGACCTGGCCGCCGGCCTGGCCGACCGCTTCAGCCACGGCGAGCTGCGCGTCTCCCACGACCAGAACCTGGTGCTGCCCTGGGTGAAGGAATCCGAACTCTTCGCGCTCTGGCAGGCCGCCCGCGACGCCAGCTTCGCCACGCCCAACATCGGCCTGCTCACCGACATGATCGCCTGCCCCGGCGGCGACTTCTGCTCGCTGGCCAATGCGCGCTCGCTGCCACTGGCCGCCGAGCTCACCGCCCGCTACCAGGACCTGGACGAGCTCTACGACATCGGCGACATCGACCTGCACATCAGCGGCTGCATCAATTCCTGCGGCCACCACCACAGCGGCCACATCGGCGTGCTGGGTGTCGACAAGGACGGGGCCGAGTGGTATCAAGTCACGCTGGCCGGCTCCGACGGTTCCACGCAAAGCGGCGACGCCGTGCCGGGCAAGGTGATCGGCCCGTCGTTCGCGGCCGACGAGGTCGCCGACGCGATCGAAGCCGTGATCGACACCTACCGCAACCAGCGCGCGGCGAACGAGCGTTTCATCGACACCGTCAAGCGCGTCGGCCTGGACCCCTTCAAGGCGGCCGCCAACGCGATCCGCCGCTCGACGGCCAAGGCCGCTTGAAAGCAGCAAGAGGAGCACACGCATGAAGTTCATCGATCCCCAGCGCGACGCCTGGCACAGCGTGATCGGCGAAGACGGCCCGGTCGTCAACGTCACCCCGAAATCCCACAGCCTGCTGACGCTGGCGCAGTGGCACGGCGCGCGCGAGAACTGGCCGCAGGGCGTGCCGGTGGGCGTCATCTTCCCGAACGATGCCGACATCGAGGAACTGGAGGCCGACCTGCCGCGCCTGGCCCTGGTGGCGCTGGAGTTCCCGAAATGGGTAGACGGCCGCGCCTACAGCCAGGCCCGGCTGCTGCGCTCGCGCTACCGTTTCAAGGGCGAGGTGCGCGCCACCGGCCAGGTGCTGGTCGACATGATGCAGTTGCTGCAGCGCACCGGTTTCGACGCCGTGCAGCTGCGCGCCGACCAATCGCTCGAAGCCGCCCAGCGCGCCCTGACCTTCTTCCCGGCCTACTACCAGGCCGACGTCGGCCAGACGCAGCCGCTGTTCGCGCGTTCGCCCGAAGCCGTCAAAGCCAGCGTGCCCGAGTTCAACCAGGCGGGCTCGGCGATATGAGCGCGGTCTCGCTCTACGCCCGCCAGACGCCGGGGTTCGAGCAGCGCGTGGCGCATGCCGTGGAAGTGCTGCAGCAGGCCGCCGCCGCACATCCCGGCCGCGTCGTGCAGGCCACCAGCCTGGGCGCGGAGGACATGGTCGTCACCGACCTGATCGCCCGCCACCGCATCGCCATCGCCATCGGCACGCTCGAAACCGGGAAGCTGCACGAGCAGACGGTGGCGCTGATCCCCCGCATCGAGGAGCGCTACGGGCTCGCGGTCGAGGTCTACCGCCCCGAGGCCGAGGCCGTCATCCACTTCGTGAAGAACCACGGCGAGCGCGCGATGTACGAAAGCATCGACCTGCGCAAGGCCTGCTGCGGCATCCGCAAGCTCGAGCCGCTGTCGCGCATGCTGGGCGAGCGCACCGCCTGGGTCACCGGCCTGCGCCGCGAGCAGTCGAACAACCGCGGCGACGTGCCGTTCAGCGAGCCGGACGACAAGGGCCGCACCAAGTTCAACCCGCTGGCCGACTGGACCTGGAACGACGTCTGGCACTACATCGCCGCGAACGAAGTGCCCTACAACCCGCTGCACGACGAGTTCATGCCCAGCATCGGCTGCGCGCCCTGCACCCGGGCGATCGCCGTCGGCGAAGACTTCCGCGCCGGCCGCTGGTGGTGGGAGAGCGAAGACGCGAAGGAATGCGGCTTGCACGTGCACGGCGCTGATGAAGCCGCGGTATCAATGATCGGAGAAAGAAAATGAACGCCCCCCTGAGCATCGAGCAACTGCTGCCCCAGCTCGACCACTCCCACCTGGACTGGCTGGAGGAGGAAGCCATCTTCATCCTGCGCGAGACCGTGGCCGCCTTCGAGCGCCCCGCCCTGCTCTTCTCCGGCGGCAAGGATTCCTGCGTCGTCCTGCGCCTGGCCGAGAAAGCCTTCAAGAACAAGGACAAAAACGGCGAGTTCAAGGGTCGCCTGCCCTTCCCGCTGCTGCACGTCGACACCGGCCACAACTTCCCCGAGGTGATCGAGTTCCGCGACCGCCGCGTCGCCGAGATGGGCGAGCGCCTGGTGGTGGGCCACCTGGAAGACTCCATCAAGCGCGGCACGGTGCGCCTGTCGCACCCGCTGGAGTCGCGCAACGGCCACCAGACCGTCGCGCTGCTGGAGGCGATCGAGGAAAACCGCTTCGATGTGCTGATGGGCGGAGCCCGCCGCGACGAGGAGAAGGCGCGGGCCAAGGAACGCATCTTCAGCCACCGCGACAGCTTCGGCCAATGGCAGCCCAAGGAGCAGCGCCCGGAGCTGTGGACGCTGTTCAACACCCGCATCAAGCCGGGCGAGCACATGCGGGCGTTCCCGATCAGCAACTGGACGGAACTCGACGTTTGGCTCTACATCGCCCGCGAGAACATCCCGCTGCCCAGCCTGTACTACGCCCACGACCGCCAGGTCATCCGCCGCAAGGGCCTGCTGGTGCCGGTGACGGAGGTAACGCCGCCCGAAGGCCAGGAGAAGATCGAGACCGCGCAGGTGCGCTTCCGCACCGTCGGCGACATGACCTGCACCTGCCCGGTGGAAAGCCCGGCGGCCAACGCCACCGAGATCGTGGC
>CBJNAE010000045.1:0-16354 GCA_966433995.1 uncultured Ideonella sp. | reverse complement strand
GACCGCGGCGACCTGTTGCTGCAGCACCCGGCGGGTCTTGCCTTCGTCGCGTTCCAACTCCGTCTCGCCCAGGCAGACGACGGGCGAAAGCTGGCTCTCCAAGACCCGCTCGACCTTGTCCGCCATCGACTCATTGGTTTCGCCGTGGTGCCGGCGGCGGTCGGAATGGTTCAGCAAAACGTGGGTGGCGCCCAAGTCGCGCAGGAGCTGCGCTGGCACCTCGCCCGTGAAGCCGCCTTTGGCGTGCCGGGAACAATCCTGGGCGCCGATGCCGACTGCCGTCCCGGTGAAAGCGCGCACGGCATGGTCCAGCAGCGGATAAGGGACGAGCAGCACCACCTCGGCATTGAAACGGCGCCCCTTCAGCATCGCCGCGCACAGGTCGACCGATGCCCGGGAACCCTCCGTGCGCCAGTTGAAGAAAATCTTCCGCCTACACAGCATGCAATGCGCCCGGTGGGATGAGATGCCTCGATGAGCGGGAATTTCAGGTGAGCAATTTGCCGTCGCGGTTGTAGACCGTGAGGCTGACGAAGGCTTTGGGATTGGGCCTGGAGGAACGCCACTGGCCCACGAAGTCGCCGAAATCCCGCGGCGGCGCGTTGTCCAGTGCCTCCGCGATCCCGGCGGGGTTGAAAGCCTTGGCCCGCTTGAGCGCATCCACCAGCATGGTCGCGCTCAGCCACGCCTCCATGCTGTGGAAGGACGGCCGCAAGCCGTGGCGCTCGCAAAACGCACGGTGCTGCCGGCTGGCGGGCGACACGTCGGACAACGGGAAAGGCACGACCTGGGTCACCGAAATGCCGGAAACCAGCGGCCCGAGGCTCTCGACCAGGCCCTGGCTCCCCACCGTGGACAAGGTGTAGAAGTAACCCTTGAAGCCCGCCTCGCGGACAGCGCGCACGAACCTGGCCGTCGCGACGTAATTGCTGCCGAGGATGATGGCTTCAGGCCGGCGCGCCATCACGATGGCCACCGCCCCCGGGACGCTGTATTCGCCCCCTTCCCTGTCGATGCTGGTGAACGTGGCGCCAGCCCGCTGTTGCGGGCTCAGCGAATCGAGCAGGGTGTCGCGCAGCTCCCAGCCGAGGAAGTTGTACTCGTAGACCAGGGCCAGGCGCGTCACGCCGACGGTCTCGGTGTGGCGGACGATGTAGCGCACTTCGTCGGCGTGGCTGGCGCGGAAGGTGTAGGTTCGCGGCGACTGCGGCGTGCGCAGTTCCACCGACCCCGACATCGGGGCGACATAAGGCAGCCCCTCCTCCGCGGCCGCCCTGGCGCCGACGCGGTCGGCGCCGGCCCCCACGAAGCCGAACAGGGCCGACACCTGGTGGTCGGAGGCCAGGAGCTTGGCGTTGACAGCCGTGCGCTCCGGCTGGTCCTGGTCGTCGAGCGACACCCATTCGATGCGGTGGCCGTTGACGCCGCCCGGCGCGGCGTTGGCCTCCTTGAAAACCGCCAGCGCGGCGGCGCGGTAGGCCTGGCCCAGCACCGAGTGGGGCCCGCTCAGGGGGGCGGACTGGCCGATGCGCACCGTGTTGTTCGGTGCCTGGGCCCACGCGTTGCCTCCTTGCGCCAGGGGGGCCAGGCCGGCGGCCAGCAGGAGTCTTCTGCGATCAGGCATCGCTTTTTCCTTCACAGGGATGACAAGAGACCGGCGGTTCCCGAACCGCCGCCCTCGGAAAAACGCCCCCGCTCACCAACGCAACGCGGCGGTGTGCACCGGGGCGTCCCACAGCCCGCGCATTTCTTCGTCCAGGACGGTGACGGTCAGCGACCCGCCCGCCATCTCCAGCGCCGTGGTGTAGTTGCCCACCAGGGAGCGCACCGGGTTGATGCCCAGCGACCTGAGCTGCTTGCCGGCGCAGTGGTGCAGCAGGTACAGCTCCATCAAGGGCGTGCCGCCGAAGCCATTGACGTGCAGGAGCACCTCGCTGCCCTTGGCCGGGGCGAGGTCTTTCAGGATGGCGGACAAGAGCTCGTCCACGATGACCTCCGCCCTTTGCAGGCGGTCCCGGCGGCGGCCGGGCTCGCCGTGGATGCCCACGCCCACCTCCATCTCGTCCGGGCCGATGTCGAAGGTCGGGCGGCCGGCGGCGGGGACGGTGCAGCTCGTGAAAGCCACGCCCATGCTGGCGGTGGCCTCGTTGACGCGGTCCCCCAGGGCCTTGCACTCGAACAGCGTCATGCCCTGCTCGGCGCCCGCCCCGACGATCTTCTCGACGATGACGGTGCCCGCCACGCCGCGCCGCCCGGTGGTGTGGGTCGAGTTCTCGACCGACACGTCGTCGTTGACCAGCACCGTGGCGTTCTCGATGTCCAGCATTTCGCTGGCGATCTGGAAGTTCATCGAATCGCCGGCGTAGTTCTTCACGATGAAGAGCACGCCCTTGTCCATGTTCACCGCATGGGCCGCCGCCAGCATCTGGTCGGGCGTCGGCGAGGTGAAGACCTGGCCCGGGCAGACCGCGTCCAGCATGCCGTGGCCGACGAACCCCGCGTGCAGGGGTTCATGGCCCGACCCGCCCCCGGACAAAAGCGCCACTTTCTTCCTGGCGGGCAAGCGGGCCCGCGCGACGAAAGTCGGCTCGAACTCGGCGCGGACCAGGCCGGGGTGGGCTTCCACCAGGCCGCTGATGGACTCGCGCAGCATGTCGTCGATGTCGTTGATGAATTTCTTCATGGCGCCCCCTCAAGCCGACGCGTGCCGCAGGACGGTGGCGCAGACCGCCGCGATCGCCACCTCGCAGGTCTTGCAACCCGGGTCGACATGGCCCAGGGCGCGTTCGCCCAGGGAGTAAGCGCGGCCCTTGGAAGCGATCATGTCCTTGGTGGCCAGCATGTTGCGGGTGGCGTCGGCAGTGAGCTCGTCGCACACTTCTTTCAAGCCGCGCGGCTCCAGCGACAGGCGGTCGAGCATGCGGGCGGCCGGGATCAGCACGTCCAGCATGGTTTTCTCGCCGACGTCGGCCTTGCCCCGGCTCTTGATGGATTCAACCCCGGCGGCGAAGGCCATGGCGAACTCCCGCCGGTTCGGCGAGGGGATGCCTTGGACCGCTTTGCCCATGGCCAGGAAGAAGCCGGAGATCAAGGGGCCCGACGCGCCGCCGATGGTGGACAACAGCTTCAAGCCGATCTTGGTCAGGGCCGGCGAAGGCGGCAGGGAAAGAAGCTCGTCCTTCATGGCCAACAGCACTTCGCAACCGCGCTTGACATTGAGGAAGTGGTCACCGTCGCCGATGGCGCGGTCCAGCGACTCAATGTCCGCCTCGTTCTTCAGGATCGCGGCGTGCACGGCGATCAGCGAGTCGACAATCAATGGGGTGTTCATGGTGATTCCTGGGGCTGACGAATTAAGAAGTCGCGACACGGTCGCCCGCGTCGTCGAAGTAGAAGCAACGGTTCAAGGGGAATTTCAGGGCGATCCGGTGGCCGATGGGCAGCGGGTGGTCGGACGAGAACTTCGCGCGGACTTCGACACCGGCGCGCTCGGCCACCACCAGGTGCTTGACCAGGGAGCTTTCAATCACGCGGAAGCCGTTCGACTCCACCTCCAGGTCCACCTCGACGTCTTCCGGCCGGATCGCCACATGCGCCACGCGAGGGCTGGCGTGGCCCTGGAACCAATCCGCGGGCAGCACGTTGACCACCGGCGAACCCAGCCGCTGCGCCGCCGCCAGGTTGCCCGGGTCGCTGTACACCTGCTGCGGCGTGCCCACTTGCCGGATGCGGCCCTCTTCGATGATGGCGATGCGGTCGGCCATGGTGGTGGCTTCGACCTGGTCGTGGGTCACGTAGATCACGGTGGAGCCGCTGCCGCGCTGGATGCGGCGCAACTCCACCCGCAGCTCTTCGCGCAGCTTGGCGTCCAGCGACGACAGCGGTTCGTCCATCAAGAAGACTTTGGGCCTGCGCACCAGGGCCCGGCCGATGGCCACGCGCTGCATCTCGCCGCCCGACAGCGCCGTCGCCTTGCGCTGCAATTTGCTTTCGATGTGCAGCATGCGCGCCACCTGGTCGACCCGCTGCCGGATGTCGTCCTCCGCGTGCTTGCGCATCGGCGAGCGCAGCGGGAAGGCGATGTTCTCGAAGACCGTCAGGTGCGGGTAGAGCGAATACTGCTGGAAGACGAACGCGCAGTCGCGGTTGGCGGGCGAGGCCGCGGTGACGTCCTGGCCGCCGATCGACACCCGGCCCTGGTCCGGCCGCTCCAGGCCCGCCACGGTGCGCAGCAAGGTGGTCTTCCCGGCGCCGCTCGGGCCGAGCATGACGAAGAACTCGCCGTCCTCCACCTCCAGGTTCATGTCGCGCAAGGCGTGGATGGGTCCGAAGGATTTGCTCACCCCGCTCAAAGAAATACTAGCCATGGCGCATCCTCGGTTGGTGTTGCTGGGTGGTGCTGCTGGCCAGCAACCGCTCGGTCCCGCTGTCGAACAGCACCACGCGCTCGGTGGTGACCTGCAGGCCGACGGTCTCGCCGTCGACGGGGCGGACGTCCTTGGTCGCGATTGCCTTGACGCGGCCCATGCCGCTGTCCAGGTCGAGCACCCAGTGGGAGCCGAAGTACTCCGAATAGTTGACTTTGGCGGGCATCCCGTCCTGGGCCGGGACGACCCGGATGTGTTCGGGCCGGATTCCCATCGTGACCTTGTCCGCCGCCTCCTGCACCGCGGGCACAGGGACCGCCAAATCGCCGAACGTCACCTTCCGGTCGCCGGGGGCGACGCCGTGCGTGGCCGGCAGCAGGTTCATCGGCGGTCGGCCGATGAAGCTGGCGACGAACATGCAGCTCGGGAAGTTGTAGATGCCGTCGGTGTCGTCGGCCTGCAGGATTTCGCCCTTGTTCATCACGACGATGCAGTCGGCCAGGGCCATGGCTTCGTTCTGGTCGTGGGTGACGAACACCGTGGTGGTCTTCAGCCTGTCGTGCAGCTGGCGCAGCTCCACGCACATCAGTTCCCGGAACTCGGCGTCCAGGGTGCCGAGCGGCTCGTCCATCAAGAAGGCCTTGGGCTGGCGGACGATCGCCCGCCCCAGGGCCACCCGCTGCCTGTCGCCGCCGGCCAGCCCGCCGACGCGGGAATCGAGCAGGTGCTCGATGCGCAGGATCTCGGCCACCTTGCGCACGCGCTGCTTGATCTCCGCCTTCGGCAGACCTTCGTTGTGCAGGGGGAACTCCAGGTTCTCGCCGACCCGCATGTGCGGGTACAGCGCGAAGAGCTGGAACACCATGGCGATGTCGCGTTCGCGGGGCCGCAGGTAGCTGACGTCCTGGTTGTCGAGCAGGATCCGGCCGCCGGTGGGGTATTCGAGCCCGGCGATCATGCGCAGCGTGGTGGTCTTGCCGCAGCCCGAGGGGCCGAGCAGCACCACGAACTTGCCGTCCTCCAGCACCAGGGAGGAGCCTTTCACCGCGGTGAAATCGGAAAAACGCTTTTCCAGGTTGATGAGTTGGATCTCGGCCATGGTCAGTCGTCCTGGGGCAGCTTGCCGGCGACGAGGAAGCCCACCACCCCGAGCAGCAACACGGTGAAGGAGTAGCCGAAGACATCGAGCGACCAGGGCTGCATCAGCATGAACAGGCCCAGGCCGATCAGCGCCGTGGCCACCGCTTCCCAGGGGCCGCGGGCCAGCCAGCCGGGCGGTTTGTTTCGTTTGGTTTTCATTTGCGCACCGCACCGAAAGTGACCCCGCGCAGCAGGTGCTTGCGCAGGAGGACCGTGAAGAACAGGACCGGCAGCAGGAAGAGCGAGGTGCCCGCCGCCATGGCGGGCCAGTCCAGCCCGCCTTCGCCGATGATCGTGGGGATGAAGGGCGGCGAGGTCTGCGCGGTCCCGCTCGTCAGGAGCAACGCGAACGCGTATTCGTTCCAGGCGAAGATCAGGCAGAAGATCGCGGTGGTGGCGATGCCGGTGGCCGCCTGCGGCAGCACCACTTTGCGGAAGGCCTGCAGCCGGGTGTAGCCGTCCACCATCGCCGCCTCTTCGTATTCCCGCGGGATCTCGTCCATGAAGCCGGTGAGCAGCCACACCGACAACGACAGGTTGACCACGGTGTACAGCAGGATCAGCCCCAGGTGGGTGTCGTTCAGGCCCAGCGCGCGGAACATCAGGTAGATCGGGATGGCCACCGCGACGGGCGGCATCATGCGCGTGGACAGGATGAAGAACAGCAGGTCGGCCTTGCCCGGCACGCGGAACCGCGAGAACGCGTAGGCGGCCAGGGTGCCCAGCACCACCGACAGCAGCGTCGAGCCGAAGCCGATCACGAAGGAGTTGAAGTAGCGGTCGATGAAACGCGAGGGGCCGACCAGGATCATCTGCTGCTCGCGCACCAGCTTCTCATACCAGGTGGCGGCCGGCGGCTGCGCCGCCAGGTCTTCGGCGCTGACGCGCGAACGCGCCGTGAACAGGTTGACCATGCCCACCGCCGAGCTTTCGGCCACCACTTTGGGCGGGTACGAGATGGCGTCCTGCGGCGTGCGCATGCTGGTCATGAAGATCCAGGCCAAGGGGATCAGCGACAGGACGGTGTAGAGGACGACCCCGGCGGCGGCCAGCCACTTGGACAGGCGACTGGGCTCCAGGGGGTGCGGGTGCCGTTTGTTCATCGTTGTTTCACCCGGTCCAGGAAACGCACGGTGACCATGGACATGCCATAGATCGCCAGGAAAAGGATGATGGCCAGGGCCGAGGCGTAGCCGGTGCGCCACTTCTCGAAGGCCTCGCGCTTGAGGCGGATCGACGCCAGCTCGGTGATCGCGCCGGGGCCGCCGCTGGTGAGCTGGTCGACCAGGTCGAACATCTTGAAGTTCTCGATCGCGCGGAACAGCACCGCCAGGACGATGAAAGGCATCACCATGGGCAGCGTCACGCGCCAGAACTTCGTCCACTCCGACGCGCGGTCGATCTCGGCGGCTTCGTAGATGTAGGGCGGTATGGACTTCAGGCCCGCCAGCAACAGGAGCATCACGTAAGGCGTCCACATCCAGGTGTCCACCAGGATGATGGCCCACGGGGAAAGGTCCACGTCGCCCAGCATCGTGAACGTCCGGGGGCCGCCGAAGAAGCCCACCACGTAGTTGAAGATCCCGTACTGGGGTTCGAAGAAGTACTTCCAGAAAGTGCCCACCACGGCGGGGGCCAGCATCATGGGCAGCAGGATGGCCGTGGTCCAGAAGCTGTGGGTGCGGAATTTGCGGTTGAGCAGCAGCGCCAGGCCGAAGCCCAGCAGCAGTTGCAATGAGATGGACCAGCACAGGAAGTGCGCGGTGTAGCGCATGCTCTCCCACACGGTCTCGTCCGAGAGCACGCGCTGGTAATTGGAGATCCCCACCCAGTCGACGTCGGCGTTGGGTCGGTTGGCGCGGAAGTTGGTGAACGACAGGTAGATCGTCCAGAACAGCGGGAAGATGTTCAAGGCCAGCAGCAGGATCACGGCGGGCAGGACGAAGATCCACGCCAGCGATCGGTCTGAAAGCCCATGCCTGACGGGCAGCGAGGTACTCATGGAAAGGATGGGGGAAGGGTTTGACGCCTGTGCGGCGGCGGTTCAATCGGAGGGATGGCGGGCCTCCCGGTCGAGACGGCCGCCACCCCGTGCGCCTCGTCCCGAGGCTTACTTCAGCTTGCCGTCTTCCTTGAAGATCTCCGTCCAGTCCTTCAGCAAGCCGTCGAGCGCTTCCTGCGGCGTGCCGTTGCCGGCCACCACATAGTTGTGCACGCGCTTCTGCATGGCCAGCAACAGCTGCGCATAGCTCGGCTCAGCCCAGAAATCCTTGACGATCTTCATCGAGTCGAGGTAGACCTGCGCGTAGGACGTGCTCGTGGCGAAGCCCGGCTTGTTCAGCACAGCGTTGTGCGCGGAGGCGCCGCCGGCGTCCCACCAGCGCTGCTGGATGCTCGGCTGCGCGAACCACTTCATGTATTCCAGGGCCGCCTCTTGCTTGTCGGAATACTTGACCACCGAGATGCCCTGCCCGCCCAACTGCGCGAACTGCTTGTCGCCCTTGGGCATGGCGAAGAACCCGCTCTTGTCGCCGCCGACCTGCGGGTCCTTGGAGATGCCCGGGAAGAAGGCGATGAAGTTCATCTGCATCGCGACCTGGCCCGACTTGTAGGCGTCCAGGTTCTCCGTCATGTAGGCGTTCGAGTGCCCGGGCGGCGTGCAGCAGTCGTACAGGTCCTTGTAGAGCTTCAGGCCCTTGACCGCGCCCGCGCCGTTGATGAAGCCCTTCATGTCATAAGGCTTGGCGGGGTTGGCGAACTCCATGCCGGACGCGAACATGGTGTTCGTCACGCCCATGGTGATGCCCTCGGAGCCGCGCTCGGTGTAGAGCGCCGCGCCGTAGACCTTCTTGCCGTCGATGACGCGCCCCTGGAAGAACTCGCCGATCTTCTTGAACTCGTCCCAGGTCTTGGGCGGCGCCAGGTCGGTGCCGTTCTTCTTCTTGTATTCGGCCTGCAGCTCGGGGCGGGCGAACCAGTCCTTGCGGTAGGAGAACGCCACCGCGTCGCCCATCGCCGGCAGGGCCCAGTAGTTCTTCGAGCCTTTGGGCCAGGTTGAATACCCTTCGACCGTGGCGGGCGCGAAGTCGGACATCTTGATGCCGTTCTTGTCGAAGAAGTCGTTCAGCTTGACGTAGTGCCCCTCGGTCGCCGCCGAGCCGATCCACTGGCTGTCGCCGATCAGTAGGTCGCACAGCTTGCCCTTGGAATTGAGCTCGTTGAGCATGCGCTGGGCGAAGTTGGGCCAGGGCACGAACTCGTATTTCATCTGGATGCCGGTCTTGGCGGTGAAGTCCTTGGACAACTCCACCAGGGCGTTGGCCGGGTCCCAGGCCGCCCAGCACAGCGTGAGTTGCTTGGTCTGCGCCTGGGCCGAGGGACCGAACAGGGCCGCGGCCGCGACCGCGGCGGCTGCGAATGTTTTTGCTTGTTTCGCCTTCATCTTGGTGTCTCCGATGGTCAAAAGAACGAAGTGGCGCCGCCACCCCGCATGCGTGCCTTAACGCGCCCGCCCACGGGCCGCGCCGCAGAGCCAACATCACAAGACGATGGGCATCAAGGTTTGTGACTCGAAGCCATTCTAAAAACATCGTTAATTAAATCAATCAGGAAAACCCTAGACATCAATCACGCGGCGGTGGCCCGGCGGGCTGGATCCAGCGTGATGGAGGGGTGCCTTCCGGGGCGTACCGCGGCCAAGATCGCCGACAATGAAGATTGATTTATCTCTTGGCCGAGCCGCCCCAGCGATGTCGAACTCCGTCACCATTTCCCAGATCGCCGAAACCGCCGGGGTCAGCACCGCCACGGTGGACCGGGTGATCAACGGGCGCAGCGGCGTGAACCCGCTGACCGTGCGCAAAGTCAAAGAGGCCTTGGCCGCCCTGGGCGGCGCGCCACCGGTCCGCGGCCGGCCGCGCTCCACGCCCAACTACCGCTTCGCCTTCGTCCTGCCCACCGCCCGGCTGGGGTTCTTCGACTTGGTGGACCGCGTCATCGCCCAGAACGCGGGCGAGTTCCGGCACCAGCACGTCACCGGGGTGACGTTGCGCCTGCCTTCCCACGACTTCAACGCCTTCGCCGAGGAGCTGGCCAAACTCACCGACTACGGCGGGCTGGCCGTGCTGGCGCCCGATGTCCCCGCCGTCAAACTGGCCATCAATGAACTGGTCGCGGCCGGCGTCCATGTGATTTCGATGTTCTCGGACGTGGCCGGCTCCATGAGGGAGGCTTTCCTGGGCACGGACAACCGCGCGGCCGGGCGCACGGCGGCCCTGTTGCTCGGGCGTTCGGTGCTGCACCGGGCCGATGAGCACTGCGTGCTTTTTTCTTCCGCGACCCGCTATGCGGCGGAGATCGACCGCCGCATCGGTTTTTCGCAGGTGATGGAGGAGCGCTTCCCGGGCATCCGGGTCACGCGCTGCATGGAACTGCCCGATTCGGAAGAAGACGCTTACGACTACGCCATGCAATGCCTGCCCAAACGCGCGGCGAAAGACCGCGTCAGCGCCGCCTATTGCGTCGGCCCGGGCAGTTTCGGCGTCGGCCGCGCGCTGGTCGACCGGGGCTACAAGGGACAAGCCTGCTATGCCGTGCACGATCTGCTCGAAGTGCACAGGTCGATGCTGGTGTCGGGAACCGTCGACTACGTGCTGCACCAGGATGTCTATGTCTCCGTGTCCGCCGCGATACGGGCCTTGCGCGGCCTGCAGGACGGGGTGAGGGGCGCGCTGTCGTTCAAGAACCCGCGCGTCGAGATCCTGACGCAAGAGAACCTGGCCTGAGCCCACCACGGAAGACGCCCATGAAAAAATTCTTGAACGACCCCGAGGATTGCGTCGAGGAAAGCGTCGCGGGGCTGGTCGGCGCCCATCCCGGGCTCCTGGCGATGAACGAGGCCCCGCTCTATGTACGGCGCAAACAGGTCAAGCGCCAAGGCGTGGCGGTCATCTCCGGCGGCGGCTCGGGGCACGAGCCGCTCGACACCGGGTTCGTGGGCCGCGGCATGCTGGACGCGGCCTGCCCGGGGCGGGTCTTCACAGCGCCGACGCCGGACCAGATCGTGGCGGCGGCGCGGCGCGTGGGCAAAGCGCAGGGCGTGCTGCTGGTCGTGAAAAACTACCCGGGCGACGTCAACAGTTTCCAGCTCGCGCGCGACATGCTGGACATGCCGGTCGAACAGGTGCTCGTCAACGACGACGTCGCCTATGCCGACCACGGCGCGGGCCGGCGCGGCGTCGCCGGGACCCTCGTGGTGATGAAGATCGCCGGCGCGGCCGCCCAAAGCGGCGCCTCGCTGCAGGAATGCAAGCGCCTGGGCGACAAGGCCAACCAGTGGACCGCCACCTTTGGCGTGGCGCTGGGCAGTTGCAGCGTGCCCGGGGCCGCGGAGACATTCGAGATCGGCCCCGCGGAAATGGAAGTGGGCGTCGGCCTGCACGGGGAGCCCGGCCGGCAGCGCAGCCTGGTGGCCACCGCCGACCAGGTCGTCACCATGATGCTCGGGCCCGTGGTGCAAGACCTGCAGCTGAAAGCGGGGCAGCGCGTGCTGCTCGTCACCAACGGCCTGGGCGGCACCCCGCTGAACGAACTCCACCTGCTGCACCACGCCGCCGGCAAACAACTGGCTGCCCTCGGCATCGAGGTCCGCAGGGCATTGGTCGGCAACTACGCGACGGCCCTGGAGACCGCCGGCGCGTCCATCACCCTGAGCGTCCTCGACGACGAGTTGCTGGGGTGGTGGGATGCGCCGGTTCACACGGCCGCCATCCGCTGGTGAGGGGCCATCGCCGGCTCAAGGGATGTGCCGCCCCCCTTCGCGTCCCCCGCGTCCGGCAGGCAGGCCTCGGCCTCCAGCCCTTCGAGCCGGAAAATGGCGATGGCTTCCACCAGGCGGCTGGCTTGGTCTTGAAGGCTGGCCGCCGCCGCCGCGGACTCCTCCACCAGCGCAGCGTTTTGCTGCGTGAGCTGGTCCAGGCTCGCCACGGAGTGGTTGATGGCGCCCAGGCGCTCCGACTGTTCCCTTGAAGACGTCGTGATCGATTCCATCATGGCCGTGGTTTTGGCCACGCTGGCCGCGATCTCCTGCATCCGCAAGTGGGCGGCTTGCGCGGTGCTCGAGCCCTGCTCGATCTCCTGGCAGCTGTTGCCCACCAGGGCTTTGATTTCCTTGGCCGCCACCGCGGCCCGTTGCGCCAAAGTGCGGACTTCGCCGGCGACCACGGAGAAGCCGCGCCCCAGGTCGCCCGCCCGCGCCGCTTCCACGGCGGCGTTCAGGGCGAGGAGGTTGGTCTGGAAGGCGATGGCGTCGATGACGCCGGTGATGTCGCTGATCTGCCGCGCGGCCCCCGATATGGCGCCCATGCGGGAAACGACTTCGGTCATCGAATCGCTGCCGCGCTGCGCGGCGTTCGCGGCGTCCTGGGCCAACACATCCGCCTGCTCCGCGGATTCGCAGGAAAGCTGCACGTTCTGGTAGACCTGCTGCATCGACGACGCCGCCTCCTGCAGATTGGAGGCGGTCTGCTCGGTGCGTTGGCTCAAATCCAGGTTCCCGGACGCGATCTGCCTCGATGCGACCGAGATGCAGTCGGCCGAGTTGCGGATCGCGCCCATCATGTTGACGAAGCGCAGGCGCATGGCTTCCAGGCCGGACATCATCTGCCCGATTTCATCGTGGCGACGGACGGCATCGTTTCTGCCGTGGGGCCGCAGGTCCCCCTGGGCCAGCCGCGCCAGCGCCGCCGTGAGCGCTTCCAGGGGAGCGGCCACCCAACGGCGGATCATCAGGTACAGGCTGGCCGACATGACGGCGGCCGCCCCGGCGAAGAGCGCCAGGAAAGGCAGCAGAGTGAGCCACTGCGCCCGCAGGGCCTCGTCGCTGGACACCTCGGCCACCACCCACCAGCCCGACGATTCCGCCTGCGCCGCGACCGCGAACCGTTGGTCGCCGCGCGTCCCCAGCAGCGCATCGAATTCAGACAGCTCGGCGCTTTCGTCCGAGGCCTGCCGGGCCGCGGCCACCACATGCCGCCCATGAGCCCCGGCCTGGGGCAGGGGCTGGCCCCGCATCGAAGCCGGCAGCATCACCACCGCCTGCTTGTCCGCGCCTTGTTCCGAGACGATGTACATGCCTCCGGTGTCGAAGAACTTCGCGGCGGTCACCAACGCGTCCAGCGACTTGTCGAACTCCGTCAAATCGAAGCCGATGAAGAGCGCACCCACGACTTGGTTCTGCAGATCAAAGATGGGTTCGAATTTGACAATGTAGGGCTTTCCAAACCAGGTTTCCCGCGCCGAATAGGGCTTGCCCGCCTTGATGAGCGGGTTGGCCGGGTGCTCGACCGGAATGAGCGTGCCCATGGCGCGTTCCCCCGACTCGTTCTTCAAAGAACCATTGATCAGGACGTAGGCATCGCCCTTTTTCATGAAGAGCGCCGCCGCGCCGCCGGTGAAATCGGTGAACTTGTCCGCCGCTGCGTGCTCTTCGACCAAGGAAATGCCCAACTGGGACAGCTTCCCGGTTTCCTCGTTCAAGGCGAACGCTTTCCCGAACTGGTCGCGGTAGACCTTGAAAAACCGTTCCACCAGCAACTTGGCCGTGGTGTCGTAGGCATTGACGGCTTGTTCCACGCCGTTCACCTCGGCCCGCAGCCAAGCCAGGTTGCGCTCATGGGCCCTCTCGTTCAAGAGCACGGTCATCACGGCGCAAATGGCGAACAAGGTCAGCAGCAACAGGCCCCCGCCCAGGACGGTGATGCGATGGGCCAGGCTGTCGACCGCGCCTTCTTTCTTGCTTTTCCACATGGTGTTCTCCGAGAAATGCCTCGCGGGCCGTCCGCAAGTGGGGCGAATCATCGGCGGGCCCGCCGGGACACATGCCCGAGAGATGGCCCGTGTAACCCGAGTAATCAACAGAGTTCGGGTGGCCTGTTCGCCACGCCGCCCACCCCGGTGTGGAGAGTCCTTGCGGGTTCGATCGACGGAAATGGGCGGTGTCCACCCCGTAATCAAACCGAAGGGGAAAAGCGCCGCGGTTGCAGCGGCCATGCAAGGGAAAGTCCCGAGGCGGGAACACCTCAAGTCGATTGCATGATGTCTTTTGATTGATTTATTCTTTGATTGTTATTTTGCCACCTGTGAACGATGGGCGTTCTCGATGGCTTTTCGCGCTGAAGAAATCATCCAATCACATCATCTGGAGACTTAGATCCATGAAAAGCAAAGTCCTACTGGCCCTCGGTTTGGCGACGGCGGCCATCGGTGTCCACGCCCAGTCCTCGGTCACGATCTACGGCTTCGTCGATCAAGCCTTTGGGAAGAACATCGGCGTCGACAAAAGGGAAATCCTCGACTCCGCCGGCAGCCGCCTCGGGTTCAAAGGCGCCGAAGACCTGGGCGACGGATTGAAGGCGAATTTCGAACTGGAGATGCGCTTCAGCCCCGACACCGGGCAAGGCAGCGACCCCATGTTCAAGGGGCGCTCCTATGTCGGGCTCAGCGGAGGCTTCGGCGCGGTGAAGGTGGGCCGCTGGTGGTCGCAGGCTTACCTTTACGGGCAATTCCAGGCAGACCCCTTCGGCAACGAAACCATCGCCGCCAACTACGGCGCCGTGGGTTGCGGCCAGGGCTGCGTGGGCTCGTTCTGGAACAACAACAGCGTGACCTACAACGTGGACTTCGGCGGCCTCTCGTTCGGCGCCCAGTGGGCCGCGAAAGAAACGACGGCGCCCGGGATCAAGGACGCCTACAACTTCGGCGTGAGCTACTCGCAGGGCGGCTTGTGGCTGGGCTTCGGTTACGAGAACCCCGGCAACACCGACGATGTGTGGAGCCAGGCCACGGCCAGTTACGACTTCGGCTCCGCCAAAGTCAGCGCCGGCTATGGCACAGGCAGGAACATCCTGGACCAGAAGGTCGAGAACGTGATCGTGGGCGGCTCACTGGCCGCGGGCCCGACGGGCCGCTTGATCGCCAGCTACGAACAACACAAGGTGGCCGGCGCCACCGTGGTCCAGCGTGCGGCGCTGGGGTATGCGCACCACCTGTCCAAGCGCACCAAGCTTTACACCACGGTCGCCAACGACTCGAAAGCCGCGACCAGCAAGACGGGCTTCGACCTCGGCATCCTCCATTCGTTCTGAGGGACGTGCCACGGCCAACGATTGCAACGGCGGACACGCGGTGAAGGCGCGATCGCCCCCCGGCCCGGCCAGGGGGACTTCGCGCGGGCCGGCGAACCTGGCCGGTCGACACTGCGTGCTTCTTTGGGCTCCACATGGAGCCCTTTTTTATTGGTGGATTCGCTTGAGTCGGCTGCAGCCCGGCGCAATGGCTGCCATGACAAGCATCCGGCCCGGGAATTGCCCGCCCCGTCTCACAAGCGCCGGAAAAAACTGAAAGTCGGCCGGATACCCCTCTTGAAGGCCCGGATTTCAGCCCCACATCCCGTCAACGTCAGCCACTGCATTCGAGCAAACCATGACACCTGAACAAAATACCGAAGAAAATCAAACACTTGAGGCCGCCCCATCCGCCGCGCCGGCCGATGCCGCCGGGGAGCTGGCTGCCCTGCAGGCCAAGCATGCCGAGGTTTCGGACGCTTATCTGCGCGCCAAGGCGGAGGCCGAAAACACCCGCCGCCGCGCCGAAGAAGAGATCAGCAAGGCCCGCAAGTTCGCGGTGGAAGGTTTCGCCGAAAGCCTGTTGCCGGTCAAGGACAGCCTGGAAGCCGCGATCGCCATCCAGGCCGCCACGCCCGAGCAGTTGCTGGAAGGCGTGCACGCCACGCTGCGCCAGCTCAGCAGCGCGCTGGAGCGCAACAAGGTCGTCGAGCTGAACCCCGCCGCCGGCACCAAGTTCGATCCGCACCAGCACCAGGCGATCAGCGTGGTGCCCGCGGCCTCCCAGGAACCCAACACCGTGGTCACGGTGCTGCAGAAGGGTTATTCGATCAGCGAGCGGGTGCTACGCCCCGCGCTGGTCACGGTTTCCGCGCCGAACTGAGGCGCCAGGCCCGCGGAGACCGCGTCAATCCCCTACCAACGACCTTGAAAAGCGCTGGGTTATCCACAACTCCAGGGCATCCCACCCGATTCATATCCAGGAGCAAAAAATGGCAAAGATCATCGGCATCGACTTGGGCACCACCAATTCCTGCGTGTCCATCATGGAAGGCAACACCACCCGCGTGATCGAGAACAGCGAGGGCGCGCGCACCACGCCGTCGATCATCGCCTACCAGGAAGACGGCGAGATCCTCGTCGGCGCCTCCGCCAAGCGCCAGGCCGTCACCAACCCGCGCAACACCCTTTACGCGGTCAAACGCCTGATCGGCCGCAAGTTCACCGAGAAGGAAGTCCAGAAGGACATCGACCTGATGCCCTACAGCATCGTGGCCGCCGACAACGGCGACGCCTGGGTCGAAGTGCGCGGCAAGAAGCTGGCGCCGCCCCAGGTCAGCGCCGAAGTCCTGCGCAAGATGAAGAAGACCGCCGAGGACTACCTCGGCGAGACCGTGAGCGAGGCCGTGATCACGGTGCCGGCCTACTTCAATGACGCGCAGCGTCAGGCCACCAAGGACGCCGGCCGCATCGCCGGCCTGGACGTCAAGCGCATCATCAACGAACCCACCGCGGCGGCCCTGGCCTTCGGCCTGGACAAGACCGACAAGGGCGACCGCAAGATCGCCGTCTATGACCTGGGCGGCGGCACCTTCGACGTGTCGATCATCGAGATCGCCGACGTCGACGGCGAGAAGCAATTCGAGGTGCTGTCCACCAACGGCGACACCTTCCTGGGCGGCGAGGACTTCGACCAGCGCATCATCGACTACATCGTCACCGAGT
>CBJNAE010000044.1:0-16707 GCA_966433995.1 uncultured Ideonella sp. | reverse complement strand
TGGACGCCTCGGCCACCGGCAGCTTGACCAACAACGCCCAGGTCAGCAGCGTGCAGACCTCGCCCACCGCTTCGAGCGCAACGACCTTCGTCTCGGGCGGCGGGGGCGGCGGGACGCCGGACCTGGCCATCTCCCTGTCGGCCGACGCGACGGCGGCGGCCCCCGGGCAGACCGTCACCTACACCGTCACCGTGGTCAACACCGGCACCGCCGCGGCTAGCAACGTGGCCGTCGGCACCGCCTTGCCCGTCCAGAGCTACTACACCTACGGCAGCTGCAGTGGCGGCTGCGGCCATGCGGCGGGCACGCTCAGTTGGTCCATCCCATCGCTGGCGGTGGGGGCCTCCGCGGCCTACACCTTCACGATGGTGGCCGGCACCGCCGGGCTTCCCGCCGGCGCCACGGTGCTGGCGGACCAGGCCTCCGCCTCGGCCACCGGGATCGGTCCGTTCAACAGCAATGTGGTGAACGTCACTCTCAACGGCAACCCCATCCTCGCGTTGACCAAGGGCGCGGTGTCGCCGGCCACCCCGGTGCCGGGCGACACGATCACCTACAACCTCGTCGTCTCCAACACCGGCAACTCGACCGCCAACGGCGTGGCGGTGTCGGACCCCATCCCGTCCAGGACGAGCTTTTCCGGCGGTGTGACCGCCAGCATGGGCACCGGCGCGTTCGACCCGGTCGGCAACCGCGTGGTGTTCCAGGTGGGCAACCTCGGCCCCGGGGCGTCGGCGACGCTGTCCTTCAACGTCAAGGTGGGCGCCTTGCCGGTGGGCAGCACGCCGATCCTGAACACCGCCTCGGCCAGCGCCGCGAACGCCCCGCAGCAAACCGCATCCGCCAGCGTGACGGCGGCCGCGAGCGCGACGCTGACCTTGAGCAAGCAGGCCCCGGCGCAAATCGCATTCCCAGCGGCCACGCTGACGCAGGCGGTGACGGCCGGCACCGAGCTGCGGGTTGCGGACAGCTCGCAGGTGGCGGTCGGCCAATACATCGGCGTCGGCGGTTCCGTGGCGCTCGTGACGGGCGTCTCTCCGACCACCATCACCCTGGCCTCGCCGGTGACCGCCACCTCGGGCTCGCCGGTGGCCGCCGCCATCGCCTACACCCTGACTTACCAGAACACCGGCACCGCGACCGCGGCGAGCGTGCAGCTCACCGACACCCTGCCCGCCGGCCTGGCCTTCGTGGCGGCGAGCGACGGCGGCACGGCCGCCGCCGGCACCGTCACCTGGAACCTGCCCCCGCTGGAGCCCGGCGCCGGGGGGTCGGTGCTGCTGTACGCCCTGCCCACCGTGGCGGGCACGTCGACGAACAACGCCTCGATCACTTGCGCCACCTGCGCGCCGGTGAACGCTTCGGCCGCCACCTCGGCCGGCGGCCTGGTGGTCGGCAAGCGGACGACGACGCCGACGGTGTCGCCCGGCGGCACGGCGACCTACGTCATCGAAGTGCGCAACACCTCCGCCTCGGCCATCGCGCCGGTCACCGTGGACGACGTGCTGGCGCCGGGGTTCAGCTACGCCGCCACGGTCGCCATCCTCAACGACGGCGTGCCCGTGTCGCCGGCCAGCGCCCCCACCGCCGGGGATTCCGTGCTGTCCTGGGGCAACTTCTCTTTGCAGCCGGGCAAGTCGCTGACCGTCGAGTTCACCGCGCAAGTGTCGGCCTCCGCGGGCGCCGCCGCCTACCAGAACGAGGCGGGTGCGACACCGGCCAACCGGGCGGTGGCTTACGACTTCCTCGGGTCGACCGCGGAAGACGTGACGGTGCTGGCCGCGGGAACGGGCTTGATCGGCGGCGTGGTCTTCCACGACATCGACAACGACGGCGTCTTCAATGCCGCCGTCGACACCCCGCTGGCGGGCGCGTTGGTCCGGGTCTTCGACGCAGCGAACGTCCTCACCTACGAGGCGACCACCGACACCGCGGGCCGGTTCACGCAGGTGGTGGCGGCCGGCGCCTGGACCGTGGAGGCCGTCACCGCCACCCTGCCCGCCGGCCTGCACCTCGGCGCGACCTTCTCCAACCCCTGGCCGGTGAACGTTTCCTCGGGCGGCGCCGTCTACAGGAACACCGGGTTCACCAACGCCGCAGCGCTCCCCGACCTGGCCATCGCGAAAACCCATGCGGGCAATTTTTCCCAAGGCCAGGCCGGCGCGGCCTACAGCCTGGTCGTGAGCAACGTCGGCACCGGGCCGACCTCCGCCCTGGTGACCGTGGCGGACACCCTGCCCGCCGGCCTGACCGCGACCTCGATGGCCGGCACGGGCTGGACCTGCAACCTGGGCTCGCTCAGCTGCACGCGCGGCGACGCCCTGCCGGCCGGGCAGTCCTATCCCGCCATCGCCCTGACGGTCTCGGTCGCGGCCAACGCCGCCGCGCAGGTGACCAACAACGCCACGGTGGGCGGCGGCGGCGAAACCAACCTCGCCAACAACACCGCGGCGGACGTGACGACCATCGCGGCCACCGCACCGGACCTGGCCATCGCCAAGTCCCACGCCGGCAATTTCGCGCGCGGGCAGACCGGGGCCAGTTACGTCATCGCGGTGAGCAATGCCGGCAGCGCGCCGTCTTCCGGCGTCGTGACGGTGGTGGACACGCTCCCCCCCGGCCTGACGGCAACCGCCATCGGCGGGACGGGTTGGACCTGCACCCTGGCATCGCTCACCTGCACGCGCGGCGACGCCCTGGCCGCCGGACAGTCCTACCCGCCCATCGCCGTCACCGTGGATGTCTCGGCCAACGCCGCCGCCTCGGTGACTAACACCGCCACCGTCAGCGGGGGCGGCGACGCCAACCCGGCGAACAACACCGCCAACGACGTCACCGCGGTCGACGCGCCGTCAAGCGTCACACCCGTGCCGGCGCTCGGCAAGCCCGGTCTGCTGCTTCTGGGGGCGTTGATGCTGGCCGCTGCGGCTCACGCGGCAGGCCGCGGGCGCGCGTTCGCAAAGCCGAGGACGCGCGGCTCCAGGCGCTGAGACCGCCCCCTCCCCCGGGACGCGCGCCGGGCGAATCGACAGCGCGTGGCGGCGAGAGCGGGCACTTCGCCCCCAGACGCCGCCATGGCGGGCCGGTGCCGGCGCGCGGCCCGGGCACGCTGTTTGCCATTCCGCAGGGATGCATCTGGAGAACGCCATGAACCCGCGCCTGCGCCGCCACACCCCTTTACGGCTCATCTACATCCTGAGGAGCCGCCCATGAACAACCGCCCGCCCAAAGTCCTGGCCTTCGTGATGGCCGGGGGCGAAGGCACGCGCCTGCACCCGCTCACCGCGGAACGCTGCAAGCCCGCCGTGCCGTTCAACGGCAAGCACCGCATCGTCGACTTCGTGCTCAGCAACCTGATCAACTCGGAGATCTACGGCGTCTACCTGCTCGTCCAGTACAAATCGCAGGCTTTGATCGAGCACGTCCGCCAGTCGTGGACGATGGCCCGCTTCATCCCCGGCCACTTCGTCACCGTGGTGCCGCCGCAGATGCGCAACGGGCCGGAGTGGTTCCAGGGCACGGCCGACGCGGTGTCGCAGAACCTTCACCTGATCGAGTCGAACCAACCGGATTTCGTGGCCGTCTTCGGCGCCGACCACATTTACCGCATGGATGTCCGCCAGATGCTGGCGGAGCACGTCAAACAGGGCGCCGACGTCAGCGTCGCCACCTTGCCGGTGGCGCGGGAGCAGTGCCACCAGTTCGGCATCGTCGAGACCGACGGCGAGCTGCGCATCCAGGACTTCAAGGAAAAGCCCCGGTCGACCCCGGGCATGCCGTCCCGCCCGACGCACGCGCTGGCGTCGATGGGCAATTACATCTTTTCGACCGACGTGCTGCTGGCCGAGCTCAAGCGCGCCCGCGAGAACGGCGAGAGCGATTTCGGCAAGCACATCCTGCCGCGCATGGTCAAGACGCACAAGCTGCTGGCCTACGACTTCACCACCAACGAAGTGCCCGGCACGATGCCCTACGAAGAGCCGTCCTACTGGCGCGACGTGGGCACGATCGACGCTTATTTCGAAGCCCACTTCGACACGCTCGGCGCCAAGCCGCGCTTTCGCATCACCAACCCCGATTGGCCGATATACGCCAGCACCGATCCCTCTGAATCGGCACAGATCGAATCCGGTGTCATCCGCAAGTCGGTGGTCGGCTCGGGCTGCATCGTCGACAACGCCCGGCTCGACCACACCATGCTGCGCCGGGCGGTGCACGTCGAGCAAGACGTGCAGCTGGAACACTGCATCGTGATGGAGCGCAACGTGATCGGCCGCGGCGCCAAGGTGCGCCGCGCCATCGTCGACATCGACAACCACATTCCGCCCGGCGAGCTGATCGGCTACGACCTGGAGAAAGACCGCGCGCGCTTCCCCGTCAGCGAAAGCGGCATCGTCGTCGTGCCCCGCGGCCACTTCCCTCCCCTCACCGAGCGCCCTTGATGACGCAACCTTCATTGAAAGCGGGCGCGCCCCACCCTCTGGGCGCCACCTGGACCGGGCAAGGCACCAACTTCGCGCTCAAATCCGGCGCCGCCGAGAAAGTCGAGCTGTGCCTCTTCGACGAGGCCGGCCGGCAGACGGCCTGCCTGCCCTTGTTCCACCGCAGCGGCGACACCTGGCACGGCTTCCTGCCTGGGCACGGTCCCGGCACGCGTTACGGCTTTCGGGTGCACGGGCCCTACGAACCGGCGCGGGGCCTGCGCTTCAACCCCGCCAAGCTACTGCTCGACCCCTATGCCCGCAAGATCGTCGGCGAGGTGGCCTGGTCGAACGCCCTCTATGGCTACGAGATCGGCGCCGCCGGCGACGACCCGGATGGCCCGCCGAGTGACGACGCCATCAACACCGAGGACAGCGCCCCCGGCATGCCGAAATGCGAGGTCGTCGACCCCGCCTTCGACTGGGGCGACGACCGGCCGCCCCAGGTGCCCTGGGCCGAGACGGTGTTCTACGAGTTGCACGTCAAAGGCTTCACGAAGATTCACCCCGGCGTGCCCGAAGAACAGCGCGGCACCTATGCCGGGCTGGCGTCCGACGCGGCCATCGCCCATTTCAAGCGGCTGGGCGTGACCTCGGTCGAACTCCTGCCGGTGCACGCTTTCATCCAGGACCAGCGCCTTGTCGAGGCCGGCCTGCGCAACTACTGGGGCTACAACAGCATCGGCTTTTTCGCGCCGGAGATGGGCTACAGCGCCAGCGGCACCGTCGACGAGTTCAAGCACATGGTCAAGCGGCTGCACGCCGCGGGGCTGGAGGTCATTCTCGACGTGGTCTACAACCACACCGCCGAGGGCAACCACCTCGGGCCGACGCTGTGTTTCAAAGGCATCGACAACACGGGCTACTACCGCCTGGGCGCCGAGGACCCGCGCTTCTACGCCGACTACACCGGCACCGGCAATTCGCTGGACAGCCACGGGCCGCTGGCGCTGCGGCTCATCATGGACAGCCTGCGTTTCTGGGTCACCGAGATGCGCGTCGACGGCTTCCGCTTCGACCTGGCGTCGACGCTCGGCCGCGCGCAGGACGCGTTCGACTGGCGCAACGGCTTTTTCGCCGCGGTCGGGCAGGACCCGGTGCTGTCGCGGGTCAAGCTCATCGCCGAGCCCTGGGACACGGGCGACGGCGGCTACCAGGTCGGCGGCTTCCCGCCCGGGTGGGCGGAATGGAATGGCAAGTACCGGGACGGCGTGCGCGCGTTCTGGCGCGGCGACGAGGGCGCGCTGGCCGAATTCGCCCAGCGCCTGTGCGGCTCGGCCGACCTCTACCGGCACAACGGCCGCGGCCCGCTGGACAGCGTCAACATCGTGACGGTGCACGACGGCTTCACGCTGCGCGACCTGGTCAGCTACGACGACAAGCACAACGAAGCCAACGGCGAGGACAACCGCGACGGCGAATCCAACAACACCAGCTGGAACTGCGGCGCCGAGGGCGAGACCGACGACGCCGGGATCAACGCGCTGCGGGAGCGCCAGCAGCGCAACCTGCTGGCGACGCTGTTCGTGTCGCAGGGCACGCCGCTGCTGCTGGCGGGCGACGAACTCGGCCGCACCCAGCAAGGCAACAACAACGGCTATTGCCAGGACAACGAGATCAGCTGGATCGACTGGGCCCTGCCGCAGGCCGAAAGCCTGCAGCCGTTCGTGGAGCGCCTCATCGCCTTGCGGCGCGAACTGCCGGCCCTGAGGCGTCCGGTCTTTTTTACCGGCGAGGCCCAGGAAGACGGCAAAAAAGACATCGCCTGGTTCAACGCGGCGGGCCTGGAGATGCAGGACGAGGAATGGCTGCAGCCGCAGGCCCGCAGCGCGGGCGTCGTGCTGTGCGGCCGGCAGACCGGTGCGGTCGACGACGACGGGCACCCCGTCGACGCCGACTCGGTGTTGCTCCTGTTCAACGCCCACGACGAGGCAATCCCCTTCACGCTGCCCGAACACCGCGGCGGCGGCTGGCACCTGCGGCTGGACACGGCGAAGCAAGATGCGTTCGCGGGCGGCGCATTCAAGGCCGGTCAGCCCTACCCGCTGGCCGGCAGGTCGCTGGCCTTGCTGATCCAACCGGCGGGCAGGTCGTGACGCAGGCCAAGACGTTCAGCGCACGCCGAGCCGGGGGGCGCTCCCTTTGACGGCGAAGGTTTCGACGGCGAAGAAGAAGCCGCAGGCGGCTCCGGCGGCGCCCTCCCCGCACCCCTTGAAGATCCTCTTCGCCACGCCGGAATGCGCCCCTTGGGTCAAGACCGGCGGGCTGGGCGACGTGAGCGGTGCCCTGCCGGCGGCGCTCAACACCCTGGGCCACGACACCCGGGTGCTGCTGCCGGCCTATCCCGCCCTGCGCCCCCTGCTGCCCACGGCGACCGTGACCGTCGACCTGCCGGCAAGAGGCCCCTGGCCGGCGGCCCGGCTCGCGCTCGTGCAGACGCCCGGCTTCCCGCTCTTCCTGCTCGACTGCCCCGGCCTGTACGACCGCACCGGCGGTCCTTACGGCGATCCGTCCGGAAAAGACTTCCGGGACAACGCGCCGCGGTTCGGTTTCCTGAGCCACGTGGCCGCCCGGCTGTCGTCGGGCGACAGCCCGTGGCCCGACTGGCGCGCCGACGTGCTTCACGGCAACGACTGGCCCTGCGGCCTGGCGCCGGCGTTCCTGAGCCGCATGCCGGGGCCCCGGGCGGCCACGGTGTTCACCATCCACAACCTTGCCTTCCAGGGGATGTTTCCCGCCCGCCTGGCCGGTGCGCTGGAGCTGGACCCGTCCTGGCTGACGCTGGACGGCCTGCTGCACTGGGACCAGCTGTCGCTGCTGAAGGCCGGGCTGCAGTTCTCCGGCGGCATCACCACGGTGAGCCCGACCTATGCGCGGGAGATCCAGCAGCCCGAACTGGGCTTCGGCATGGACGGCGTGCTGCGCGCCCGCTCCGACCGCCTGTGGGGCATCCTGAACGGCATCGACACCGCGGTCTGGAATCCCTCAGCCGACGCCTCGATCGCACGGCCCTATACCGTCAAGACCCTGCGCCGCAAGGCGGACAACAAAGCCGCCCTGCAGCAGCGCCTGGGCCTGGCGCCCGACGACGGCGCCCTCCTGTTCGGCCTGGTCAGCCGCTTGACCGACCAGAAAGGCATCGACCTCGTCGCCGACAACCTGCCCTGGCTGCTGGCGCGCGGCGCGCAGCTGGCGGTGCTGGGCAGCGGCGAGCCGGGCCTGGAAGACCGGTTGAAGCGGGCCGCGCGGGACCACCCGTCCCAGGTCGCGGTCCGCATCGGCTTCGACGAAACGCTGGCGCACCAGATCGAAGCCGGTGCCGACGTTTTCTTGATGCCGTCGCGTTTCGAGCCATGCGGCCTCAACCAGATGTACAGCCAGGCCTACGGCACGCCGCCCATCGTGCGCGCCACCGGCGGGCTCGCTGATTCGGTGATCGACGCTGACGAGGCGCCCGACCAGGGCACCGGCTTCGTCTTCTGCGACGCGACCCCCAACGGCCTGCTCCAGGCCATGCAGCGCGCCTGGCACGCCTACCGGCACAAGCCCTCCTGGTCGGCCTTGCAGCGGCGCTGCATGTCGCGGGACTTCGGCTGGGAATCCAGCGCACGGCGGTATGCGGACATCTATTCGAAGCTGGGCATGGGCCCGGCCCTTCTTTCACCCAAGGAGAAACCATGAGCATCTTCAGCAGCATCCTGAACAAGATCTTTTCGTCCGGCCGTGCGGCCGAACCAGCCCTGGGCACCGTCCCGGCGACCGCGCCGGGCACCGCCGCGTCCGGGGCGCCGACGGCGGAACCGGCGAAGGTGGAACCTTCCGGCGCCGAGCAGCTGGACGTCGAACGCGTATTGAACGGCTTGGCCGAGAAGAACCCCCAGAAACTGAACTGGCGCACCTCGATCGTCGACCTGCTCAAGCTGCTGGACCTGGACAGCAGCCTGGCCGCCCGCAAAGCGCTGGCGACGGAACTTCACTTCACGGGCGACCAGAACGATTCGGCCACGATGAACACCTGGCTGCACCAGGAAGTGCTGAAGAAGCTGGCGGCCAACGGCGGGAAAGTGCCGGCGGACTTGAAGGGCTGACCCGCCGGGAACGCCCGGCCTTCGCGCCCGCCGGAGGGCGCGCGGGCCTGGCCGCGCGTCAGCGCGCCTTGCGGGCCAGGGCGTGCGTGGCGGCCAGGCCGACGGCGAAGCAGGCGTAGGTGAGCCACAGGCTGCGCGTCGACAAACGCTTCTCGAAACCCGGCGTGAAACGCTCGGGCGTGAGTTTCAGGTCGACCACCGCCGCCAGCGCAGTGACGGCGGCCGCGTCGGCGACGGCGCCCGCGACGCTGTCGTCCCCGCGCTCGCGCCGCGCGGACCTGCGCCAGTCGTACAAGCCGGCCCAGAGCATCGATGCGCCGACGTGCACCAGCGTGCCCGTAGCGGTGTGTTTCCAGGAGGGCCTGTCCTCCCGCAAGGCGCGCCTGGGCCAGAGCCAGTGGCTGACGGCGTTGACCGGCGCGGCCGCGGCGTTGTTTTCCTTGCGGCCGCGCCAGAGCAGGGCCAACCCCGACAGGCTGGAGGCGCCGAGGCCGTGGACGAAAGTGCGTGCGATCGAAATGGGTGGCATGGTGGCCTCTCTATTGAGATTTCCTAAATGCATGACAACGGTGCCCCTGCGACGCCCCCCCTCACCCCAACCCTCTCCCCCGTGTCCGGGGGAGAGGGGGTTCAAACTCCCTCTCCCGCTTGCGGGAGAGGGTTGGGGGCGAAGTGGGGCTTTGGCGAAACTTCGTTTTCGAGCGGCATGCCGCGAGCCCACGCAGCGACTCCGGCTTGCAAGCCGGAGTGCGCACTGCAAGTGAGGGTCGGTGATGGGCATGGCGGGACATGGACGGGGCATCGGCACGTGTCGCCGGAACGCCGCTTGCTTCTTCCGGAGCAAACCACGTTCCCCGACCGCCCACCATGGAATACCTCACCGTCAAATGGCTGCATGTGGTGTCGTCCACCATCCTCTTCGGCACCGGCATCGGCTCGGCTTATTACATGCTGCTGGCCAGCCTGGGCCGCAAGCCGGAGGTGGCGGCTTCGGTGGTGCGCCAGGTCGTGCGGGCGGACTGGTTGTTCACCACCACCACGATCGTCATCCAGCCCCTGACCGGCTGGTACATGGCCAAGCTCGCCCACCTGCCGCTGAGCACGCCGTGGATCGCCTGGTCCTTCGCGCTGTATTTCCTGGCGGGCGCCTGCTGGCTACCGGTGGTGTGGATCCAGATCCGCATGCGGCGGCTGGCCGAGTCGGCGGTGCAGTCCGGCAAACCGCTGCCGGCACCCTATTTCCGGCTGCTGCGCGTCTGGGTGGCGCTGGGCATCCCGGCCTTCGCGGCCTTGCTGGTGGTCTTTTATCTGATGGTGGCCAAGCCGGTTTGAACGCGGCCGCGCCCCGGGTGGGGGCGCGGCGGAGCGGTCAAGCGGCGGTCAAACCAGCGGGGGGTCGGTCTCCCGCTCGGGATGGCGGTGCCGGGCGATGGCCTGCGCGAACTGCCCCAGCGCCTGCTTCACCGAGGCCGAATCGCCGAACACAAGACCCGGGTCGGCCGCGCCCGACGGCAACGCATCGGGCACGCCAGCCTTGGCGAGCAGCGGGCGGGAGGCTTCGAAGACCAGGATGGCTTTGCCGTGCCGGTACTGGTCCTTGACGAACTCCATGGTGTGCCCGTCCCGGTCCAGGGCGGCCACGCCCTCGGCGCCGTCGGGCAGCACCAGGGCGTCGAAGAGGAAGCCGGGCTCGTTTTCCAGCGAGGCGTCGGCGTCGATGGCCGCGCCGTCAGACGTCCTCACCGGCCCGATGCGCGGCGCGACGAAGCGCGGGACCGCCCCCTGGGCGAACAAGCCCGCGTGCACCTCCAGCAAGCCGCGGCCCGCCACACCGTGGGCCGCCAGGATGGCCACCTTGCGCCCCTGGATGCCGCCGTCGCCCGGCCGCGCGAAAAGCGACAGCGACGGGGACTCCGTGACCTCGGGCTTGGCGGGCCTGGCCAGGGCCAGCGGCATGGCGGGCGGCAGCTCCTGCATGCCCAGGCCCGCGGCGACGGCGTTGGCCAGTTCCTCGGACACATTGCGCAGCGACGAGACCATGCGCTCGCGGATCGCCGGCACCGTCACCTTGGACAGCTCGAAGCGGAAAGCGGCCGCGATGTGGGCCTGCTCCACCGGCGTCTGGCTTTCATAGAAGAGCGTGGCCTGGGTGTAGTGGTCGGCGAACTTCTCGGGCTTGGCCCGCACCTTCTCCTGTTCCTTTTTGCCGGCCAGGCCGGCCGCGACCGAGACGAAGCCATGGTCGGCCCCGGCCTGGAAGGGGCAACCGCCCGCCAGGGAGTTGGGCTCGTAGGCGACCCGGCCGCGCGGGATCGCCTGGCGGTGCAGGCCGTCGCGCTGGTTGTTGTGCACCTGCGCCAGCGGCGCGTTGATGGGGATCTCGTGGAAATTGGGGCCGCCCAGCCGCGTGATCTGCGTGTCCACATAGCTGTGGATGCGGCCGGCCAGCAGCGGGTCGTTGGAAAAATCGATGCCGGGGATGACGTGGGCCGTGCAGAACGCCACCTGCTCCGTCTCGGCGAAGAAGTTGTCGGGGTTGCGGTTCAGCACCATGCGGCCCAGGGGGCGGATGGGCACCAGCTCTTCGGGCACGATCTTCGTGGCGTCGAGGATGTCGAAGCTGAACTTCTCCGCCTGCTCGTCGGTGAACACCTGCACGCCGAGTTCGTACTCGGGGTAGGCGCCGGCCTCGATGCGCTCCCACAGGTCGCGGCGGTGGTAGTCAGGGTCGGCGCCGGAGATCTTCACCGCTTCGTCCCACACCAGCGAGTGCGTGCCGGCCTTGGGCGTCCAGTGGAATTTGACGAACACCGATTCGCCCTGGTCGTTGACCATGCGGAAGCTGTGCACACCGAAGCCCTGCATCGTCGCGTAACTGCGCGGGATGGCGCGGTCCGACATCACCCACAGCAGCATGTGGGTCGACTCCGGCATCAGCGAGACGAAATCCCAGAACGTGTCGTGGGCGCTCGCCGCCTGCGGCATCTGGTGGTGGGGCTCGGGCTTGACCGCGTGCACGAGGTCGGGGAACTTCATCGCGTCCTGGATGAAGAACACCGGCATGTTGTTGCCGACCAGGTCCCAGTTGCCTTCGTCGGTGTAGAACTTGACGGCGAAGCCGCGCACGTCGCGCGCGGTGTCCTTCGAGCCGCGCTCGCCCTGCACCGTCGAGAAGCGCACGAACACCGGCGTGACCTTGCCCTTCTCCTTGAACGGCGCCGCCTTGGTCAGGCCGGTGGCCGCTTCGTAGCACTCGAAGAAACCGTGCGCCGCCGAACCACGGGCGTGCACGATGCGCTCGGGGATGCGCTCATGGTCGAAGTGGGTGAGCTTCTCGCGCAGGATGAAGTCTTCCAGCAGCACCGGCCCGCGCACGCCCAGCTTGAGCGAGTTCTGGTTGTCCGCCACCTTCACGCCCTGGTTGGTGGTCAGCGCCTGGCCGGTCGAGTCGACCCGCACCCGGTCGAGCGAAGTGTTGGTGGCGTTGACGCCCTCCAGGGCGACCGCGCCCGTTTTTGCCGAAGCGTTTTCCTCCGACAAAGTGCTGCCGGTGGGCAGGCGCGACTCCGGCGGCGTCGTCGCGCCCGGCTGGGGCGACAAACCGTTGGCGAAACCGTGCTCGGCGGCCTTGGTCTGGTTGAACGGCATGGCGGCAGCCAGGTCGCCCACCTGCACGGCCTTGGCCAGCGCGACATCGGTCGCCCAGGCGCCCGGGTCGATGTGGGAAGGCGCGCTGTCGGTATTGCGCGCCGCGGCCTGGGCGGGGCTGTCGGCGGGCGGCGTGGCAGGTGGCTTGGGGCTCTTGGGCATGGGATTCCTCGATGGCATGCGGGTTGACGGCAACGGCGCCGGTCGCCCGGGCCGTCCGACGGCCGGCGGGCTGGGTCGCATGGCAATCCGCATTCCCAGCGGAGATAAGCCGGCTGCGGATGCGGCCGGGCAGCGGCTTTCCGGTCAAGGCCGGGGGGCAGATCACAAGATTCCGAACCGGGGGTCAAAGCGCCAAACTGGACCGGTCTGCAAGACGTTGCTTCGATGCCAGTCAGTTGCCCAAAGTGTCGATTTGTGCCGAAACAAAGGATTGGGCCGGCTTTGCCCCGCTGATCTGTGCGCAGGTGCCTGCCAGCTCGCGAACAATGGCCGCGTCGGCCTTGCATTGCACCCCAACTGCACCATGAACCAGAACTACATCCCGGCGTTCACGCTCGAGCCCGAGAAGCGAGCGGCTGCCCCTGCCCCTGAGGCGGGAAGCGTGGTGCGCACACCGCGCTTCATCGACGACGTGGCCGCCGGTCGCGTCGAGTTGCCCACGATCCCGCGCGTCGTGCAACGCCTCATCGCCGCGCTGCGCGACCCGGACATCGACTTCCGCAAGATCGGCGAGGCCCTGTCTCAAGACCCCGTCCTCAGCGCCAAAGTGCTTCGCATGGCCAACTCGTCGTTTTTCGGCGGCCAGCGTTCGATGGCGTCGATCGACAACGCGGTCGCGTTGGTCGGCGTCCAGGCGCTCATGCGGGTCGTCATGGCCTGCGGCGTCTCGGCATCGTTCGACGCCGTTCCCGGCATCGACTTGCGCCTGTTCTGGCGCGAAGCGCTGGTGGCTGCGACCGCGGCCAACAACCTGGCTCCGTCCTGCGGGGCCGACCCCGAAGAGGCCTATGTCTGCGGCCTGCTGCACGCTGCCGGCCACCTGATCCTGTGCCGCAGCTACCCCGAGATCGCCGACGCCATGTTCACCGGCTTCGCGCCGGTCCGCGGCGCCGAGCTCGCCGCCATCGAAATGGAATCGTTCGGCATCGACCACGCGCAGGTCGGCGCGATCTGGGTCGACTCGCTGGGCTTCCCGCAATCCGTGTCCGGCGCGATCGGCAAATCGCTACGGCCATTGGCCGAGCTGACCGACCCGCTGGACCTGGCGCTGCACAGCGGCTGCCTACTCGCCGCGGCCGTGACGCGCGGCGACGCCGCAGAGACCGCCCTGGCCGCCTTGCCGCCGAGCGTGCACGCCAAGTGGGCCGATCAAAGCGGCCAGCCCAACACCGCGTTCACGCGCTTGTACGACCGGCTGCAGGAGGCCGAACCGGCGCTGTGATAGCGGCCTTCGCGTCCCGGCCGCCGTCTCGCGCTGCAGCGGCAGCGGCAGAGGATTCACTTTCGCGCCAGCGTCAGCTTTCTGGTGCCCCGGCCAGTTCGCAGTCTCGGCCATAAGCAGTCCTTGGTGAAGGGCTGTTGCGCGGAGGCGGGCTCGCCCGCCACATCGCTCGAACTGAAACTCATGCCCCGGTGTTACCGGTTGGCGCTCTGCCATCATGCCGAGTGTGCAGCGATAACAGCCCATCCACCGATAAGTCCTGAGCAAGACCTCGCGACGGCGCGATTTCAAGGGAGGAAATGTGATGTTTTTCTTTGACGTGAACCTCGAGCAATTCGAATGAAGCTGCGGCGATGGGTTGCTGCGGCCTTGGTCATCACCGTGCTTGTCGGCGTGTGGAAGGTGTCGAACGAATGCTGGCTGAGTCTGATCTGCGAGAACGGCCTTGTGGCATTCAAACGAGACGTCGGGGCCAAGATGAGTGCGGATGAGAAAGCTTGGCGCGCGGAGCATCCGGATAGGGAGTTCTGGCCCGGGTACACACCCGCCCCATCCGCCCATTTGCCCACGGTACGAGGAATGCTCGGCTATTCGTTCCTGCTGGAAAACGGCCGCCTGCTCTCGTCCGCGGAGGTTCTCGGACTGCACATGGGCTTGAACGCCGATCTGCCGGGCCCTGAGTTGCCGGCAAGGGCGGTTGCGGTGGTGGCTTCACCGCGGGCCTATCAGCAGCAGGACATTCTTTGGTCTGACGGTCGCTTCAGCCGCAATCAGCACTTAGACGGGAGAACCGGCACCGCCGGCCCAGGCCGTTGGACGGAAGAGCAGCCCGATAGCGTCCAGATCGATGACGCTGTGGCCCTGGCACGCGGCAGCAACTTCGGGTTGGTATTGCGCCGCGATGGTACGGTGTGGGGCTACGGCGGAAATGACTTGGGCCAGTTGGGCACCCTTGACGAGGATCTGAAACGCCAGTCGTTGCCATTGACTCGACCTGTGGCTGGCTTGGGGGATGTGACCGCCATTGCAGCGGGCAGGCGCCATGCCTTGGCGTTGAAGAGTGACGGCACGGTATGGCAATGGGGAGTGAATAACTCCGCGCTCGATTATCGTGCTCAGTGGATGATCGACGGAGCGCACAGTTGGGAGACGTCCCCCTCGCTGCCCAGAGTGCGGAACTTTTTCAATCCAGAACCGTCCCGCGTACCGGGATTGGTGAACATCGTCAAAATCGCGGCGGGCAAAAGCCACAGCGTCGCCCTCGACAAAAACGGTGCCGTATGGGCATGGGGCAATTCATCAAGAGGCCTCCTCGGGATCCCTTCCCGGTTCTCACTTGACACCTTAGCCAGCGGCGAAACGTTCAAGGTCGGCTCATACGTGACCGAGCCTGTGCAAGTGCCGGGCATCGAACAGATCGTCGATATCGCCGCCGCGGGCTACCACACGATTGCATTGAAGCGTGACGGCACCGTGTGGGCCTGGGGCTGGAACCGAACGGGGCAGCTCGGACCACGCGAATACAAGAACCGTCAAGCGCCGCATGATCCCGCCTCCCCTACGGGGCAGGAATACGCCGCACCTTTTCTTGTGTTCGGCGTGCGAGACATCCAGCGTATCTACACGGCCGACACTCATTCCGCGTTTGTAGACAAGAGCGGTGACTTGTTCCTCATGGGCACCCAGTTGGCATACGACTTTGCAGCACGTGTGCCGGGACATGCGGGGGCAAAGACTCGAATGCGATCCTCGCTGGCCGTGTATGGGCTTGATGCGGGCCGCCCCGCCTCACAGGACAGTGAGGTAGGCCTTTATGCCGTAGACGACGCACTGGGCCGCGTCGACGGACTGCTCCCTGGTGACGAGGGCTACGCTGCTGCAGCTCTAGCGCCAAAGCGGGTTGCTCCGGTCTACGAGCCCGGACACAGCTACGGGCGCATGACCGGCTCAAGTACCTCCCCCGACATTTGGCTCAAGCTCGATGCAGATAACTTGTTCGGGTTTTACATTGTTTTTAATTCCAACCGTTCGGATTGGCTGCGGGCCAACCCAAAAAATAAAAGCGACCAACCCATCAAAGCCTACTTTTCTTTTCCTGCGGCGAATCCCGATCGTTTGCCATACGGGGAGCTGGGACAGCGGGGCTATCGCTGGCAGCGTTCACCGACTACGCAAATGCCCCAAGACATGAGTGAAATCTATTACGACTTGACGGTTGATGGACTGACGAGTGTTGATAGAGAAAGGTTGCAACGCGATCTCAAAGCCGGGCGGTGAGGAGGCGCCTGACGGTGCCACGTGGGTCAAAGGTTGAACGACCGCTTTGCTCCCGTGAATCTTGGGAACGTGAAGGTCCGCTCAGGGTCGGCAGCCCCAATTCGCACGCGCCGGAAGCTGACGTTCGGCCCCTGTGCCCTGATCGCCTCCTCGTAGTCCGCCCACAGGGCTGGGGACCAAGGGAGTTCGAACGAACTTGCATGGCTCGCCAGGCGTTGTGCAGAGCGTCCGGAAGGGATGGCGTCGAGATATTTCTGATCAATTCGGCGTGAGCTTCCTTGCGGCTCAAAGAACCCGCAGCACCTCAAACCGCTGTCGAATTGGAGCGAGCTGTATCGACACCTCATCGCCCTCGCATTTACCCAACATGGCCCTGCTCAAGGGAGCTTCGCTGCTGATGACCTGAACGAGTTCAGAGCCGCTGATCAACTTCATGCTGCCCCCATCCGGGCCAAGAAAGAGATGCTGTTGCTTGTCTTCGGAATCGACTAGGGCCTGTTAACACTAAAAGGAAGCCCACGTGACTCCACAAAAGCCCGCCATGGAGGCGCAAAGCACAGCTGTGGCATGGCCACAGCGAGCATTTGCAACGCGCAGGGCGGGCTTTTGTGGAGATCACCCGAAGGGCCGGTGTCTGACTGGCCCCAGGGCGTCGTTGCGAACTCGTTGTGGGCCATAGGCCCACGGCCTCGCTCGCGCCTAGCCCTGGGGCCAGTCACACACCGGCATGGGCTTCCTTTTAGTGTTAACAGGCCCTAGGCAGACCAGC
>CBJNAE010000043.1:0-16884 GCA_966433995.1 uncultured Ideonella sp. | reverse complement strand
CCGCCGATGACTAACCAGACAATGAAATTGATCATTTGAATCGCTCCTTGATGTGATTGACTTGGGTTTTCGGCCGGCCGCGCAGCCGATGGCCATCCAGGGCAATCCACATGCCACATGCCGCCAAAACGCCGGGCCGCCCGTCCGTGGAAGCGGAATCGCAGCCGGCACGGAACTTCTTGCCGCAGGTCTTCCCGGCAATCGGAATCAGGCGTGCACATCCGAGGCCGCACCGCGGCCCCGGTCATGGGGCCGCCTGCCCGCGATCCGATGGGCAACGGGCACAGCGCTTGCCGAACCATGGAACGGTGTCCGGCCGGGCTCCACCGCCGAGTCGATCGATGCGATGCGTCAATGGATCGGCGGTAGCGCGACCGGGCGGGCGCCTCCTCCCTCACTTCACCACTACGTCCAAAGGAGATCCCATGAGCAAATTCATGAACCACAAATTGGCCATCGCGGCCGCCTGCGTCGCCGTCGCCAGCAGCCTGGCTTACGCACAATCCAGCGGCACCGGTGGCACCGCCGCGGACGGCAACAGCAGCGCCAGCGGCACCAACAGCCCGTCCCCGTCGACCAGTACGAACCCGAACGCCTCCAGCACCGGCCCCGGCAGCACGTACAACAGCGGCAGCACCAGCGGCACCACCGGGACGGGCAGCACGGGCAGCGGCACCAGCAGCATGGGCACCGGCAGCGATACCGGCACCGGCAGCACGATGGGCAATTCCGCAAACAGCGGCGGGTCCACCTACAACCCGGACGGCACCCCGCGCCAAGCCCGCCAGGACCGCAACTGAGACGCTTGCGCGGACAGAGACGACAAGGGCGAACAAGAAGAAGCCTCCGTCAGGAGGCTTCTTTTTTTTCGCCCGGCTTCCCGGCGCTTTTGTTCGTCATCGTCATGCCCGCGCCGCCCGCGGCGAGGCGGGCGGGGCCTGCCGCGGCGCTGCGGCTCGGCCCTTGAGCGATCCGTGGCGGTGTGCGTAGATCCAGGTGAATTCGGTGCCGAGCAGGAAGATCTGCGCCGAGTAGTAGACCCACAGCAACAGCACCACCAGCGAGGCGGCCGCGCCGAAAGGCGAAGCCACGCCGCTGCGGCCGATGTACAGGCCGATCAGCAGCTTGCCCAGGGTGAAGAGGACGGAGGTCAGGGCGGCGCCGGTCAGCACGTCGCGCCAGGCGATCCTGACCTTGGGCATCCACTTGTAGATCATCGCGAAGATGGCGGTCATGAAGCTGAAGCTGACCAGGCCGTCCACCAGGCTGGCGACCCAGGACAGCTCGCCGAACCATGGCGTCCACCATTTGCTGAGCGCGGCCAGCGCGGCGCTGACGACCAGCGACACCATCAGCAGGAAGCCGATGCCCAGCACCATGCCGGCCGACAACAGCCGCGACTTCACCAGCGGCCAGACACCCCCGCCCTTGGGGCGGTCGGGCACGCGCCAGATGCGGTCCATGGCGTTCTGCAATTCGCCGAACACTGTGGTGGCGCCGATCAACAGCGTGCCCAGGCCGATCAAGGTGCCGTAGGCGCCGGCTTCGGGGTGGTTCAAGCCCTCCAGCATCGCCTGCACGGTGCTCGCGCTGTCGGAGCCGACCAGGGACGAGAGCTGGTCCATGATCTCGCCGCGCGCGGCCTGCTCGCCGAAGAGCAGGCCGGCCACCGAGATCACGATCAGCAGCAGCGGGGCCGCCGAAAACAGCGTGTAGAACGCCAACGCCGCACCCATGCTGGGTGCGTAGTCGTCGATCCAGGCGGAGACGGTGTCCCGCAGGAGCGCCCAGGCGTTGGAGATCAGCCGCGGCACGGCGTCACTGGCTGGCGGCGGAGGCGGGCGGTGTGGCGGCGGGCGCGCTGGCGGCCGAGTCGGACGCCGGCGGTGTCGCGGGCAGGGTCGGCGTGGTCGACGGGGTGGCGTCCGGCATGGCAGTGGCCGGCGGCGTGCCGGCGCTGCCGTTGGACGTCGGTGCCGGCGGCTCGGCCGCGCGGCGGTCGCAACCGGACAGGACGGCCAGCGACAAGACGGCGCTGGCGGCGATGCAGAAGGTGGTGCGCATGGGGTGGTAGTGGTGTTTCATGGAAGGGGGCCGTGTCAACGGTTCGTGGTGGTCATGGAAATAAGAAGAAGAGGTGGGAGGAGATGGGAACAGCCCGGCTCCACGGCAAAGAACGTTCCCGGAATTCATGGCGGGTGGCGGCCCGGGCAAGTTCCGGCAGGTCAACCTTGCGGCAAGTTCTGTCCGCGAACAGCTGGTTACTGAGGAAGAGGTCGCGGCCGGGCCGGCGGGCAAGCCGATTGCCAAGCCTTCCTTGTCTCATTGCCTTTTTTCCGGGAGAAAACATGGATTCCGATTTCGATTCGTCCCCTGACGGTGTGGTGCTGTATGTCGAGGACCAATCGGTCAACGTCTTCCTGATGGAGATGTTGTTCGAGAGGCTGGCAGGCCCCCGGCTGGTGTCGGCCATGAGCGGCGAGGAAGCGCTGTGCATCGCGCCCCGCATCCAGCCCTCGTTGCTGCTGCTGGACGTGCGCCTGCCGGACTGCCAGGGCCCCGACCTGCTGGTGCGGCTGCGCAAGCTGCCGGCTTACCGCGACATCCCGGCCATCGCGGTGACGGCCGAGAGCGACTTTTTCATCGAGGGCACCAGCTTCAGCGAAATCTGGCGCAAGCCTCTGGACGTGGCCTGGGTCATGTCCCGCCTGGCGCATTGGTGTGAGCGGCCCCGCCATGGCACCGGCCACGCCTTGCCGCGGGCGGCATCGGCTGCCCGGTCCACGGGCGCGTGGTGACGACGCGGCGGGCCGCGCCGGGAATGTGCCTTGCCTTTGATCCGGCGCACCGCCACCTCCCATCCGCCCCCGACCATGCTCGACGACGCAGCGATCACCAGCATCCACCGGCCCGATTTCTTGTCGCCGGTGCGGGCCGCCGGTTCGGATGAAGCCCTGAAGGCCCAAGCCGGCGGCGCGGTTTCATGGGGCGCCGTGGTCGCAGGCGCTTCGGCTTCGGCCTCGATGTCCCTGATCCTGCTGGTGCTGGGCGCCGGCCTGGGCCTGGCCGCGGTTTCGCCGTGGGCCCAGGACGGCCTGTCGGCCGGCGCTTTCGGTGTGTCGGCCATCGCTTGGACCACCTTTTCCCAAGTGATGGCCGCCGGGCTGGGCGGCTACCTTTCGGGGCGGCTGCGCTCGCGCTGGCTTTCCGTCGGGTCCGACGAGGTTTATTTCCGCGACACGGCCCATGGCTTTCTCGCCTGGGCCATTGCCACGCTGGCAACGGCCGCCCTGCTGGGGGCCGCCGCCAGCGGCCTGGTGGGCAGCGCCACGCGCCTGGGGGCCTCGATGGCGGGCGACGCCCTTGAAAGCGCGATGGGCGCGCCTGCCGCCCCGGCACTCGACTATGAGGTGGACGCTTTGTTCCGGCCGGCGCCGGCGGGGCCTTCCTCGCGCGCGGACGCCAGTCGCGGGGAGGCGGCGGCGGTGGCCCGCATCCTCGGCCATGCCCTGCTCGCCGGGGGCTTGCCCGACACCGACGCGCGGTACGCCGCGGAACTGGTCTCGCAGCGCACCGGGTCAAGCGTCGCCGAGGCGGAAAGACGCGTGCGCGACAGCTACGGCGGGCTCAGCGAGGGCCGGCAGGCGATGCAGACCCGCGCCAAAGAGGCGGCCGACCACGCCCGCAAGGTCTCCTCCTATGCCGCGCTATGGCTGTTCATCTCTTTGCTGATCGGGGCCTTCGTCGCCAGCGTGACCGCCATCTGGGGCGGGCGCCGGCGCGACCTTTGAGCGGCCGCTGCGCGCCCCGGTCCACACCGCCCGTCCCACCCCACCACCCCGGAAGGAATCCAACATGCGCTCCATCCTGCTTTATCTGCTGGGCGTCCCCATCCCCATCATCATCCTCATCGCCTTGATCACCTGACCGGCACCGTCGCGACCCACCGGCCCGTGCGGGGCGGGCCGTCCACCCCATCCATCCATCCATCCATCGACCGGCGACGCCGAGAGGGAAACCATGCGCGCATTGACCTACCACGGCACCAAGGACGTCCGCGTCGACAACGTGCCCGACCCCCGCATCGAGCACCCGCAGGACATCCTGCTGCGAGTGACCGCCACCGCGATCTGCGGCTCCGACCTGCACCTTTACCGCGGCAAGGTGCCCGGCATGAAACAAGGCGACGTGCTCGGCCATGAATTCATGGGCATCGTCGAAGAAACCGGCCCGGACGTGACCCGCGTCAAGCGCGGCGACCGCGTGGTCGTGCCCTTCGTCGTGGCCTGCGGAGGCTGCTATTTCTGCGAGCGCAGCCTGTTCGCCGCCTGCGAATCGACCAACGACGGCCGGGGTGCCATCTTGAACAAGAAAGACGCCCGCCCGGGCGCCGCGATGTTCGGCTACACCCACCTCTACGGCGGCCTGGCCGGCGGACAGGCCGAATACGTGCGGGTGCCGATGGCCAACACCGGGCCGCTGCCCATCCCCGACGCGCTCGGCGACGCGCAAGTGCTTTTCCTGTCGGACATCCTGCCCACCGGCTACCAGGCTGTGCTCAACGCCGAGGTGGGGCCGGGCCGCACCGTGGCCATCTTCGGCGCCGGCCCGGTCGGCCTGATGGCCGCAGCCTGCGCGCGCATGCTGGGCGCACAGCGCATCTTCATGGTGGACCACCACGACTACCGGCTGAAATTCGCCCGGGACACCTACGACGTGCACCCGATCAATTTCCACAGCGTGGACGACCCCGCCCAGGCCATCATCGAAGCCACCCAGTTCCGCGGCGTGGATGCGTCGATCGACGCGGTGGGCTTCGAAGGCAAAGGCAGCACGCTGGAAACGGTGCTTACCACGCTGAAGCTGGAAGGCTCCAGCGGCAGCGTGCTGCGCCAGGCCATGGCTGCGACGCGCCGCGGCGGCGTGGTCAGCATCGCCGGCGTCTACGCGGGTTTCATCCACGGTTTCCTGCTGGGCGACGCCTTCGACAAAGGCCTGACCTTCCGCATGGGCCAGACCCACGTGCAGCGCTATATGCCCGAGCTGCTGGAGATGATCGGCAACGGCAAGCTCAAGCCCGAAGCCATCGTCAGCCACCACCTGGCGCTGGATGACGCGGTCCGCGGCTACCAGGTCTTCGACCAGAAGCAGGAAGACTGCCGCAAAGTGGTGCTGACGCCTGGCGGCCCCGCGGCGTCGACCCCGGCGCATTGACGCGGCCGGCGGTCTCCCCTCACCCGCGGGGTGCGCCGCCCTGGACCCGTTCCGCCAGGAAACGCCGCAGCGTCCCGTCGGGGAAACGCACCGCCACCTCTTCGGCGGTCGCCTCTTCGACGGTGCCGGCGCCGTGCCGCGGCAGCTTCACGCTGTCGCCGGGCCGCCAGCGTGGCTGCGGCGGGGGAGGGGGCGGCGCAACGGCCACTGCCGGGGCGTCGGCTTGTGCAGGCTCGGCCACTGCCGGCTGCAGGCAGTTGTCGCAGCGACCGCAAGGGCCGTCTCCGAATGGCAGCGGCTCCTCAAAGTAATCGAGCAGCGTGCGCCAGCGGCACCGCCCCGTCTGCGCATAGGCGACCATCTTTTCCAAGGACTGACGTTCGCGGTCGAAGCGTTCCTGCTCGGCTTGGGCGAGGCGCTCGTAGACGAGCGAGTGCGCCGGCTCGCCGGGCGCGACCGCCCGCCACAACCCCCGCCGGTCCATCCGGGCCAGGCCGGCCTGGCGCAGCACCTGCAGCAGCGTCCGCAGATGCCCGGCTGGCCACTCGGGCGCGCTTTCGGCCAGTGCCGTCGCGGCAACCGGCTGCGAGGTCACGGCCAGCAGGGCATGCAGGCGCGCGAGCTCGTCCGCGGCAGGGCAGCGCCGGGCCATCAGGAAACGCTGCACCTGGCGGTCGCGGTGGTCGTAGAGCAGCCGGCAATCGGAAGGCCGGCCATCGCGCCCGGCGCGGCCGGCCTCCTGGTAATACATGTCGGGGCTGCCGGGCGTCTGGTAATGCAGCACGAGGCGCAGGTCGGGCTTGTCGATGCCCATCCCGAAAGCGCCGGTCGCCACCATCACCCGCGCCTGGCCCTGCATGAAGCGCGACTGGTTGGCCAGCCGCTCGGTCCGCGGCAGGCGGCCGTGGTAGCGGGTCACCGATTCGCCGGCGGCCAGTAGATGGCCGTGCAGCTCGACGCAGGCTTTGACCGTGGCGGTGTAGACGATGCCCGGGCCGTCGATTTCGGCCAGGGCATGCCGGACATGGTCCAGCTTCTCCCCGTCCCGCACGCACTGGACCACCTGCAGCCGCAGGTTGGGCCTGAACATGCCGGTCTGCACGGTGTGCATCAAGGGCCGCCCGAGCTGCCGGCGGATGTCGTCGGCCACGTCTTGCGGCGCCGTGGCCGTCAAAGCCAGCACCGGTGGCGCGCCCAGCCGCGCCAGCGCCTGCTTCAACAGCAGGAATGCGGGCCGGAAGTCATGCCCCCACTGCGAGATGCAATGCGCTTCGTCCACGACAAAAAGCGCCACCCCGCGAGCCTTCAGCAGCGCCATGAAATCGGGGTCTTCCAGGCGTTCCGGCGTCGTGAAGACCAGGCCGCCACCGCTTCCTTCGGCCAGTCGCCGCATCGCGTCGGCCTGCTCGCTGGCCAGCAAGCCGCTGTGGAGTTGCTCCGCCGCCACGCCGGCCGCCCCGAGCTTGGCGACCTGGTCCTGCATCAGGGCGATCAAGGGCGACACGACCAGGGTGAGGCCATGGCGCATGTGCAGGGCCGGCAACTGGAAACAAAGCGACTTGCCCGAGCCGGTGGGCATGATGGCCAGAGTGTCGTGGCCGGCCAGGGTGCGTTCGATCACTTCCCTCTGGCCCGGGCGGAGTTGTCGCAGGCCGAAGGTTTCTTTCAAGGTGCGGCGCAGCGCCGCGTCGGAAACGGTGGAAGCCCGGCTCATCGCGCGGGAACACGCGGGGGCCGCGGGTGTGTCAGACGGAGGAGACTGCGGTGGGGACTTTCCGGGTGGCGGTATCGAGGCATGCCGCGCTTGGGCAATGGCCATGCCTGGCCGCCGGCCAGCCCTTCAAAATCTCAGCTGAGGTGTGGCGCCGGGCGGGCCGCGGACCCTGCGCCCCCGCTGCCCCAGCCAGGGCGCCGGGCGCGCGCGGTTCAGAGGCTGACGGGCTCCCTGCCGGCGTGGACAGTTTCGGCAGCTTCAGCAGCGTGCAGCACCTTGCCGGGGAGGGCGTCATTGCCGAGCGGCGTGATGTTTTGCGCCAACTGGCCCTTGGGGCCGATGACGACGTCGTACGACACCCGGCTGCCTTGCTTGAGGGTGCGGAACCCTTCCATCTGGATGGATGAGAAATGGGCAAATATGTCTTCGCCGCCTCCCGCGGGTTCAATGAAGCCGAAGCCCTTGGCGTCGTTGAACCATTTGACTGTTCCTTGTGCCATTCTTGTCTCCCCAAATAACAGAAAACTGATTCTCATGCTCGGTTTGGACAGTGTCAAGACAGGTGCGGATGGGAAATTTGGCCGGTTTTCCCGGTAGGTTGTGAAAGGGTTTTACCCTGCGGCCGACCGGTGGCCGGAAAAAGAAGGTTCCTCATCCGGTGATCGTGGCCTTGCAGTCTGTGAAGTGGGGGCAATATGCGTTGGAGCGCCACACGCGTCGAACCGAGTCGATAGAATGAATTCATGTTTTCCGCCGCATCCCAACCCCCTGATCTTCCGGGCTCCAAGCCCTCTGATTCCCGGCCCGACGACGGCCAAGGTTCCGTCGTCGCCGAGCGCCAGACGGCACGCGTCGAGCCGCCCCCGATGTACCAGGTGGTCCTGCTCAACGACGACTACACGCCGATGGAATTCGTCGTGATGGTGCTGCAGGAGTATTTCAAGCTTGATCTCGAGGCGGCCACTCAGATCATGCTCAAGATCCACCACGAAGGGCGCGGCGTCTGCGGCGTTTTCTCGAAGGATGTGGCTGCCACGAAAGTGGAGTTGGTTTCGTCCGCCGCTCGCCGCGGCGGTCACCCGTTGCAATGCATTATGGAGGCCGCATGATCGCCCAAGAACTTGAAGTCAGCCTGCACATGGCCTTCGTGGAGGCTCGCCAGCAGCGGCACGAATTCATCACCGTCGAGCACCTGCTGATGGCTCTGCTCGACAACCCGTCGGCCGCGGAAGTGCTGCGCGCCTGCTCGGCCAACCTCGACGATCTGCGCAAGAGCCTGACGCAGTTCATCAAGGAGAACACGCCCACGGTCGGCGGCAACGACGAGGTCGACACGCAGCCGACGCTGGGTTTCCAGCGCGTGATCCAGCGCGCGATCATGCACGTGCAATCCACCGGCAGCGGCAAGAAGGAAGTCACCGGCGCCAACGTGCTGGTGGCGATCTTCGGCGAGAAGGATTCCCACGCCGTCTATTACCTGCACCAGCAGGGCGTGACCCGGCTCGACGTGGTCAACTTCATCGCCCACGGCATCAAGAAGAGCGACCCGCCCGAGCCGGCCAAGCCGAGCGACGGTGCCTCGGAAGCGCAGGCCGAGAAGGAGGAGGGCGAGGGCAAGGGCTCGCCGCTGGACCAGTTCACCCAGAACCTCAACACCATGGCCAAGGAGGGCAAGATCGACCCCTTGATCGGCCGCGAGATGGAAGTCGAGCGCGTGATCCAGGTGCTGTGCCGCCGGCGCAAGAACAACCCCCTGCTCGTCGGCGAGGCCGGCGTGGGCAAGACCGCGATCGCGGAAGGCCTCGCTTGGCGCATCACCCAGGGCGACGTGCCCGAGGTGCTGGCCGACGCCACCGTCTATTCCCTGGACATGGGCGCGCTGCTGGCCGGCACCAAGTACCGTGGCGATTTCGAGCAGCGGCTCAAGGGCGTGCTGAAGCACCTGCGCGACATGTCCAACGCGGTGCTGTTCATCGACGAGATCCACACGCTGATCGGCGCCGGCGCGGCCTCCGGCGGCACGCTGGACGCGAGCAACCTGCTCAAGCCCGCGCTGAGCTCGGGCCAGATGAAGTGCATCGGCGCGACGACCTTCACCGAGTACCGCGGCATCTTCGAGAAAGACGCCGCGCTGTCACGCCGCTTCCAGAAGGTCGACGTGGCCGAGCCATCGGTCGAGCAGACGGTCGAGATCCTCAAGGGCCTGAAGTCGCGCTTCGAGGAGCACCACAGCGTCAAGTACGCGATCGGCGCGCTGCAGGCGGCGGCCGAGCTGTCCGCCAAGTTCATCAACGATCGCCACTTGCCCGACAAGGCGATCGACGTGATCGACGAGGCGGGCGCCGCGCAGCGCATCCTGCCCAAGAGCAAGCAGAAGAAGACCATCACCCGCAGCGAGGTCGAGGACATCGTCGCGAAGATCGCGCGCATCCCGCCGGCCAGCGTCTCCAGCGACGACCGCTCCAAGCTCAAGAGCCTGGACCGCGACCTCAAGAGCGTGGTCTTCGGCCAGGACCCCGCGCTCGACGCTCTGGCGTCGGCCATCAAGATGGCCCGCTCCGGCCTGGGCAAACCGGACAAGCCGATCGGCGCCTTCCTCTTCAGCGGCCCCACCGGCGTGGGCAAGACCGAGGCGGCTCGGCAGCTGGCCTACATCCTGGGCATCGAGCTGATCCGCTTCGACATGAGCGAGTACATGGAGCGCCACGCCGTCAGCCGCCTGATCGGCGCGCCGCCGGGCTACGTCGGCTTCGACCAGGGCGGCCTGCTGACCGAGGCGGTCACCAAGAAGCCGCACTGCGTGCTGCTGCTGGACGAGATAGAGAAGGCCCACCCCGACGTCTTCAACGTGCTGCTGCAGGTCATGGACCACGGCACGCTGACCGACAACAACGGGCGCAAGGCCGACTTCCGCAACGTCATCATCATCATGACGACCAACGCGGGCGCCGAGACGATGAACAAGTCCACCATCGGCTTCACCACGGCCCGTGAGTCCGGCGACGAGATGGGCGACATCAAGCGCATGTTCACCCCGGAGTTCCGCAACCGCCTGGACGCCATCGTCAGTTTCCGCGCGCTCGACCAGGAGATCATCATGCGCGTGGTCGACAAGTTCCTGCTGCAGTTGGAAAGCCAGCTCGCCGAGAAGAAGGTCGAAGTGGCGTTCACCGATGCCTTGCGCAAACACCTGGCCGAGAAGGGTTTCGACCCGCTGATGGGCGCCCGCCCGATGCAGCGGCTGATCCAGGACACCATCCGCCGTGCGCTGGCCGACGAGCTGCTCTTCGGCAGCCTGGTCGACGGTGGCCGGCTGACGGTCGACATCGACGCCGAGGGCAAGGCCGTGCTGGACATCCAGCCCAACAAGAAGAGCGACAAGCCGAAGTCGGAGCCCGCCACGGCTTGACGGCGCCGCTCGGGCCGGGGCGGCGCATCCACCGTGCGCCGCGATGAGAGAAAGGGAGCCTCACGGCTCCTTTTTTTCGCGTCCGCGCTGCGGCGAACGCGTGTCTCGGCTGGGTGACGGGGCCGCAGGCAGGGGCGGTTTTAGGCGGTGGAACGCAGCGCGGGGTCCTGCGCGAAGTACTGCCGCAGCGACCCATAGAGCGCCGGGTATTCCCTCCGCATCGCCCGCCCTGCGGTGAAGAAGGCCTCGCACGCCACGGCGAAGAACTCTTCCGTCGATTCGCTGCCGTAGGGGTCGATCAAGGTGTCGTCCACGCCCGCGTCGACTTCTCCGCAGAACGCTTCATAGGCTTCGGCCAGCCCTTCCAACCGGGAGGACAAACCTTCGCGCATGTCCAGCACGTGGGCGAACTCGTGGATCACGACGTTGTAGGGCTGCTCGTTGGCATCGTCCTCGGCGTCGAGTAGCGCCTGCCAGGTGAGCATCATCGGGCCGCCATCCATCGCTTCTCCTGCCAGGCTGTCGGTGTAGCGGTGCACGACCCCGTCCTCATCGAGGTATTCGCGCTCGACGGCCACTTCCCTGGCGTGCATGACGATGCCGACGAAGCCGTCGTAGAGCCTCAGGTCGAGGTTCAGCACCGGCAGGCAAGCCTGGGCCGCCACTGCCACCGCGACTTCGTCGGTCACGGTGAAGCCGCCGGCGCCATGGAATTCCTTGCTCGCCAGGAACAGACTGCACAAGCGGCGCAGGCGGTCCTGGTCGGTGTCGGTCAGCTCGCGGAGGAAGGCGTAGCGCGTCAGCGTCCATCCCCACAGCGTGTCGTCGATGGCGTGCCTGGCCAGCGCGCGGCTCTCCCGCCAGTCGCCGAACCGCCGCCAGAGGCCTTGAAGCACGGTCCAGCCGCCCGCTCAAACGGGCGCCGAGGGCACGGCTTCGGATTCCGGGGGCGAAGAAGGCAGCAGCGCTTGCTCCAGTCCCAAGCGTTCGAAACCCCGTTCCGTCAACCGCAGAACCTGGGCGCGCGGCGCGCCATGGTGGCCGTCCAGGTCCCAGTCGCTCAGCACGTGGCGCACGAAGCCCGGCGCCATCGGTTCGCTGCCCGGCCGGTGCGTGTGGCCGTGGACCATGACGGGGGTGCCGGCCTGGTGCATCCATGCCACCGCGGTGGGCGTGTCGATGTCGGCATCCTCATAACCCGCCGCGGCTTCATGCTGCTGCGCGTGCCGGCGCTGGCTTTCGGCCCGCATGTGGCTGGCCATTTCGCGGCGCCGGGCCAGCGGCAGGGACAGGAAGCGCCGTTGCCACTGTGGGTCGCGGACCTCGGCGCGGAAGGCCTGGTAGGGCTGGTCGGAAAGGCACAGCGCGTCGCCGTGGCACAGCATCAGCCGCCTTCCGAACGCGACCAGCACCGCCGGGTCGGCCAGGCCCAGCATGCCGCAGTCGGAAAGCATGCCTGCGCCGACCAGGAAATCGCGGTTGCCGGCCATGAACGCCACCGCGCGGTGCGCGGCCGCCTCGGCCAGCACGCTGGCGCACTCGGCCTCGAAACCCTCGTGGCGGGCGTCGTCGCCGACCCAGGCGTCGAAGAGGTCGCCCAGGATGAAGACGGCGTCCGCCGGGGTGCCGAGCAGGTGCCTTGAAAAGGCCTCGAATGTCAGCGGCGAGCGACGGTCGAGGTGGAGGTCGCTGATGAAATCGATCGTCCCCCAGGACGGCCCGGCTTGCAGTTCCCAGAAGGTCGGCAGCGGCGCCGGTGCCTGGCCCATCGTCAGACCAGGACGGCCTTCTCGATCACCACGTCCTCGTTCGGGACGTCGTCGTAGAAGCCCTTGCGGCCGGTCTTCACGCGCTCGATCGCGTCGACCACCTGCGTGCCGTCGACCACCTTGCCGAACACCGCGTAGCCCCAACCCGACGGGCTCTCGGACTTGAAGTTCAGGAAGTCGTTGTCGGCGGCGTTGATGAAGAACTGGGCGGTGGCCGAGTGCGGGTCGGATGTCCGCGCCATGGCCAGGGTGTAGCGGGCGTTCTTCAGGCCGTTGGAGGCTTCGTTGCGGATGGCCGCCTCGGTGGGCTTTTGCTTCATCGTGGCGTCAAAGCCGCCACCCTGGATCATGAAGCCCTTGATGACCCGGTGGAACACCGTGCCGTCGTAGTGGCCCTTTTCCACGTAGGCCAGGAAGTTGCGGACGGACTCGGGCGCCTTCTCGGCGTCCAGTTCGACCCGGATCACGCCGTGGTTGGTGTGCAGCTCGACTTGTTGTTGGCTCATGTTATTTCTCCAGGGTGGCGGACTTGATGACGACGGGTTCCAGGGGCACGTTCTGGTGGCCGGCCTTGTTGCCGGTGGGCACGGCGCGGATCTTGTCGACCACTTCCATGCCGCTGACCACTTTGCCGAACACCGCGTAGCCGTTGGGTTCCGGCGAGGGGTTGGCGTTCAGGAAATCGTTGTTCTTGAGGTTGATGAAGAACTGCGACGTGGCCGAATCGGGAATGCCGGTGCGGGCCATGGCGACGGTGCCGCGGTCGTTCTTCAAGCCGTTGCGGCTTTCCAGCGCGATGGGCGGGTTGGTCGGTTTCTGCACCATGCCGGCGTCGAAGCCGCCGCCCTGGATCATGAAGTTGTCCATGACGCGGTGGAAGACTGTGCCGTTGTAGTGGCCGGACTTCACGTACGCCACGAAATTCTCGACCGTCTTGGGCGCCTTGGCGGCGTCCAGCTCGATCACGATGTCACCCATCGTCGTGGCCAGCTTGACTTTCTGCTGGGCCCAGGCAGCGCTGCCGGCGAGGACGGCGCCCAGTACAACGCCGGTGACGGTCAATCGGTGGAGGAGTCGATTCATGGAAGCCATGTATGTATGTGTGGGCCGTGGAAGGGGAGAGTTGAGGGGAGACTGCCGCCCAGGGCGGCGGTCAGCGTTTGCCGGAAGGCGCGGCGGGGACGTCTTCCTGCAGCAATTGCCGCAGCAGCTTGATCCTGCGGTTCAGGGATGCGGCGTCGCCGCCGGCCGCCAGCGCGCGCTGGTAGGACTCGAGCCCCAGGCGCAATTGCAGGTCGCCGAGGTTTTCGTGGGCCGTGGCGTAGGTCGAGTCGGCCCGCAACGCCGCTTCGAGCGCCGCCCGCGCCTGGGAGGTCTGGCCCTTGGCTGCCAGCAGCGCGGCCAGGTTGTTGTGGGGCTCGGGCAGGTTGGGGTAGTCCTCGGTCAGCGCGGTGAAGACGGCGATGGCTTCGTCGGGGCGCTGGCTGCGCGACAGCAGCGTGCCTTGCAGGAAGCGCCACTGGGGGTCGCGGGGGCGGGTCTTCAGCGCGGTCTCGACCAGGCGCAGCGCCTGTTCGGTCTGGCCGGCGTCGGCGAGCCGAGACGCGGTGGAAAAACTGACCGCCGGCGGCTTTTCTTCCGCGGAGGAAACCGCCCCGGAGAGGCAGAGCAAGCCCGCGGCAAGGGTCAAGGCGGCGATGGGTGAACGCGTCATCGGGGAGTCAATGTCTCAGGGCCTTCGTCAGGCCGGGGCGGGCCGTATTGGCGAGCCCGCGGCGCGGCGCGCTGCCCGTGGGCATGGCCGCCGCTATACTGAAATCCATTGTAGTTCAGCCCCTTTTTTGTCTCCTCGCGACCGGCCCGGCGCCAACCCCGCGCCGACCCGCATCTTCGAAGTAACCGCATGCCGGCCGGCCTCGTCCCCGCGTGCGCCCGTCCCAGACCCTGCCCGTGCGCGCCGCACGGCCGCCCTCTCCTTGTTGTCTCTCCATGACATTGCGACTTTTCAATTCGCTTTCACGAAGCGTCGAGACCTTCACGCCGATCGATCCCCAGCACGTGCGCATCTACGTCTGCGGAATGACCGTCTACGACTACTGCCATGTCGGCCATGCGCGCTCGATGACGACGTTCGACGTGGTCTACCGGTGGCTTCGCGAACTGGGGTACGGGGTCACTTATGTCCGCAACGTCACCGACATCGACGACAAGATCATCAAGCGCGCGCTGGAGCGCGGCATCCCCATCCGCAGCCTGACCGACGAGATGACCGCCGCCATGCACGAGGATGCCGCCGCGCTGGGCATCGAGCCGCCGACGTTCGAGCCGCGCGCTACCGAGCACGTTCCGAAGATGTTGTCCCTCATCGCCGCGCTGGAGGCCAAGGGCCTGGCCTACCGGTCGGCCAGCGGCGACGTGAACTTCGCCGTGCGCAAATTCCCGGGCTACGGCAAGCTTTCCGGCAAGAGCCTGGACCAGCTCCGCGCCGGCGAGCGCGTGGCGGTGCAGGGCGACAAGGAGGACCCGCTGGACTTCGTCCTCTGGAAGGCCGCCAAGGAATCCGAGCCGGACGACGCCAAGTGGCCCAGCGCCTTCGGCACGGGCCGCCCGGGCTGGCACATCGAGTGCTCGGCGATGAGCTGCGCGCTGCTCGGCGAGCAATTCGACATCCACGGCGGCGGGCTCGACCTGCAGTTCCCGCACCATGAGAACGAGATCGCGCAGAGCGAGGGCGCCAGCGGCAAGCCTTACGCCAATTACTGGATGCACAACGGCTTCCTCAACGTCGACAACGAGAAGATGTCCAAGTCGCTGGGCAACTTCTTCACCATCCGCGACGTGCTGCGCCGCTACGACGGCGAGACCATCCGCTTCCTGATGCTGCGCACCCACTACCGCAGTCCCTTCAATTTCAGCGACGCCAACCTGGACGACGCCCGCAACGCGCTCAAGCGCCTGTACACAGCGCTGGACGGGGTCGAGGCCGCGCCCGTGGCCGGGGTCGACTGGGCGCAGCCGGCCGCCGCGGCCTTCCGCAAGGCGATGAACGAAGACATCAACACGCCGGAGGCGGTGGCGGTGCTTTTCGAGCTGGCCGGCGAGGTCAACCGCACGCGGTCGGCCGAATCCGCCGGGCTGCTCAAGCGGCTCGGCGCCGCGCTGGGCCTGCTGCAGCAGCCGCCCCGCGCCTACCTGCAGGGCGGGGGGCGCGCCGGGCAGGGCGAGGAGGGCCAGGGTTTGACGGCCGAAGCCATCGAGGCGGCGATCGCCCAACGCGCGGCCGCCAAGCAAGCCAGGGACTTCGCCTTGGCCGACCAGATCCGCAAAGACCTGCTGGCCCAGGGCGTGGCGCTGCAGGATTCGCCGGCCGGCACCACATGGACGAGGACCTGATGGCCACCCGTGGCGCCAAGGCCGAACCCGCCGAGCCCGCGGCTTTGGCGGTGCCTGAAGGCATCGTCGACGTCACGCCCCACTACTGGGACGACGCCTGCAAGCATTTGTCCAAGCGCGACCGCGTGATGCGCAAGCTGATCCCCCGCTTCGGCCAGGCGCGCCTGCAAAGCCGCGGCGATGCCTTCACCACGCTGGCGCGTTCCATCGTCGGCCAGCAGATCTCGGTGAAGGCGGCCCAGTCGGTCTGGTCGAAATTCACCGCGCTGTCGCCCGCCGACCCGGCCCACCGCATCCAGCCGCGCAGCGTGCTCGGCCTGGCGGAGGCCAGCATGCGCGGCGCCGGACTGTCGGCGCGCAAGGTGGAATACCTCACCGACCTGGCCCGCCACTTCGACGAAGGCGCGGTGCATGTCGACCAATGGCAGAAGATGGACGACGAGGCCATCATCGAGGAGTTGGTCGCGATCCGCGGCATCGGCCGCTGGACGGCGGAGATGTTCCTCATCTTCCATTTGATGCGGCCCAACGTGATGCCGCTGGACGACCTGGGCCTCATCAAGGGCATCAGCCTGAGCTACTTCAGCGGCGAGCCGGTGTCGCGCGCCGAGGCGCGCGAAGTGGGCGAGGCCTGGGCGCCTTTCCGGTCCGTCGCCACCTGGTACCTCTGGCGCAGCCTGGACCCGCTGCCGGTAGACTATTGACCTGTTTTTTTCGCCCCGCGGCCGCGGGGCGGCCCTAAGGAAACACGCCCATGAGCAAACGCCATTTCCTCGATTTCGAGCAGCCGGTGGCCGATCTGGAAACCAAGATCGAAGAGCTGCGCTACGTGCAGAACGAGTCGGCCGTCGACATCTCCGAGGAGATCGACCGGCTGAGCAAGAAGAGCCTGCAGCTCACCAAGGACATCTACGCCAACCTGTCGCCCTGGCAGGTCACGCAGACCGCGCGACACCCGCAGCGGCCCTACACGCTGGACTACGTCAACGACATCTTCACCGAGTTCCAGGAACTCCACGGCGACCGCCATTTCGCCGACGACCAATCCATCGTCGGCGGCCTGGCCCGCTTCAACGGCCAAGCCTGCATGGTGCTGGGCCACCAAAAGGGCCGCGACACCAAGGAGCGCGGCATGCGCAACTTCGGCATGTCGCGTCCGGAGGGCTACCGCAAGGCGCTGCGGCTGATGAAGCTGGCCGAGAAGTTCGGCATCCCCGTCTTCACCTTCGTCGACACGCCCGGCGCCTACCCTGGCATCGGCGCGGAGGAGCGTGGCCAGTCCGAAGCCATCGGCCGGAACATCTTCGAGATGGCCCAGCTGGAAGTGCCGATCATCACCACCATCATCGGCGAAGGCGGCTCCGGCGGCGCGCTGGCCATCAGCG
>CBJNAE010000042.1:0-16955 GCA_966433995.1 uncultured Ideonella sp. | reverse complement strand
GCCAGTTGACGCCCCACATCAGCGTCAAGAGGGCCAGGACGGCGACTTGGCGGCGGGTCAGCATGCCGCGGCCGAGCCAGACGTCAAACCGCCACCGGCGCTTTGATCGCCGGGTGGTGCTGGTAGCCCAGCACTTCGAAGTCGTCGAATTCGTAGTCGAAGATCGATGCCGGCTTGCGCTTGATGTTCAGTGTGGGGTAGGGCAGGGGCTGGCGCGACAGCTGCAGCGCCACTTGCTCGGCGTGGTTGCTGTAGATGTGGCAGTCGCCGCCGGTCCAGATGAAGTCGCCGACGTCGAGGTCGCACTGCTGGGCCAGCATGTGGGTCAGCAGCGCGTAGCTGGCGATGTTGAAGGGCACGCCGAGGAAGATGTCGGCGCTGCGCTGGTAGAGCTGGCAGCTGAGTTTGCCGCGCCCGCCGGCATGCGTCGCCGGGGCGACGTAGAACTGGAAGAAGGCGTGGCAGGGCATCAGCGCCATCTGCGGAAGGTCGGCGACGTTCCAGGCGCTCACGATGATGCGGCGCGAATCGGGCTGGGTCTTGAGCTGGCGCACCACCTCGGCGATCTGGTCGACGTGGCCGCCGCCGGGCGTCGGCCAGCTGCGCCATTGCACGCCGTAGACCGGGCCGAGGTCGCCGTCCTCGCGCGCCCATTCATCCCAGATCGTGCAGCCGCGCTCCTGCAGCCACTTCACGTTGCTGTCGCCGCGCAGGAACCAAAGCAGTTCCAGGATGATGGACTTCAGGTGCACCTTCTTGGTCGTCACCAGGGGGAAGCCTTCGTTCAGGTCGAAGCGCATCTGGTGGCCGAAGACGCTCTTGGTGCCGGTGCCGGTGCGGTCGCCCTTGAGCACGCCGTGGGTGTCGACGTGGCGCATGAAGTCTTCGTACTGGGAGCGTGCGGGGCGGCCGTCCGGGACGGCGGCGGTAGGTAAGGATGGGGCGTGCATACTGGAATTCTATTGACCCATGGGCGGACGCGCCGGCGCAGCACCGGTAGCCCTTCTCCCCTTCTCACCAGGAGACAACGCATGGCGAAGAAGATTCAAGTTCGACACCTCACGGCCCTGCTCGCCGCCAGCTGCTGCCTGAGCCTGCCGGCCTGGTCGCAAACCTCGCCCAGCCGTCTGCCTTCTTCCGGCACGCCCGAGCGCACCTTCGAGATGGAGTCGGTGGTGATCGAAGACATCAAGGTGGAAGGCCTGGTGCAGGCCTGGAAGTTGCGCAAGGTCTGCCTGGACGGCCAGGCCTATCTGCTGGTGCTCGGACTGGCCGGGCCGACGAGCATCACGGTGTCGTTCAGGGACGGCAAGCCCGAGCACTGCAAGGCGAAAGTGCCTTGAGAACATCCGCTCCCCTTGGGCCGGTCGGCGACCTGACGCCGGCGTAGGCCGCCATCCACGCTCGTTTACCCGCTTGGCAACTCTGACAGGTTGGCTCGCCGAATCCCGGTTCCGCCCCCTGGCGGTGTGCACACTCGGTGCACGTGCCGAAGGTGTCCAAAACGCCCATCGGGAGGAAACCCCGATCCGGTGCCGGCACGAAAAAGCCAGCCACCACGCACCACCAACCTCGGGAGGATTTCGATTGAACTCAGCAGCCAACCGCCATGCCCGTTCCCTGTTAGCCGTCGCGCTGGGCGCCGCCTTGGGCGCCTGGGGCCTCCCGGCCCACGCGCAAACGCCCAGCCAGCCGCCCAGCTTCCCCTGCGGCGGCTCGCCGCCTCAGATGATCGTGCTGGCGCCGGTCCTCAAGCTCAACAACAGCGAGTTCACCGACCAGGGCGCCGACTGCGCGATGTGGCAGAACTTTTTCTACCTGAACTGGCCCGCCAAGGCGGGCAGCCGCGGCGTGCCGGACAAGGCCGCCGCCTTCGGCGCCAAGGCGCCCACCGTCTGGGAAACCTACAAGACCGAAGAACAGGTGTTCCTGCCCAACGGCGCCAAACCGTCGCCATGGAACACGGGTTTCAAGCACGCCGGGCTGCCGGCGGATATCGCGTCGAAAGTGGCGGCGGGTTCGATACGCCTGTTGGCTCGCACCTCCAAGGTATCGCGCGACGTGGCCGCCCAGGCGGCTTCGAGCCGCGCCGCCCTGGCCGGCGCGGCGGCCATGCCGCTGGACCAGGTCCACCAGGCCGACGGCAACATCCTGTACGACCAGCAGAAGATCCCGGTGTACTACGACGTGGCGATGAACCGGGCGCAGTTCGACTACATCGTCGGCAACGGCCTGTACGAAGCCGGCAAGCAGGCGGCCTACGCAGCCAAAACCAACATCGTGCTGCCGGTCGGCTCGATCGAGGTGAAGGGCGCGTGGAAAGTGCTGACCGCCGCGGAGATCGCATCAGGCCGATTCCATACCGCGCAGGGCTACCTTCCGCCGGTGGGCGGCAAGGGACCGGGGCAGGTCGTGACCGTGGGGCTGGTCGGAATGCACGTGTTCGCCAGCGGCGGGCCGCAGTCGGTGGGCTTGTGGGCGACCTTCTATCAGGTGGACAACGCCCCGGTGAAGGGCGCGACACCTACCGGGCCTTACAGCTTCAACCTGGTCGGCAGCGCCACGCCGCCGAACACTGTCGGCACCAACCCGACGCAAGTGGTGCAGGAATTCCCAGACACGCCGCTGTCCGCGACGGTGAGCCAGCAGGCCCACGGCATCATCGTGCAGGGCGACCCGAAATCGCCCTGGCAGTACTACCGCATGGTCGATTCGCAGTGGTCGCGCACGGTGCAGGACTACGCCTCGCCGGTGCCCACTGCCGTGCCGCTGCCGCTGGGCGATGTCAGCACCACCACCTTGGTGAACCCGGTGCTGGAGACCTTCATGCAGCAAAGCGGCACGAGCTGCCTGGGCTGCCACGCCTTCGCCACCACCGCACAGGCCAACAGCACCACGGCGACGGGCTTCAGCTTCATGTTCGGCAATGCGAAGGCGGCGAAGGCCGGCGGCAAGAAGCCCTGAGGGCGTGCCGCGCGCTGGCGGCGGGGGCAGGGGCGTCAAAATCGGGGGCTGATCCGATCCGGATCCGGCACCCGATGCCTGGCGCATCCACCTTCCTCCATGGGTTTCTTTCTGAAGTACGGTCACCTTCCCATCGCATGGGCCGCGTCGCTGGCCCTTTTTTCCACCCTCCCGGCCCCCGCCGCGCCCGGCGCCGCGGTCCCAACTGCCCGGGAGGCGTCCGACCGTGACACGGGGGCAATGCCGCTGCGCGAATTGCAGTCCCTCGCAACTGCGAAGGACGCCGGCGCGCAGTACGAACTGGGCAGGCGGCTGGCCCTCGGCGAGGGCGTGCGCACGGACCTCAGACGCGCCGCCCATTGGTACCGCCGGGCCGCCGAGCAGGGGCACGCCGGCGCCCAATACGAGTTGGCGCTGGCCTATGACAACGGGGACGGCGTGCGGACGGACCACGCGGCCGCCGTGGCCTGGTACCGCAAGGCCGCCGACCAGGGCGACGCGCGCGCGCAATACAACCTCGCCATCTCGTACCAGGACGGCGAAGGCGTCGAGCGGAACGACTTCGAGGCCGCGGTGTGGTTGCGCAAGGCCGCCGCGCAGGGCGATCCGCAGGCCCAGTTCAACCTGGCCCTGGCCCTGGACTTCGGGCGCGGCGTCCCGAAAGACCAGGCGGCGGCCGTGACGTGGTACCGAAAAGCGGCCGAGCAAGGCGATGCCCGCGCGCAATACAACCTGGCGGTGTCGCTGGACAACGGCGAAGGCGTGGTCAGGTCGGCCGCCCAGGCGGTGCTCTGGTACCGCCGGGCGGGCGAGCAGGGGCATGAGAACGCCCAGTACAACCTGGCCCTTTCCTACGAGAACGGCGAAGGCGTCGCGAAAGACCTCGCCGAAGCGGCGCGCTGGTACCGCCGCGCCGCCGAGCAGGGGCACGCCGCCGCGCAGTACCACCTGGGCATGGCCTACGCCACGGGCGACGGCGTCGAACGCGACGACGCCCAGGCGGCCGAATGGCTGGAGCAGGCGGCCGGACAAAACCACCCGCAAGCCCAGGCCCACCTCGGCCACATGCATGCGAACGGCCGGGGTGTGCCGCAAGACCTCCAGAAGGCGTTGGATTTGTACCGGGCGTCGGCCGCGCAAGGCGACAAGGTCGCTTTCTACCGCCTGGCCGAATCGCACGCACGGGGGCAAGGCGTGCCCAAGGACATGCGGCGTGCCGTGGCGCTCTATGCCATGTCGGCGGAAAGGGGCGACATCGACGCCCAAGCCGAGCTGGGCTACCTGCACGCCGTCGGCGCGGACGGTGTGGAGAAAGACCCCGAGAAAGCCGCGCACTGGTACCGGCTGGCGGCCGGGCAGGGCCACCCCGTCGCGCAGTACAACCTCGGCAATGCCTACGAATACGGCAAAGGCCTGCCGACAGACAAAGCTCAGGCGATGCACTGGTACCGCAAGTCGGCGGAACAGGGCGACCCCGACGCCGCCGGGGCGCTCGGCTACCTGTACGAAAGCGACAAGAAAGACTTCGGGCAGGCGTTGCGCTGGTACCGCCAGGCCGCGGAGCAGGGCAACGCGGTGGCGCAATACAACCTTGCGAACCTGTACGACACCGGCCAGGGCGTGGCGGTGGACTACCGCCAAGCTTTCCATTGGTACAGCCAGGCGGCCGCGCAAGGCGATGCCGACGCGCAGAACAACCTGGGCACGCTCTACGAGGCCGGGGATGGCGTGGCGAAAGACCTGGCCCAGGCCGTCGCCTGGTACCGCAAGGCCGCCGAGCAGGGCCTGGCCACCGGGCAGTACAACCTGGGCCGGATGTACGAGGTCGGCGATGGCGTGGACGAGGCTCCCGGCCTGGCGGCGTTGTGGTACCGCAAGGCCGCGGAACAGGGCGACGCCGACGCGGCGTTCAATCTGGGCTGGATGCAGGCCTGGGGCATCGGTCTGTCGCGCGACACCGCCCAGGCCCGCGAATGGCTGGCGCAGGCCGCGGCGCAGGGCATTTGGAAGGCGCGGCTGCTGTCGGCGGTGCTGGATTTCCTGGCGTTGTGGGGTTGAGGCCCCGTGCCGGCACGGGCAACGCCGCGTTCGCAGGCGCGGCCGCACGTAGGAGCGGCTTCAGCCGCGATTTCCTCGCAGGCGGGCGCGGCTGAAGCCAATCCCGCCAAAGAGGCATGACCTCGCGGCGGCGCCCATTCCATTCAATCCCCTGCGTCCGCGACCCCGAACTGCAGCGCCGCCAGCCGCGCGTAGACCCCGTCGCGCGCCTGCAGTTCGGCGTGCGTGCCGGCGTCGACGATGCGGCCGGCTTCCATCACGATGATGCGGTCGGCCTGCTGCACCGTCGCCAGCCGGTGGGCGATGACGAGGGTGGTGCGGTGGCGCATCGCCTGTTCCAGCGCGGCCTGCACCATGCGTTCGCTTTCGGCGTCGAGCGCGCTGGTGGCTTCGTCCAGTAGCAAGAGCGGCGGGTTCTTCAGGATGGCGCGGGCGATGCTGATGCGCTGGCGCTGGCCGCCGCTCAGGCGCACGCCGCGCTCGCCGAGGAAGGTCTTGTATCCCTCGGGCAGCGCGCTGATGAAGTCGTGGGCGAAAGCCATCTTCGCCGCCTCGATGACTTGCTCGTCGCTGGCCTCGGGCCGGCCGTAGCGGATGTTCTCCATCGCGTCGGCCGAAAAGATCACGCTGTCCTGCGGCACGATGCCCACCACGTCGCGCAGGTCGTGCAGGGCCGCGTCGCGAACCGACACGCCGTTGACTTCGATGCGTCCCTGGCGTGTGTCGTACAAACGCAGCAGCAGTTGGAAAACCGTGCTCTTGCCCGCGCCGCTCGGGCCCACCAGCGCGATGGTCTGGCCCGGCTCGACGCTGAAGCTGACATGCGACAACGCCGCCGTCGCCGGCCGCGACGGGTAGTGGAAAGTGACGTTGTCGAACACCAGCCGCGCACCGCCGGCCGGCGAGGGTAGCGGCACCGGCCGCGCCGGCGATTCGATCGACGACCGCGTGGCCAGCAACTCCATCAGCCGCTCGGTGGCGCCGGCGGCGCGCAGCAGGTCGCCGTAGACCTCGGCCAGCACCGCCACGCTGCCCACGAGGATGATCACGTAGACGACCGTCTGCCCCAGGTGCCCGGCGGTGATGCGCCCCTGCAGCACCGCCTGCGTGCCCTGGTACAAGCCCCACAGCAGCGCGCCGAAGGTGGCAGTGATGATGAAAGCCACCAGGAAGGAACGCATGCGGGTGCGCTTGACGGCGGTGAGGAAGGCGCTGCGGGTGGACTCGTCGAAACGCGCCGCCTCGCGCGCCTCCTGCCGGTAGCTCTGCACCACCGGGATGGCATTGAGCACCTCGGCCGCGATGGCGCTCGAATCGGCCACCCGGTCCTGGCTGGCCCGGCTGAGCTTGCGCACGCGGCGCCCGAAGAAGATGGCCGGCAGCACCACCAGCACCAGGATGCCCAGCACCTGCGACATCACATAGGGATTGGTGAAGATCAACATCGACATCGCGCCCACGCCCATCACCGCATTGCGCAGGCCCATCGACAGGCTGGAGCCGACCACCGTCTGCACCAGGGTGGTGTCCGTCGTCAGGCGCGACAGCACTTCGCCGGTCTGCGTGACCTCGAAGAACTCCGGGCTCTGTCGCACCACATGCGCGTAGACCGCATTGCGCAAATCGGCCGTGATGCGCTCGCCCAGCCAGGTGACGGTGTAGAAACGCGCCGCCGAGAACACCCCCAGCGCCGCGCCGACGGCGAACAAGGCCAGGAAGTGTTCGCGCAGCGCCATCAACCGCTGCCCCGGGTCGGCCGCGACCAAACCATCGTCGATCAAAGCCTTCAGCGCCAGCGGCATCACCAGCGTGCTGACGGCAGCGAGCACCAGGAACAGCATCGCCAGCGCAATGTGGCCGCGGTAGGGGCGCAGAAAGGGGGCCAGGCCGGAGAGGGAGCGGACTTTCTGCCCAGCTGGCGGCTTGGGGGCGTGCCCAGCGGACGAGGGGGCGGGAAGGGGCCGGGAAGGTTGGGCGGGCATGGGGCGAGGAGGCGGGGGCAAAGCGCCAGAGTCTATGTCCAGCACGGGACAGGCCGGCAGAGGGGGTCTTGGGGATGTTGTTGATAGTAAGCCGATGACCAAGAAGGAGCGAGGCTGACATCGCTTGAGGTCGTAAAGGCTTCAAGGCAGGCCTGTCCGGATAAAACCGTAGAAATGACGGTCGCGCCGCCGCGACGCGTGGATTCGCGCGTTTTGAACGACTTGCGTGGATGAGCTGAAGTGTTGGTTTCGGTTGAGCGAGGCGAACCGATCCCATTGGCCCACCACTCATCTCCAAGCGTGGCCCTGCGGGCGGCGTGCGAATCGCGGAATGAACAAGGGAGGTGGGCCATGGGCGTTGCGGGGCAGCAGCAGGCGGGTGTCGCCTGCGCCGGCTGGTTGAAGGAACTGCGTCGCCTGTGCGGCCTGGGCGAAGCCGAGCAGGGCGTGGAGTGGCGCGGCGAGTCTTTTCGCTGGGCGCCGGCGACGCAGGATTTGCCCGACCACGTCATGTTCTATGTCTGGGTCGGGCCGATGCCCGCGGGCATCCAGCCCCAGGCGGTGCGCCGGTTGCTGTGGCTGCAGTTGCGGGCGGCCGGGCCGAGCACGCCGGTGTTCGGTTGCGAGCCGGTGTCGGGGCAGATGGTCATCGCGCAGGCCGTGCCCTGGGCGGAGGTTTCGCCGGTCCAGGCGCTGGGTTGGATGGCCCTGCTGGCCGACCTCGCCGGGCAGGGGAGGGAGGTGTTGCAGTCGCATGAGGAGGAGTCGGCCGGGCGCGTCGGCGGTACTTCCGCGGCGCGTCAGCGCCAGCTGCCGCGCTGGTGGCAGCCCCAAGCGGTGCAAGCCGATTAAGGCCTGACGCCATGCCGACGAACCCCACCTCGCCCACGTCGCCGCAATCCCTGTCGGCCCTCCTCAGGCCGATGGCCTCCCGCGTGATGGACGGGCTGGAGGCGAAATTCAAGGAGGCCCTTCCCGACGGCTGGGCCGCCATCGGCGCCACCGGCGCACGGCCGCTGCGCCATGCGGCGGACAAGGTCCTGTCCGACGTGGCGGCGCGCGTGCTCGAAGCCACTTCGCTGCCCGCGACCTCCTCCGGAAGGCGGCTGACCGGGCGCGACGCATCCCCATCGCCTTCAGGCTCCAGCGACAGCCGCCGGGCCGGCGAGGGCGGTCACCGCGGCTTGCTGGACAGGGTGTCCGATTCGGGCATGGCGCGGCTGGCGGTGCAGGAAAGCGTCGCGGCGGCGCTGGAGGCCCAGCTCGGCCCGGGCCTGGCGGGCACGATCTCCAAGGGCGCCGGGCATGTGTTTTCCGGCGCGATGCGTTTGCTGGCCGCCCACGAGGCGCACAAGCGGCAGGAGCCGGCGTCCCATGGGCACGCGCCGTCGCAAGGCGGCGGGCGCCCCGGCGACGCGGCGGGGCGCGACGCCTCGCCGCCGCGGGGGCGCCTGGCCCTGCAGCCGCAAGAGTCCGGCGGCACGCCACCGGCCGAGCTGGACGGGACTTCGCGCGCATTGGTGCCTCAGGGCAGGCGCGACGAACCCCTGGCGCCGATGAGCCCGGCCGAGCTGGCGCGCGCCGGTTTCATCCGGCGGCAAGGCGGCCGGCCGGGGCCGACGCCGCAAGGCCCGGCCGAGGGCGGGCATCGACAGCACGGCGCCGAGGTGGTGGACGCTTCCACGCAGACACACCTCCCCGGGGAGGAAGGCCCGCCCCTGGGGCCGGACCCGCACCGCGCGCAAGGCGCGCCCACCGGCGGCGCCGGCCCGGCACCCCAGGCCGGCGACGGGGAACGCCGCGGCGACGACCCGTCGCACACGCACGGCGATGGCCACGGCCTGTCGGACCACGAAGCCTCGATGCAACGCATGATGGAAAAACAGCTGGAGCTGCAGATGCGCCAGGAGATCGCTCAAATGGGCCGCCAAAGGCAGATGGACCAGTTCAAGCACTGGGGCCACCTGACCCAGGAGGCCAGCCGCATCTCGGATTAGATCCGTCGACTGCCCTGGAATTTGAATTTCCCCCTCTCCCTCAGGGAGAGGGTTGGGGTGAGGGCGCGGTCTTGGCGTATGGAATCGCTCAAGCATCGGGGCAGCCTGGCGCAGGAGGCCCGCGCTGGGAGGATGGCCGGCAAGCTGTCATCCGTGTGGCCAGAGGCGGGTGTGTCCGTGGGAGGGTGGTGCCAGGTAGGTCAAGAGAACGCGCCAGGCACCCACCCCCTCACCCCCACCCTCTCCCCCGGGTACGGGGGAGAGGGAGTCGAATTCGAATTTCCCCTCTCCTTGAGGGAGAGGAAATTTGAATCTCCCCTGTCTTCCCGAGGGAGATTGCGTCCGATTGAACTTCCTCCCTCTTCCTCAGAGAGAGAAAGTTGAATTTCCCTCGTCTCCATGAGGGACAGGGCGTCGAATTGAATTTCCCCCGCTCCCTCAAGGAGAGGGTTGGGGTGAGGGCGCGGTCATGGCGTATGGACCCGCTCAAGCATCGGGGCAGCCTGGCGCAGGAGGCCCGCGCTGGGAGGATGGCCGGCAAGCTGTCATCCGTGTGGCCAGAGGCGGGTGTGTCCGTGGGAGGGTGGTGCCAGGTAGGTCAAGAGAACGCGCCAGGCACCCACCCCCTCACCCCCACCCTCTCCCCCGGGTACGGGGGAGAGGGAGTCGAATTCGAATTTCCCCTCTCCTTGAGGGAGAGGAAATTTGAATCTCCCCTGTCTTCCCGAGGGAGATTGCGTCCGATTGAACTTCCTCCCTCTTCCTCAGAGAGAGAAAGTTGAATTTCCCTCGTCTCCATGAGGGACAGGGCGTCGAATTGAATTTCCCCCGCTCCCTCAAGGAGAGGGTTGGGGTGAGGGCGCGGTCATGGCGTACCCAACCCTGTCTGCTCGGAGGCCCCGGTCGCGACGATTTCTTGCCGGCATCGCGAACCGCTGCGCCCCGCACAGCCACTCAAGTTCGGGCCCCGCTTCGAGCGCCTCTGGCCAGGCGCCGGCGGCCAGGGTTTCACGCGGCATCCCACCGCGGCGCACGGAGAAGGAAAACCATGTCGATCGAAATGTCCACCATGAACAGCGGTGCCCCAGCCAGGGCGCCGCACGGCGTCCAGCAAGGCGGCGGCCTGGAAGGCCTGCAGGGCCAAGGTGTGGCCTCGTCGGAAGACGCGCAGCGCTTCGCGCAGGCGCTGGCGGCCCACAGGCAGCGGCAAGGCGCGCAGCCGCAGGCCGGCGGCGCCGCGGCGGTGGCGCCGGCGGGCCTGGACGGCAAGTCCATCGGCAGCCGCATGGTGGCCGGCCTGTCGGACATCGCCGGCCACCTCAAGGCCGACCACAAGGCGGTGTCTTCGATGATCGAGAAGGCCACGCTCGCCGGCGACGACGCGATGATGATGAAGGCGATGCTGGCCCTGGCCGACTACCAGCAGCGCGTGCAGATCGTCTCCAAGACCGTCTCCAAGGCCGCCAGCTCGCTCGACCAGCTGACCCGGCTGCAATGACGCGCGCCGCGGCGACTCCCTCCAACGCTTGGTGACTGGAAATGAAGATGACCCACACCGCCGCCTTCTCCTCCCGTTCGGTGGGCAAAAGGCTTTCGCTGCTGCTCGTGCTGGCCTGCTGCCTGCTGGCCGGCGCCTGCGTCAGCGAAGTGCCGCTGCAGACCGGCCTGGCCGAGACCGACGCCAACGAGATGATCACGCTGCTCAAGCGGCACGGCATCTCGGCGTCCAAGTCCCGGGCCAAGGACGGCGTGGCGCTCAGCGTGCGCGAAGGCCAGCTGGCGCGCGCCGCCGAGCTGCTGCAGGCCGCCGGCCTGCCCAAGCGCCAGCTGTCCGACCTCGGGCGCGTGTTCAAGAAAGAGGGGATGATCTCCACCCCGCTCGAAGAGCGCGCCCGCTACCTGCACGGCCTGTCGCAGGAGCTGGAATACACCCTGTCGCAGATCGACGGCGTGGTGATGGCGCGGGTGCACATCGTGCTGCCCGAGCGCGTGGCGCCGGGCGAGCCGGTGCAGCCGTCGTCGGCCTCGGTCTTCCTCAAGCACCGGGACGGTTTCGACGAAGACCTCATCCTGCCGCGGGTGCGGCGCCTGGTGACGACGAGCATCCCGGGGCTGGTGGACGAGTCCGGCAACCGCAAGCTGTCGGTGGTGATGTTGCCGGCGCAGGCCATCGAGGCGCCCACGGTCGACTGGCAGCAGGTCGGCCCGTTCATGGTGGAGGCCGGCTCGGCCGAGCGGCTCAAGGCCTGGGCGCTGGCCGCCATGGCGGCGCTGGCGGTGTTGGGCGGCCTGGTGGTCTTCCTCGGCATCCATTTTCTGTTCGCGCTCAAGAAGAAGCGCTTGCTGGCCAAGGCGGTGAAGCAGCAGAAGGAAGCCGAGGCGGCCGCGCGAAAGATGAAAGAAGAGGGCGGCCGGCGCGATGGCAAGCCGCTTCCTGGACGAGGTGAGGGCCGAGGTGACGGTGCGGCGTCGGCCGGCGTTCCGCCTGATTCCATCCTGGGTGCGGCTTGATGGCGCGCGATGACCACCGGGCCGCGCCCTGGCAGGCGCTGCCCTCCGGGTTCGCCGCCTGGTGGTGGCAGCCGCGGGACGGCGCGGTGCCGGTGTCCGGCGCGGCCCCGGCGCGCAGCCTGCTGGCCAGGCGCGCGGCGACGGTCGTGCAGGACGCTGCGGCGGCGCAAGGCGGCTTCGGCGAAGTGAAGGCCTGGCACTGGGCCGGCCTGGCGCTGTTGTCGCCGGCCGAGCGGTGGCGCTGCGCCGGTTCGTACGCCGCCCTGCTGATGTCCCAGGCGCCGATGCTGGTCGACCGGCTGGGCCGGCTCGAACCCGCGGACCGGCGCTGGGCCCTGTCCATCGGCAGCATCCAACCCTTGCCGCGCCAGCTGGACTGGGCGGCGCACGCCGCGCACGACGACTCGCGGCTGGCCTTCGCGGAACTGGGCTTCTGGGTGCGCGATGAATTCCCCCGGCTCTGGGACAGGCTGCTGCACGACATGGACGCCGAAGCGCGGCGCGAGGTGGCCGCCTTGATATCGGCGGCACCGGCGTCGCGGACCGCCGGCGCTTGCCTGCCCCCGGGCATGGCCGCCCGGACCTGGCGGTGCTGGTCGCTGGCACAGGCGCGGACGATGCCGGGCAACGATGCACGCTGCGACGATGAAGGATCACCCCATGCCCCACCCCTTTACCCCCACCCAAGGACACCCTCCCTTCGTCCGCTTGCGGCTGAGCCTGCCTGAGCCGGCGCGGGCCGCGACATCGGCCGAAGGCGTGATCCGCGCCGGCGACCGGCGCCGTTTGAACGACCTGCAGCAGTCGATCGAAGACATGCTGCAAGGCGCGCGGTGCGAAGCCGGCGCCATCGTCGAGGCGGCGCGGCGCGAGGCCGAGCAACTGCTCGGCCAGGCCCGGCAGGACCGCGAGTCGGCCGAGGAAGACACCCGCGCGCGCGCCGAGTCGCTGCTGGAGCAGATCAGCGGCGAATGGCGGCGCGTGGTCGAGTCCCTCGAACCCACGGCCGTCGCCGTGGCCAGGCTGGCCATCGAACGCGTCTGCGCCGGCGCGACGCTGGCCGACCGGGTCGACGCCGCCGCGCGCGCGGCCATCCGTGAGCTGCCGGAGAACCCGGTGCGGCTGCGCGTCCCGGTGGGGGCGGCCGCCGTGGTCGATCCGGCGCTCCGCGATGCGGTGAAAGTGATGGAGGACGCGTCGCTCGAACCGGGCAGCGTGCGTGCCGAGGGCGAAAACGGCGCTTGCGACGCCAGCTTCGACGCGGCCCGGACCACGGTGACGGACTTCCTCGGCCATTGGGCGGGCAAGGCCAGCCACCTGATGCGCAACAACCCGGCACCGCAGGCGTCGCCGCTGGATGCAGGGCAGTGACCACCGCGCCTGCGCCGTTCGACTCTTGATGCGTTCGCCCTCAGCACGAACGGGGCTGGGGTTCCGTTCGCCCTCAGCCTGAACGGGGCGGGGTTCCGGTTGCCCTGAGCCTGAACGGGGCTAGGTTCCGTTCGCCCTGAGCTTGTCGAAGGGCCTTGGTCGTTCCCGTTTGTCGAAGCTGGAGCGGTGCGCAGGGTGGGCTTCGACAGGCCTGTCCTGAGCCTGTCGAAGGGCTCAGCCCGAACGGGGCTGGGGTCCGTTCGCCCTGAGCCTGTCGAAGGGCCTTGGTCGTTCCCGTTTGTCGAAGCTGGAGTGGTGCGCAGGGTGGGCTTCGACAGGCCTGTCCTGAGCCTGTCGAAGGGCTCAGCCCGAACGGGGTAGGGGTCCCGTTCGCCCTGGGCTTGTCGAAGGGTCAAGGGCGAACGAGAGGCGATGGCGCAAACAGGTGTCCCCCATCCCCGCGAACCGCGGCCGACCGGCCGCCACTCATGGTTCGGGTGCGGCGCGTTCCGGCGCCGGCCCGGTTTCCAAGACACGAGGAGAAGACCGCCATGCTGACACCAGGACAAAACTCGATGCGCGCCTACCAGAAGATGGAGCGCGTCACCGCAGACATCGAGAACCGCACCGAAGACGCCATGCGCCGCGGCATGGCCGGCGAAGACACCAACGGCGAGTTCCTCGAACTCGTGCGCCAGAAGAACATGGCCTACCAGGGCATGACGGCGATGCTCAAGCTCAACCACAAGCCGCTGCAGCGCATCCTCGACGAGTCGCGCTGACCTCGTGCTCGCCGGTCCGTCCGGCGCGCGATGAATGAATGGATCCCACCGATCGATCGACCCCCGGGCATGACCTCCACGCTTCCTCCCACCTTCCCGCCGCCGGCCGCCTTGCACGCCGCGGTGGCGGCCGCGCCCCAGGCCCTCCCTGCGGACGCCCGGCCCGACCCCGCCCCGCTCGACGTCAGCGGCACGCCGATGCACGGCGGCTGGTTGATCCGCGGCTTGCTGATGCAGTCGCCGAGCCTGGCCGACCAGCGGCTGGCGCTGCGCATGGCCTACCAGGCGGCGCGCTGGACGGGTGCCGGCCTGGCGCTGTCCAGGCAAGGGCCGCAGCAGCAGCTGCTGTTGACGCAGTGGCATGCGCGAATGCCCGGCGCCGAGGCGATGCAGCAACGGCTGGCCGAGTTCACGCGCGGCCTGGAGATCTGGCGCGACGCACTGGCCCGCGCCCGCCAGCCTGCGCAGGGCGCCGGCGCGGCGCGGCAGGCCGCGGGCCAGGGGCACGAGCACCGCATCCGGCGGCAGATCCTCGGCGGCGCGGCCGGCGGGCGGCATTGAGCCCGCGGCCGGCGCGACTCCCGACAACCCGACAGAAAAGGCGAACCGCCATGCGACTGCTGGAACGTACGAACCTGGACGTCATCTACGAGGCCGAGTTGCTTTACCTGCGAGCCTTCCACCCGAAGGTGGCGCCGCCGCCGCTGGAAGCCTTCAGGGCGCGCTACGAAGACGCCCCGGGCGTGAGCTTCATGGACGGCGAGCGCTGCGTCGGCGGCATCGTCGTCAAGGACCGCCTGGCCCATATCGGCGTGCTGCCGGAATTCCAGGGCGGCTGGGCGCGGCTTTGGCCGGCCGCCTACGACTGGATGTTCGGCGTGAGCGACCCGGTCTACGCGCTGATGCAGCCGGCCAACCGCAAGGTGGTGGCGCTGGTGCGCCGCACCGGCGGCAAATTCGTCAAGAACGTGAAGGTGCCGCAGATGGGTTCGATGATGCTTTACGAGCTGCGGCGCAGCACCACGCCCTTTCCCAAGTCGGCGCAGGAGCGCCGCCTCGCGCGGCTGGGGCAGCGGCCGCGGCCGCCCGCCGCCGCGCCGCAACCGGCCTGCGCGGCGTGAAGCCGGCGATGGACGCGGTGAGAACGGCGCCGATGCCCCACCAGGAGAACCCGATGCCCCAGCCCAACGCCGGCTCGCCGCGCCGATGCGCCGCCCGGTCCGCCTTGTTCGCCCTGTGGTTGGCCGCCTTCGTGGCGGGCTGCCTGGCGCCGCGCGCCGCGCCGGCCGCGCCGCCGCCGCAGTGGCGGGAGTCGGGCGTGTTCGCCTACAACGCCAACGGCGCGCCGCTGCAGCGCGTGCTCGGCGACTTCGCGCAGAACTTCGGCGCCACGCTGGTGATGGCCGCGCCGCCGCGCGGCACGGTGAACGGGCGCATCCAGGGCGCCACGCCCGAGGAATTCCTCGACCGGCTGGCGCTGTCCTACCAGTTCAACTGGTTCTTCTACAACAACCAACTGCACATCGCGCCCGTGTCCGACCGCGTGACCGAGCGTGTGCGCGTGGGCGAGATGACGCCGTCCGACGTGAAGCAGGCGCTGCTCGGCGTCGGCCTGTTCGAGGCCAAGTTCGGCTGGGGCGAGCTGCAGGACGACGGCGCGGTGCTGGTGGCCGGGCCGAAGGAATACGTCAGGCTGGTGCGCGAGGCGGTGTCGTCGCAGGCGGGGCCGGGCGCCGACGAGACGATGATCTTCCGGCTGCGCCACGCCTTCCTGGAGGACAGGCAGATCAACTTCCGCGACAAGTCGATCAAGGTGCCGGGCATCCTGACCATCCTGCGCAACCTGATGCGCGACTCGCGGCCGGGTTCGAGCACGCTCACCGACGGCGGCGGCACGTCGTCGCCCTCGGGCAAGACGGCGATGCAGGAGCGCGACGAGGCCCGCGGGCCGCAGGGCCCGATGGCGATGGACATGGGCGGCGGCCGCCGGGGCGGGCAAGCGCAGCAGCAGCGCGTGGACCCCGGACCCGACACGCGCAGGCACGCGGGCCCGTCGAAGGAGAACAACCAGCCGGTGATCGAAGGCGACGTGCGCACCAACAGCATCATCATCCGCGGCGACACCTCCAAGCGCGAGTACTACCGCAGCCTGATCGCCCAGCTCGACGTGCCCCAGCAGATGGTGGAGATCGAGGCGCTGATCATCGACATCCAGAAGTCCAAGATCAAGGAGCTGGGCATCGACTGGGCGCTGACCTTCGGCGGCGGCTCCGGGCGCTCCACCATCTCCACGAACAACATCGCCGGGTTGCCGCCGCGCGACGCCAGCACGCTGACGATCTCCAATCTGTCGCGCTTCCTGTCGCAGATCCGCGCGCTGGAGGGCGAGGGCTCGGCCTCCATCGTCGGCAAGCCGGCGGTGATGACGATGGAAAACATCGGCGCGGTGATCGACCTGAGCCGCACCGTCTACATCAAGCTTGTCGGCGAACGCGCGGTGGACGCGGTGCCCGTCACCGTCGGCACGTTGATGAAGGTCACGCCCAAGGTGGTGCGCGAGACCGGCGGGGCGCCGCAGGTGCAGTTGTTCATCGACATCGAGGACGGATCGATGAGCGAGACGCAGTCCAACACCACGCCGGTGGTCGAGCGCAGCGTGGTAGCCACGCAGATGGTGGTCGACGACCAGCAGTCGCTCGTCATCGGCGGCTACAACCTGCAGTCCTCCGCCTCGGGCCGCAACGGCGTGCCAGGCGTCTCGCGGGTGCCGCTGGTTGGCGGCCTGTTCCGTTCCGAGTCCGACGTGTCGCAGGGCCGGGAACGGATCTTCATCATCACGCCCCGCCTGGTCGACAACCGCAAGGCGCAAACCCGCGCGAAATATGTGGCCGAAAGCGTCGAGAAACCCCAGACGAGAATGGACGGGGCATTGAAGATGGATATATCCGGGCTGCGTTAGGAATATCTTCGATCAGGGTTTCGAGGCTGCTGGAAAGGGCCTCGATTTTTTCTTCTGCATTACCCGTTCGCACTGGGCTTGTCGAAGTGCCGGTGGCGATATGCGGGGGGGCTTCGACAGGCTCAGCCCGAACGGTGGAGGGGGCGGAGACCGTTGCTCCTGCCGCCGTTCGCACTGGGCTTGTCGAAGTGCCGGTGGCGATATGCGGGGGGCTTCGACAGGCTCAGCCCGAACGGTGGAGGGGGCGGGGACCGTTGCTCCTGCCGCCGTTCGCATTGGGCTTGTCGAAGTGCCGGTGGCGATATGCGGGGGGGCTTCGACAGGCTCAGCC
>CBJNAE010000041.1:0-16968 GCA_966433995.1 uncultured Ideonella sp. | reverse complement strand
CAACCCTCTCCCGCAAGCGGGAGAGGGAGCAAGACTTTCTCGGTGCTGGAGAGAGGGTTGGGGCGAGGGGGCTGGTGGCTACCGCGCTGTCAGGCCGCAGGAACCACGGGCCAGGCCCGCATCGCCATCGCCGCCGTCGCCAGCAGCGCCTCGCGGCTGGCCCCGTCGGCCGCCTGCATCGACATGCCGCGGAACACCGTGGCGTAGAAGCTGGCCAGCGCCTCGGCGTCGGTGTCGGGCGGCAACTCGCCGTTTTCGATGCCGTGTTCGATGCGGCAGCGCACGCCGGAATCGCTGGCCGCGCGGCGCTTGGCCAGGGCCGCCTGGATGTGGGCCGAGGCTTCCGAGCAATTGGTGGCGGCCATCACCACCATGCAGCCCTTGGGGTGGCAGGGGCGGGTCAATTCTTCGGCCGCTTCTTCCAGGCAGCGCTTGATCGCCAGGTAGGCGGTGGGTTCTTCTTCCAGCGCGCGGGGATAGCCGCCGCCGGGGCCGGTGGCGTAGCGCTCGATGGCTTCCAGGAACAGCCGCTCCTTGTCGCCGAAGGCGGTGTAAAGGCTGGGCGCGGTGATGCCCATCGCGGCGGTCAACTCGCTGATGGACGCCGCTTCATAGCCGCGCTGCCAGAAAACGTGCATCGCGCGTTCCAGGGCCAGGTCGCGGTCAAAGGACAAAGGCCGGCCGCGCGGCTTGCAAACCTTCGTTTCCTGGATTTTCATAGTGATCGATAATAAATGTCTTGACGACCCAAGACAAGGCGACTACATTGCGTTCCCACAAACACTAACGATCGTTATGGAATTGTGGATCGGAGGTCCCATGCCATCAAGCCTTGTTACCCCTGGATTGTCCCGCATGGCCGCCCGCACCGCGCGGGCATCGACGCGCCCGGGGCGCTGTCGAAGCTGCTTTTAACCGGCCCGGCCGGGGATTGAGTCCCGTGCATTGAACGGGTTCCCTCCCGCCGCCCTCGCCGTCCCTTCCGTCTTTCCCGCCGTTTCACCGGGCTTTGCGCCAGGTGAGGCCGCTGCTTTTTCCGGATTCCCGTCTCTTCGACTTTCCCCCAAGGAGCCCACCATGTCTTCTCCCTCGAAAACCCCCCGCCCCCAGAACCGCCGCCTTTGGCTGGCCGGCACCACGTTCACCGCGCTGACCGCCATCCTGGCCACCTCGGCCGCGATGTTCGGGCTGACCGCCCAGGCCGAAGGCCCGGCCGCCAACGCCGCGCCGCCCGCCACGCCGGTGTCGGTGGCCGAGGTGCAGCCCAGCGAGGTCGCGCTGTGGGAAGAGTTCTCCGGCCGCTTGGAGGCCGTCGAGCGCGTCGAGCTGCGCCCGCGCGTGGCCGGCACGGTGCAGGCGGTGCATTTCCGCGAAGGCGCGCTGGTCAAGCAGGGCGACTTGCTGATCAGCATCGACCCGGCGCCCTTCGCCGCCGAGGTCGAGCGCGCCGAAGCCCAGGTGGCCGCCGCCCAGGCCCGCGCGCTCTACGCCGGCAGCGAGGCGGCTCGCGCCAAGTCGCTGCTGGCCGAACAGGCCATCGCCCAGCGCGAATACGACGAACGCAGCAACGCGCAGCGCGAAGCCGACGCCAACCTGCGCGCCGCCCAGGCCGGCCTGCAGGCGGCCCGGCTCAACCTCGGCTACACCCAGGTGCGCGCGCCGGTGTCGGGCCGGGTGGGCAAGCTGGAGATCACCGTGGGCAACCAGGTCGCGGCCGGGCCGGGCGCGCCGGTGCTGACCTCGCTGGTGTCGGTCAGCCCGATCTACGCCAGTTTCGACGCCGACGAGCAGGCGGTGGCGGGCGCGCTGGCCGAGCGCGGCCACCTCGACCGCATCCCGGTGCAGATGGGCACCATGGGCCAGGACGGCACGCCGCTGCAGGGCCGGCTGCAGCTGATCGACAACCAGGTCAACGCCAAGAGCGGCACGGTGCGCCTGCGCGCCCAGTTCGACAACCCGGACGGCAGCCTGATGCCGGGCCAGTTCGCCCGCCTGCGCCTGGGGCAGTCCAGCAAGCAGACGGCACTCTTGGTGAACGAGCGCGCCGTCGGCACCGACCAGAGCAAGCGCTTCGTCATCGTCGTCGGCGAAGGCAACAAGGCCGAGTACCGCGAGGTCAAGCTCGGCGCCTCGGTCGACGGCCTGCGCGTCGTCACCGAAGGCCTGAAAGCCCAGGAGCGCGTCGTCGTCAGCGGCCTGCAGCGCGTGCGCCCGGGCTCGGTGCTGGCGCCGAGTGACGTCGCGATGAATGCCAAGCCGGAATTGCAGGCCAAGGCGGCCGCCGAGAAGAGCTGATCCGCGATCCGCTGATTGGGCTGCTTGCCGCGACCCTCCCTTGCAGGGCGCACCTGGGCTTGCAAGCCCAGGTCGCTACGCGGGCAAACCGCATGCGGTTTGAAAGCCCCGCTTCGCCCCCCACCCTCTCCCGCAAGCGGGAGAGGGAGTTAAAGCTCCCTCTCCCCCGGAAACGGGGGAGAGGGCAGGGGTGAGGGGGCTGGTGGACGAACGAACCGAGCCACGAACACCCGGCGGACCCAGCAACAAGAAAAAGGAACCCCATGAACCTCTCCAAATTCTTCATCGACCGGCCGATCTTCGCCGGCGTGATCTCGGTGCTGATGCTGCTGGCCGGCCTGATCGCCGTGCGCGGCCTGCCGATCTCGGAATACCCCGAGGTCGTGCCGCCTTCGGTCGTCGTGCGCGCGCAGTACCCCGGCGCCAACCCCAAGGTGATCGCCGAGACCGTGGCCACGCCGCTGGAGGAAGCGCTCAACGGCGTCGAAGGCATGCTCTACATGGGCAGCCAGGCCACCACCGATGGGCTGATGACGCTGACCGTCACCTTCAAGCTCGGCACCGACCCCGACAAGGCGCAGCAACTGGTGCAGAACCGCGTCTCGCAGGCCGAGCCGCGCCTGCCGGAGGAGGTCAAGCGCCTGGGCGTGACCACGGTGAAAAGCTCGCCCGACCTGACCATGGTCGTGCACTTGCTGTCGCCCAACGGCCGCTACGACATGACCTACCTGCGCAACTACGCGCTGCTCAACGTGAAGGACCGCCTGGCGCGCGTGCCCGGCGTGGGCGACGTGCAGTTGTTCGGTTCGGGCGACTACGCGATGCGCGTCTGGCTCGACCCGCAGAAGGTGGCGCAGCGCGGCCTGTCGGCCGGCGACGTGGTGGCCGCCATCCGCAGCCAGAACATCCAGGCCGCCGCCGGCGTGGTCGGCGCCTCGCCGGGCCTGGCGGGCGTGGACACGCAGCTGTCGATCAACGCCCAGGGCCGGTTGCAGAGCGAAGAGGAGTTCGGCGACATCATCGTCAAGACCGATGAAGGCGGCGCGGTGACGCACCTGCGCGACCTCGGCCGCATCGAACTCGGCGCCTCGGGCTACGCGCTGCGCTCGCTGCTGGACAACAAGGACGCGGTGGCTGTGCCGATCTTCGCCGCGCCGGGCTCCAACGCCATCCAGATCTCCGACCAGGTGCGCGCCACCATGGCCGAGATCAAGGCCAACATGCCCGAGGGCGTGGACTACAGCATCGTCTACGACCCGACGCAGTTCGTGCGCGCCTCGATCGAGTCGGTGGTGCACACCCTGCTCGAAGCGGTCGCCCTGGTGGTGCTGGTCGTGATCCTCTTCCTGCAGACCTGGCGGGCCTCCATCATCCCGCTGCTGGCGGTGCCGGTGTCGGTGGTGGGCACCTTCGCGGTCATGCACCTGTTCGGCTTCTCGATCAACGCGCTCAGCCTCTTCGGCCTGGTGCTGGCCATCGGCATCGTGGTGGACGACGCCATCGTCGTGGTCGAGAACGTCGAGCGCAACATCGAGGCCGGCCTCACCCCGCGCGACGCCACTTACCGCGCGATGCGTGAAGTCTCGGGCCCGATCATCGCGATCGCCCTGGTGCTGGTGGCGGTGTTCGTGCCGCTGGCCTTCATCAGCGGGCTGACCGGCCAGTTCTACCGGCAGTTCGCGCTGACGATCGCGATCTCCACCGTGATCTCGGCGGTCAATTCGCTGACGCTGTCGCCCGCCCTGGCCGCGCTGCTGCTCAAGGGCCACGACGCGCCCAAGGACGCGCTCACCCGCGGCATGGACAAAGTCTTCGGCCGCTTCTTCGCCGCCTTCAACCGCGTCTTCAAGCGCGGCTCCGACGCCTACGGTTCGGGCGTGCAGCGTGCCATCGGGCGCAAGGCGGCGATGCTGGTGCTCTACGCCGGCCTGGTGGCGGTGACGGCGGGCCTGTTCAAGGCCGTGCCCGGCGGCTTCGTGCCCGCGCAGGACAAGCAGTACCTGATCGGCTTCGCCCAGCTGCCCGACGGCGCCACGCTCGACCGCACCGAGGACGTGGTGCGCCGCATGAACGAGATCACGCTGAAGACGCCCGGCGTCGAAAGCGCGGTGGCCTTCCCCGGCCTGTCGATCAACGGCTTCACCAACAGCTCCAACTCCGGCATCGTCTTCGCCACGCTCAAGCCTTTCGACGAGCGCAAGGGCAAAGGCCTTTCGGCCGGCGAGATCGCGGGCAGCCTGAACGCGCAGTACGGCCAGATCCAGGACGCCTTCATCGTCATGTTCCCGCCCCCGCCGGTGCAGGGCCTGGGCACCACCGGCGGTTTCAAGCTGCAGCTGGAGGACCGCGGCGGCCTGGGCTACGAGGCGCTCGACCAGGCGGTGAAGGCTTTCATGGCCAAGGCCTACCAGACCCCGGAGCTGGCGGGCATGTTCACCAGCTACCAGGTCAACGTGCCGCAGCTGCACGCCGACATCGACCGCACCAAGGCGCGCCAGCTCGGCGTGGCGGTGACCGACGTGTTCGACACCATGCAGATCTACCTCGGCAGCCTGTACGTCAACGACTTCAACAAGTTCGGCCGGACCTACTCGGTGCGCGTGCAGGCCGACGCCGCCCACCGCGCGCGCGCCGAGGACGTGGGCCAGCTCAAGGTGCGCTCGTCCAGCGGCGAGATGGTGCCGCTGTCGGCGCTGATGAAGGTGCGGCACTCGGTGGGGCCTGAGCGCGCCATGCGCTACAACGGCTTCCTCTCGGCCGACATCAACGGCGGCCCGGCGCCCGGCTTCAGCTCGGGCCAGGCGCAGGACGCGATCAAGCGCATCGCCGCCGAGACGCTGCCGCCGGGCATCGCCTACGAGTGGACGGAGCTGACCTACCAGGAGATCCTGGCCGGCAACTCGGCGGTGTGGGTCTTCCCGCTCGCCATCCTGCTGGTCTTCCTGGTGCTGGCCGCGCAGTACGAGAGCCTGACCCTGCCGCTGGCCATCCTGCTGATCGTGCCGATGGGCCTGCTCGCGGCGATGACGGGCGTGTGGGTGACCCAGGGCGACAACAACGTCTTCACCCAGATCGGGCTGATGGTGCTGGTGGGGCTGTCGGCGAAGAACGCGATCCTGATCGTCGAATTCGCCCGCGAGCTGGAGTTCGCCGGCCGCAAACCCATCGAGGCCGCGATAGAAGCCGCACGCCTGCGCCTGCGCCCCATCCTGATGACATCGATGGCTTTTGTCATGGGCGTGCTGCCCCTGGTGCTGGCCACCGGTGCCGGTGCCGAGATGCGCTCGGCCATGGGCGTGGCGGTCTTCGCCGGGATGATCGGCGTGACGGCTTTCGGGCTGTTCCTGACGCCGGTGTTCTATGTGGTGCTGCGTGGACTCACGGGCAACCGGCCGCTGAAGCTGCATGGCGCGGAGGTCCACCAGGAAGAAGCCTTCGCCGGCAGCGATGAGATCCATGCGGGCTTGCGGCAAGGCGGTGGCATGGGCGGTGCGCGTCCTTTGCCGGCTGCGCCGCGGCATGCGGATGAGTGAATGTCGGCCGAGCACAGGCCTGTTGATTGACTGAATTCGTGACGGCGGCTGTGCCTCGACCACCCCCTCACCCCAACCCTCTCCCCCGTGCCGGGGGCGAGGGGGCTTTTCCCTGCTCCCTCTCCCGCTTGCGGGAGAGGGTTGGGGTGAGGGCGGTGGCGAGCCGCCAGTTCGAGTCGATGAAACGAATCGCCGACTCGCTGATTGACTGACAAGGAGCATCCCATGCCCATTCCACATTTCCTGACCCCGCTGATGGCCGCCCTGCTGCTGGCCGGCTGCGCCAGCGTGGCGACCACCGAGCCGCACCCGATGCCGGCCACCCCCGCGGCCTACAAATCGGCCCCGGCCGACACGGCCGCAGCGGCCGCGGCCGCCGCCCAGCCCGATTGGTGGAAAGCCTTCGCCGACCCGCAGCTCGACGCCTTGACCGAACGCGCGCTGGCCCACAACACCGGCATCCAGCAGTCCGCCGCGCGGCTGGCGCAGGCGCGTGCGCTGCTGCGGCGGGCCGACGCCGACCGCCTGCCGCAGCTGAACGCCAATGCGGGCGCCGGCCGCCAAGGCGGCGACGGCGCCCGCGCCGCGGCCACCAGCGGTACGCTCTACACCGTGGGAGCCAGCCTGTCGTACGAGGTCGACCTGATCGGCCGCCTTTCCACGGCCAGCGAAGCCGCCGCGCTCGACGCGCAGGCCCAGGCCTCGCTGCTGCAGGCCACGCGGCTGCTGGTGCAGGCCGACGTGGCGCAGACCTATTTCGCGCTGCGCGCCCTCGACGCCGAGCGGGCGCTGATGCGCGACACCGTCGCCGCCTACCTCGACACCCTCAAGCTCACCGAGAAGCGCCATGCCGCCGGCGACATCGCCGAACTCGACGTGGTGCGCGTGCGCACCGAAGTCGCGGCCACGCAATCGCAGGCCCTGGCGCTGGACCGCCGCCGCGCCGAGCTGGAGCACGGCCTGGCGCTGCTCGTCGGCGAGACACCCTCGGCCGTGGGACTGGCCGAGGCTGCTTGGACCCAGGCGCTGCCGGTGGTCCCGGCCGGCGTGCCCAGCACCATGCTCACCCGCCGCCCCGACGTGGCCGCCGCGCAGAAAAGCCTGGAGGCCGCCCAGGCGCGGCTGGGCGCGGCGCGCAAGGCCTGGTTCCCCACCCTGTCCCTCACCGCCACCGCCGGCGGCGCTTCGCCCGAGCTGTCGGACGTGCTGAAAGGCTCGGCCGCGCTCTGGGGCGTCAACGCCCTGCTCAATCTGCCGCTCTTTGACGGCGGCCGCCGCGAGGCCGGCGTGCAGGGCGCCGCCGCCCAGATGGACGGCGCCGCCGCCAGCTATCGCGAACAGGTGCTGGTGGCCTTCAAGGACGTGGAGGACCAGCTCTCCGCGCTGCGCCTCTTGCAGGAGCAGGCGGCCGTGCAGGCCCAGGCCGTCGCTTCGGCCACGCGTGCGTTGCAGCTGTCCGACTCGCGCTACCGCAACGGCCTGGTCAGCCAATTGGAGCTGCTCGACGCCCGCCGCAGCGAGCTGTCCCTGCGCCGCCAGGCCCTGCAGGTGCGCGCGGCGCAGTACCAGGCGACGGTGGGATTGATCAAGGCACTGGGGGGCGGGTGGGGATGAGGTGACGCGGCGCAGACCAAGCGCGAGCTGACGGTTTCTTCTGTAGGAGCGGCTTCAGCCGCGATGCGGTGCACCGAGATCGCGGCTGAAGCCGCTCCTACAGCGCTTCCGCGCTGTTGGGGGCGTGGCACGGTGTTTGCCCCGATCCGGCATGCACCGCGACACTTTCCCCCGACCCGCCGATTCGGGCGAAACCCCCGACCCGCCGATTCGGGCGAAACCCCCGCCCCACCCGACCGCTTCATCCAGGTCCGCGGCGCCCGCGAGCACAACCTGAAGGACGTCGACGTCGATATCCCGCGCGACGCGCTCGTGGTGTTCACCGGCGTGTCGGGCTCGGGCAAGTCGTCGCTGGCCTTCGGCACCTTGTACGCCGAGGCGCAGCGGCGCTATTTCGAATCGGTGGCGCCTTACGCGCGGCGCTTGATCCACCAGGTCGGCGTGCCCGACGTCGACGCGATCCACGGCCTGCCGCCGGCGGTGGCGCTGCAGCAGCAGCGCGGCGCGCCGAGCACCCGTTCGTCGGTGGGCAGCGTGACCACGCTGTCCAGCCTGCTGCGGCTGCTTTATTCGCGGGCCGGGCGCTATCCGCCGAAGCAGCCGATGCTCTATGCGGAGGACTTTTCGCCGAACACGCCGCAGGGCGCCTGCCCGCGCTGCCACGGGCTGGGCCATGTCTATGAAGTGACCGAGAAGACCATGGTGCCCGACGACTCGCTGACCATCCGCGAGCGCGCCATCGCCGCCTGGCCGCCCGCCTGGCACGGCCAGAACCTGCGCGACATCCTCGTCACCCTCGGCTACGACGTCGACACGCCCTGGCGCGACCTGCCCCGCAAGGACCGCGACTGGATCCTCTTCACCGACGAGCAGCCCACCGTCCCCGTCTACGCCGGCTTCACGCCCGCCGAGACCCGGGCCGCGCTGCGCCGCAAGCTGGAGCCGAGCTACCAGGGCACCTTCACCGGCGCGCGCCGTTACGTGCTGCACACCTTCGCCACCACGCAAAGCGCGTTGATGAAGAAGCGGGTGTCGCGTTTCATGGTAGGCAGCGCCTGCCCGGCGTGCGACGGCAAGCGGCTCAAGCGCGAGGCGCTCGCCGTCACCTTCATGGGGCTGGACATCGGCGAGGCCGCCGGCCTGCCGATCGCCCGGCTGGCGGACGTGCTGCGACCCGTCGCCCAAGGGCAGCGGGAGGCGCCGACGGGAAAGAAAGAAAAAGGCCGCCGGGACGGCGGCGGCACGCTCAGCCGCGCCGCGTCCAGGAGCGCGACGGCTCGTCGCGTGGCGGCCGGCGGATCCGCCCATTCGACCGCCCCCGACGTGCGCCTGACGCCCCACCTGTCCGAGGAGAAACGCATCGCCGCCCAGCGCCTCGCGCAAGACATGCTGGCGCGCATCGGGACCTTGCTCGACCTCGGCCTGGGTTACCTGTCGCTCGACCGCGCCACGCCCACGCTGTCCCCCGGCGAGTTGCAGCGGCTGCGGCTGGCCACCCAGGTTCGGTCCAACCTGTTCGGCGTGGTCTATGTGCTGGACGAGCCGTCGGCGGGCCTGCACCCGGCCGACAGCGAGGCGCTGATGGCCTCGCTCGGGCAGCTGCGCCGCGCGGGCAATTCGATCTTCGTGATCGAGCACGACCTGGAGGTGATGCGCCGCGCCGACTGGCTGGTGGACGTGGGCCCGGACGCCGGCGAGGGCGGCGGCCAGGTGCTGTACAGCGGCCCGCCCGGGGGGCTGCGGGGAATCGCGGCCTCCCACACCGCGCGCCACCTGTTCGCGCCGGCGGGCGCGGCGCCGCGCCCGCCGCGCGCGCCCACCGGCTGGCTGCGGTTGCGCGGCATCACCCGCAACAACCTGCGCGGCCTCGACGCCGACATCCCGCTCGGCGTGTTCACCTCGGTGACCGGCGTGTCGGGTTCCGGCAAGTCGAGCCTGGTCAGCCAGGCGCTGGTCGAGCTGGTGGGCGAGCGCCTCGGCCAGGGGCCGGCGCGCGAGGGGGACGACGGCGATGAAGCCGTGCCCCGCCTGGCGGCCGAGGTGTCGGGCCGCATCGAGTCCGGCATCGAAGGGGTCAGGCGACTGGTCACGGTCGACCAGAGACCCATCGGCCGCACGCCGCGCTCCAACCTCGCCACCTACACCGGCCTGTTCGACGGCGTGCGCCGCCTCTTCGCCGAAAGCAAGGACGCCCGCGCGCGGCGCTTCGACGCCGGCCGCTTCTCGTTCAACCTCGCCAAAGGCCGCTGCGCCACCTGCGAAGGCGAAGGCTTCGTCAGCGTGGAACTGCTGTTCATGCCCAGCGTCTACGCGCCCTGCCCCGCCTGCCGCGGCGCCCGCTACAACGAACAGACGCTCAAGGTGAAGTGGCGCGGCAAGGACATCGCCGAGGTGCTGGGCCTGACGGTGGACGAGGCGGCGGGCTTCTTCGCCGACGAACCCGCCGTCCACCGCCCGCTGGCGCTGCTGCGCGACATCGGCCTGGGCTACCTGCGCCTGGGCCAGCCGGCCACCGAGCTGTCCGGCGGCGAGGCGCAGCGCATCAAGCTGGCCACTGAACTGCAGCGCGCCAACCAGCGCGGCGGCACCCTCTACGTGCTGGACGAACCCACCACCGGCCTGCACCCGGCCGACGTCGACCGGTTGATGTCGCAGCTGCAGGGCCTGGTGGACGCCGGCCACACCGTGGTGGTGGTCGAGCACGAGATGCGCGTCGTCGCGCAAGGCGACTGGGTGATCGACGTGGGGCCGGGCGCCGGCGGCGAAGGCGGCCGCATCGTGGCCAGTGGCCCGCCGGCCGAGGTGGCGGCGGTCCCGCATGGGGCGACGGCCGCCTACCTGGCGCGGGCGCTGGGCCGCTGAAGTTCGTCCCGGCGGCATAGTGGCCACTGAATCTTCTTTTCCACCATCCGACCCAGGAGCCGAACATGAAACCCCACATCACCCTGCTCACCCTGGCCGTCGACGACCTGGACCGCGCCGTGGCCTTCTACCGCGACGGCCTGGGCTGGCCGACCCAAGGCATCGTCGGCGCCGAGATCGAGAACGGCGCGGTCGCTTTCTTCAAGTTGGAGTCGGGCTTGAAGCTGGCGCTGTGGCCGCGCAAGAGCCTGGCGGCCGACAGCGGGCTGCCGATGCCGGCGCACACCAAGCCCGCAGGCGCCCCGGCCTTTTCCATCGCGCACAACTTGGCTTCGAAGGAAGAGGTCGACGCCGCGATGAAACTCGCGCACCGGGCTGGCGGGACGATCGTCAAGGCCGCTCACCCCACGTTCTACGGCGGCTACGCCGGTTACTTCCAGGACACGGACGGCCACCTGTGGGAAGTCGTGTTCAATCCGGAGTTCGATTCGTTGGGTTGAGCGAGGATTGTGGCGAGGGCCCTTCGGCAGGCTCCGGGTGAACGTGAAACGTGGAGGCACGCGCCGGCTTCGACAGGCTCAGCCCGAACCGCGAAGGGGATCTCGCCTCACCCTTTCACTCACTCCCTCCGTTCGCCCTGAGCCTGTCGAAGGGCCCTTGCAGCCGCTGTAGCAACTCCAGCGTCGGATACCCGTCCGCCGGCAGGCCCAGGCTGCGCTGATAGCGTTTCAGGCCCTCGCGCGTGGCCGGGCCCATCATGCCGTCGGCCGCGCCGCTGTCGAAGCCGCGCGCGTTCAAGGCGGTCTGCATCTCAAACAACTGGCTGCGCGTGAGCGCCTGCAGGTCGCGTGGCCAGGCCGCTTGCACGCCGGGACCGCCCTCCAGGCGCTGCGCCAGCAGGCCGACGCCCAGCGCGTAGCTCACCGAATTGTTGTAGCGCAGGATGGCCTGGAAGTTGGGGCCGACCAGGAAGGCCGGGCCGCGGGCGCCGGCGGGCAGCACGATGCTGCTGTCGGCGAACGGCGGCAAGGTGGTGCCGTCGCCGGCGGCGGGCCGGACGCCTTCGGCGGCCCAGTCGGCCGCGGGGCGTTTCTCGCCGCCGGCGCGGCCGACGTCGAAGCCCGGCGGCAGCCTCACCTCGATGCCCCACGGCTGGCCGGCCCGCCAGCCGGAGTGCGCGAGGAAATTCGCGGTCGACGCCATCACGTCGGCCAGGCTGTTCCAGATGTCGCGCCGGCCGTCGCCGTCGGCGTCCACCGCATGCGCGAGGAAGACCGAGGGCAGGAATTGCGTCTGGCCCATGGCGCCGGCCCAGGAGCCGACCATGTGGGCCCGGTCGATGTCGCCGTTCTGCACGATCTTCAGCGCGGCGATGAGCTGGCCGCGCGCCCACGGCCCGCGCCGGCCTTCGAAGGCGAGCGTGGCCAGCGCGTCGACAGCGGGGATGTCGCCGTAGTTGGCGCCGTAGTTGCTCTCCATGCCCCAGATCGCGGCCACGATGGCGGCCGGTACGCCGTGGCGCGCGGCGGCCGCGTCGGCGTCGGCGCGGTGCTGCCGCAGCTTGTCCAGGCCGCGGTTGACGCGGGCCGGACTCACCGCGTTGTCGAGGTAGTCCCAGACGGTGCGGGTGAATTCGGGCTGGGCACGGTCCAGCTCGATGACGCGGGGCAGGTAGCGCACATTGGCCAGGCAGGCGTCCAGCGTGGCCTCGTCGATGCCCGCCGCGCGGGCTTCGGCGCGGAAGGCGGCGACCCAGCCGGCGAAATCCACCGGTGCCGCCGCTTCCGGATGGGGGGCCGGTGCGGGTGTCGCCACCGGCGGCTCCGCGGGTTGTTGTGTGTGCGGTTGCGGCGGCAAGGGCGCTGCCGGCGGCAGCGGGCGCGGCGAGCCGCAACCGGCCAAAGCGGCGAGCAGCCACGCCGCGCGCCATGGCGAAAGGCGTGGGCGGGCGGGATGTGGGCGGTGCATGGGGGGCATCGTGCTCATGGGTGTCTGGCGCATCGGGCGGCGATTGTCGCTGCTGGGTTGGGCCGAAGTGGCGGAGGACTGGTGGGGACTGGCGCGGCAGGTCGACGGGGGGATTCGATGCCGCGGCAGGGGCAATCCGGCGTGGCCGCGTGCGGCAAGGCGCTTACCCGGAACCTCGCGCCTCGCAATGCGCCGTGCGGGAGTGGCCGGGTGTCCGCGCGCATGGCGTGCATTTGTCACATCAAATCGGCCACCCGTGTAACGACGAGTAAACACCTTTTCATGCACCCAAGCGGCGTGCCGGCGGTGCGTGTTCGTTGGCCATGGTGAGCGTGCCTGGCGCGCTGCCCATGAACGCCCATGGGTCCGTATGCCGAAGTGACCGCTCGTTGAAACCCGCCGCACCGCACTGCCGAGGTGCAACCCCCGCCAAGCTGCACCGCACACCGCGCCGCGCCGCGCGCACATTGATTTACAAGCCGGCCACGGGGTGCGCACACGATGCCGGGCCGGTGCGATCCAGGCCCGGCCGTGGATTGGGAACAGGCGCTGCGGTGGCTGCCCACGCCACTACCCCAAACAACAAACAGGTTCGAGGGAACCGATGAACCCTGAAAACAAATACGACAAGGCAGCGCGCGGCGGCTGGCGCCGTTGCGCTTCGATCTGCGCCGGTTATTCGCTGGCGGCCTTGCTGGCCGGCTGCGGCGGCGGCAATGGCGCAGGAGGCACCGGCGATGTCTCGGCCAACGCGGCCGACGACGGCGATTCGCGCGCCCGCGCGCTGGCGGTCGAGACCGGCACCGCGCTCACCCCGGTGACCGCCACCGCCAGCGCCAGCGAGCGCGGCGACCTGTCGCCGCTGGCCGCGATCGACCGCAACGACGGCACCCGCTGGAGCAGCGGCTTCTCCGACAACCAGTTCCTGGTGCTCGATTTCGGCAAGACCGTGTCGATCAGCCGCGTGCGCATCAACTGGGAGAACGCCCACGCCAGGCAGTACCTGCTGCAGGTGTCGGGCGACGGCGCCAACTGGACCACGATCAAGGCGGTGGAGGACAGCCAGGGCGGCGTCGAAGACTGGTCCGGCCTGAGCGGCCAGGGCCGCTACCTGCGTTTGCAGGGCATCAAGCGCTCCACCCAGTACGGCTATTCGATCTTCGAGATCCAGGCGTTCTCGGGCACCCCGGCCGACCCGGCGCCGACGATGCCCACCACGCCGACGACACCCACAACCCCCACGACACCGACCCCACCGCCCACCGTCGACCTCGGCCAGCCCGGCGCCGCCTTGAAGCCGGTGGCGGCGACGTCGTCGGCGGTCGAGAACCAGGGCATGTCCGCCGCCCGCGCGATCGACGGCAATCCGTCGACCCGCTGGGCCAGCACCTTCGACGACGGCGCCTGGATCCAGTTCGACTTCGGCGCCAAGGCGCAGGTCGGCTACATGAAGCTCGTCTGGGAGAACGCCCACGGCAAGGAATACGCGCTGCAGACCTCCGACGACGGCGCCACCTGGTCGCAGCTGCGCTACGTCAACCAGGGCAAGGGCGGCACCGAGGAGTTCTTCAACCTCGGCGCCAACGCGCGCTACATCCGCCTGCAGGGCGTGGCCCGGGCGACCCAGTACGGCTATTCGCTGTTCGAGGCGGAGTTCAAGGCGCCGGGCAGCGACAACACCATCGCGCCGATGTCCACCTCGCCGCTGGCCTTCCCGGCCGGCGGCGGCCTGTCTCCCCTGCCCACCACGCAGGAGCCGCTGGAGGCGCTGCAGTTCAAGCTGGCCGACGGTACGCTCGTCACCCGCTTCGGCGTGCGCGTGGCCGCCCGCCACGGCCGCGAGCGCGGCGAGGAGTGGAACGAGATCGGCCACGGCCCGAACGACACCGTCGATCCGGCCACCGGCCTGCCGGTCGACAAAGGCCCGGGCAACTTCCTGACCTTCGTGCCCAACTATTTCAAGAACCGCACCTGGGGCTTCGAGATCATCGACAACAGCCGCGTGGCCGGCGTCACCAAGCCGACGCTCAAGGTGAACCAGTACTTCCCGCAATCGCAGCTGCCCGGCGGCGTGGCCTGGTTCCGCGCTTTCGACCGGGTGGGCGTCACCGGCTACGGCTGGATGAACCCGGGCGAGCTGCTCGACGGCAGCCTCACCTTGTGCCCGCCGGTGGCCTACCCGCCGAACGGCAGGCTGGCCAACCCGGCCAGCCTCTACAACAACGGCTGCAGCCTCACGATCAAAGGCTACCCCGGCCACGGCGGCCTCGGCGCCGACGGCTTGCCCAACGGCACCAGCGTGCCCGGGCGCGCGCTGGTGGTGGGCGACGTGATCGAAGTCTCGCCGTCGTTCTTCTCCACCCGCGAAGTGATGAACGCCATCGGCGACACCGGCGGCATCCGCTACTACGCCAAGGAATGGGTCTACGTCGTGGGCGCGGGCCTGAAACCCTGGTACGGCGTGCAGCCGCGGCTGAACTCGGTGCCGCTGCCCGCCGAGACGCTGCAGGGCGGCGAAGGCTCGGTGTCGTACGACTACGCCGACAACGGCAGCCTGATGTTCCAGCAGCCGCACAACCACACCGGCATGCAGAACATGCAGCGCTTCGTTGAGGGCCGCCGGCTCATCCACACCCACATGGCCACCGGCGACCACAACGAACCCGGCAACGACCGCTACCAGGCCGCCGTCGGCCTGCAGGGGCCGCGCTTCAACCAGTCCACCTGCGTCGGCTGCCACGTCAACAACGGCCGCAGCCCGGCGCCCGTGGCGACCAACCAGCGGCTGGACACGATGTCGGTGCACGCCGCCGCCGTCGATGCGCAAGGCCGCCAGGTGCCCCACCCGCGCTACGGCGCCACGGTGCAGATGAACGCCCGCTCGGCCAACGGCACGCCGCAGGACTGGGGCAACAGCGTGCGCGTGGCCGGCTTCGACACCCAGCCGGTCAAACTGGCCGACGGCACGGCGGTGGATCTGCGCAAGCCCCGGCTGGCCTTCGACGGCCCGGTGCCGGCCATCGTGTCGCTGCGCGCCGCCCAGCCGATGCTCGGCACCGGACTGCTCGAAGCGGTGGCCGAGGCCGACATCCTGGCCCGTGCCCGGGCCACGCCCGACGAGGACGGCGTCAAGGGCGTGCCCAACTACGTCTTCGACCCCGAGACCGGCGCGGTGCGCCTGGGCCGCTTCGGCTGGAAGGCGTCCAAAGCCAGCCTGCGGCACCAGGCGGCGTCGGCGCTGTTGAACGACATGTCGGTCACCTCGCCCGCCTACCCCAGCCGCGATTGCGTGGCCGGCCCCGCCGCCTGCGCCGCCGGCAAGGCCGAGCGCGGCTTGTCCGAAGCCGAACTGCAATCGATCGCCCGCTACCTCGCGCTGCTGGCCGTGCCGGCGCAGCGCAGCCTGGCCAGCGGCTTCCCCAAGGGCGTGGCGCCGTTGGCCGACCTGGACGTCGATCCGGCCCTGGTGGCCGCCGGCGCCAAGGTCTTCCAGAACCTGCGCTGCACCACCTGCCACACCGCCGAGATGAAGACCGGCGCCGGCCACCCGCTGGCCGAGCTGCGCAACCAGGTGATCAAGCCCTACACCGACCTGCTGCTGCACGACATGGGCGACGGGCTGGCCGACAACTACGCCGAAGGCCAGGCCAGCGGCCGCCTGTGGCGCACCGCGCCACTGTGGGGCCTGGGCTACACCGACCGCGTGATGGGCAACGCGGGCAAGGCCGGCTACCTGCACGACGGCCGCGCCCGCAACCTCACCGAGGCGGTGCTGTGGCACGGCGGCGAAGCGGAGCGGTCCAAGCAGCGCTTCATCCGGCTGTCGCCGGCCGACCGGGCCGCGGTGTTGGCGTTCCTGCGGTCTTTGTGAAATAACGCCGATGCCCAAGATCCAGAGTTCCGTCCGCAGACGCTTGTCGCGGGCGCGCCGCCGCCAGCCGAAGTTGTCCGCCAGGGCGATGTTCACCCGCAGCACCACGCCGTTCCGTTACGACGCGAGCTTGAGGATCCTCGGCGTCGGTGCCCGCCATTCGGAGATCACCGAGAAGACGGGCCTGGCCCCCACGCGCGTCCACCGGCGTGGGGAGCCACGCCTGGGCGGGCAGGGCCGCACGCATGAGCAAGACCTCTGGCTGCTGGCGTCCCCGCTCGGCGAACGGGCCTCGCTGGAAGAGCACGTCCTGTGGCTGTGGGCCGCCGTCGCGCCGCACCAGGCGTATTTCGAGGAGCTGATCGAGGCTTCCACCAGCGCCGATCTTTGCCTGGGCTGCCTTTCCGAAAGTGCGTTCCCTTTCCTCGAACTGGGCGAGCCTGCGCTTGAGATCATGAAGAAGCTGCGCCTGGGATTCACCTTCAACTTCACTTGCCTGTGAAGCGCGTCACCGCCGTGAATCGCATTCTTGTTCATCAAGACTTTGACTGGGTGAAAGAGGGGCTTCGACAAGCTCAGCCTGAACAGGCGGGAGAGGCATGCGCCGGCTTCGACAGGCTCAGCCCGAACGGTGGAAAGAGGCCGCGGCGCCTCGTCCGCCCGTTCACCCTGAGCTGGTCGAAGGGCCCCGCGGCGCCTCCGATTCTCGGATCGCGGCCTCACGCACAAGGCTTCGACAGGCTCAGCCTGAACGGTGGAAAGAGGCCGCGGCGCCCCGTCCGCCCGTTCACCCTGAGCTTGTCGAAGGGCCCCGCGGCGCCTCCG
>CBJNAE010000040.1:0-16992 GCA_966433995.1 uncultured Ideonella sp. | reverse complement strand
GCCGGGCAGGGTGGCGCCCGGCGGGGCGGGGATGCCGCCCGCTGGCGCGGGCGGGGGCACCGGCGGCATGGCCCGCACCGGCACGATGCCGTCCACGGGCGGCGCCGCCGGGGTGCCGGTGGCGGGCGGCGGCAGAGCCGGCAGTTCCAGGGTCAGCACCGGCGGGCCGCCGGCCGGGCCGATGGACGCCGAACGCAGGCTCACCGCCAGCAACAGCCACTGGCCGTCGACGATCGAACCCAGCGCGAAAGGCTTCGGCGGCTTGCCGTCGACCGAGATCAACGCCAGCCCGGCGGAGCCTGGCTTGGCCGGTGCGGCGCCGGGCGAAGCGCCGTGCGGTGCCATGACCCCTGACAGCACGAAGCGGCTGCTCAGTTCCGGCGAAGCCGCGGCCGGCGCGACCGCGACCGGCGTGCTGCCCAGCACCCGCGACAACTCGGCGCGCGTGTTCAAGGCCTGGGGATTGGCCAGCGTCGCCTTGGGCGCCGACGGGCTGCCGGCATTCAAGCGCAGCAGCCAGAACACGGAAGCAGCGGCCACCAGGGCCCAGATGATGAATGCGGCGGCACGTGAGAGCATGGTGCTTTGATTATGATCCAGCGGTTTCTCCAGGCACCCCTCGGCGACCGCGGCGGAACCTTCGATCCCACCCTTCCTCTTCCATCGCACCATGCCCAGATTCCGCGCATCGTCCCTCCAAGTCCTCACCCCGACCCGCGCCGCGCGCGGCTTCACGCTGATCGAATTGATGGTGGTCCTGGTCATCATCGGCGTGCTGGCCGCCCTGATCGTCCCGAACGTGCTGGACCGGGCCGACGACGCCCGCGTCACCGCCGCCCGCACCGACGTCAACAACCTGATGCAGGCGCTCAAGCTCTACAAGCTCGACAACCAGCGCTACCCCACGAGCGAGCAAGGGCTGCAGGCCCTGGTCACCAAGCCCGCGGCCGGCGCTTCGCCCAACTGGCGGCCTTACCTGGAGAAGCTGCCCAACGATCCCTGGGGCCGCCCCTACCAGTTCGCCAACCCGGGCGTGAAGGGCGAGATCGACGTCTACAGCCTGGGCGCGGACGGCGCCGTGGGCGGCGAAGGCAAGGACGCCGAGATCGGGTCCTGGCAATAAAGAAGGAAGCAGCCCGGCTTCCTCCGGTCATGACGCCAGCATCGCCGCCACCTCCCGCCGGCGCCGCGCGGCGCGAGCGCTTCGGCGCAGGTTGCCGCGGCTTCACCTTGATCGAGCTGCTGCTGGTCGTGGCGCTGATCGCCATCGCCTCGGGCGTGGCCAGCTTCGCGTTGCGCGACCCCGAGGCCTCGCAGCTGGACCGCGAGGCGGTGCGGCTGGTGTCGCTGCTCGAAATGGCGCGCTCCGTGGCCCGGGGCACCGGCCTGGCGGTGCATTGGCTGCCCGGCAAGGTCGCCACCGACGCGGCACCGGGGATGAACGATCCCAGCGCCCCCGCCAATGATTTCCGCTTCGTCGGCCTACCGAACACGGTGCAGATGCCGACCCGCTGGCTGGCCGAGGGCACGAGCGCCGAAGTGGTCGGCGCCCGCAGTGTCAGCCTCGGGCCCGAACCTTTGATCGGCGCGCAACGCATCGTCCTGCGCCTGGGCCAGCGGCGTCTGCTGCTGGCCACCGACGGCCTGGCGCCTTTCGCCGTCGCCGACGAAGAATCCCCAGGTGGCGTACGGCAACCTTGATGCGATGAAGAACCTGCCCGCCATGAAGGCGCCCTGCCGCCGCACCGCCGAGCCGCGGGGTTTCACCTTGATCGAAGTGCTGGTGGCGCTGGCCATCGTCGCCGTGACCCTGGGCGCCGGCATCAAGGCCGCCGGTTCGCTCACGCAGAACGCGCAACGCGCCGGCCAGGTGAGCGTGGCGCAGTGGTGCGCCGAGAACGAACTCGCGGCGATCAAGCTGTCGCGGGAATTCCCCGGCGTCGGCGACGCCGACTTCGCCTGCGAGCAGCTCGGCCAGACCTTGCGCGGCAAGCGCCTGGTGCGGGCCACGCCCAACCCCAATTTCCGGCGCGTGGACGCCCAGGTGCTAGACGACACCGGCGCACCGCTGCTCACGCTGAGCACCGTGGTGCCGAGGTTCTGACGATGGCGGCGCGCGCGAAACGGAACCGCCGCCAGGCCGGCTTCACGCTGGTGGAGGTGCTGGTCGCGCTGCTGGTGATGGCCACCGTCGCCGGCATGGCCTGGCAAGGCGTGGACGGCATGGTGCGCGCCCGCGACGCCACGCAGCGCACGCTCGGCCAGACGCTGCAACTCGGCACCGTGCTCGCCCAATGGGACGTGGACCTCGGCGCGGTTCAGGACACCGGCGTCGTGCCCTCGGCCCTGGCCTTCGACGGCAGCTCGCTGCGGCTGACGCGGCGAACCGACGCCGGCATGCAGTTGGTGGTGTGGTCGCTGCGCCCGCAGGAGGGCGGCACAGGCCAGCGCTGGATGCGCTGGGCCAGCCCGGTGGTCACCCGCGGCAGCGAGCTGCAGGACCACTGGCTGCGCAGCCACCAGTTCCAGGGCGTCGAGCCGGGCCAGCTGCAGGTGCTCGGCGGCGTGTCGCAGTGGCAGCTTTATTTCTACCAGGGCAACGGCTGGGCCAATGCGCAGTCCAGCGCCGACGTGGCGCCGCCCACCAACGTGGGGCAGCAAAGGCAGCTGCTGCCCACCGGCGTGCGGCTGGTGCTCACCTTCGCGCCGGGCAGCGGCCGCGAAGGCACCCTCACCCGCGACATCGTCTTGGGGCCGCAACAGCAATGACGGTGAAGGAACGCCGACCAACCCGACGGCAACGCGGCGCCGCGCTGCTGATGGCGATGATCATCCTCACCCTGGTGGCCACGCTGGCGGCGGGCATGGTGTGGCAGCAATCCACCTCGGTGGCGATCGAAACCGCCGAGCGAGCGAGGGCGCAGTCGACGTGGATCCTGAACGGCGCGCTCGACTGGTCGCGCATCATCCTGCGCGAAGACGCCCGCAACGGCGGTGCCGACCACCTCGGCGAACCCTGGGCGACTCCCCTGGCCGAGGCGCGGCTGTCGACCTTCCTCGCCGCCGACAAGGACAACACCGGCGACGGCGACCTGGAAGCCTTCCTGTCCGGCAGCATCGAGGACGCGCAGTCGCGCTACAACCTCAGGCGGCTGGTTTCGACGAACGCCGCCGACAACGCCTCCATCCAGGCGCAGGAGCTGAAAACCCTGGAGAAGCTCTTCGAGCTGATCGAACTGCCGGCCGAGCTGGCTAGCACCATCGCCACCGGCCTGCGCGCCGCCTGGAACCCCGCGGGCGCCACCGCCGCCGACAACGCGCCGCTGGCCCCGCAGACCCTGGCCCAGCTGCGCTGGCTGGGTGTCGACGAAGCCTCGATCCAGCGCATGCAACCCTATGTGACAGTGCTGCCCAAGCCGACGGCGGTCAACCTCAACACCGCGCCGCGCGAAGTGATCGCCGCGGTGGTGCCCGGCCTGGACCTGGGCAGCGCGGACCGCCTGGTGCAGCGGCGGGTGAGCAACCCGTTCAAAGATGTCGACGAAGCGAAGGCATTGCTCCCGCCGAACACGGACTTCGGCGACCGCGCGGGCGTCAAGAGCGACTATTTCGAAGTGCGCGGCCGGCTTCGGTTGGGCGACCAGGTGCAAGAAGAGGTGGCGCTGATGGAACGCCGCCAGGCCGCCATCGTCCCGCTCTGGCGCACCCGGAGCCAGTCTTTGAAGAATCCTTGACGCCGGCACCTGCAGGGGAACAACGGCGAGCGCCATAAAAACCGCGCGAGGGATGAAAATCCCGGCCCGACGAACCGCGAAGCAGCCATGGAAACCGTCCCGGAAAACGAAACACCCGCCCCTGGGCATGCCGAAGGCGAAGCCCCGCCGCCGCCCGCCTTCGTCCATCCGCGCCCCGGCGCCGTCCGCGGCGCCTTCGCGGCGGTGGCCACGCTGCTGGCGGTCTCCGCCTGGCTGGCGCTGGCCGGGCAGCCCCGGTTGGCCGCCTGGCTGAACGACGCCGCCGCATCACCCGACGAACAGGCGCAACGCATGGCGCTTGCCGCCGCCGTCCTGGTGGCCGGCGTCATCCTGGCCTGCCTGGCCGTCGCCGCATGGCTGGGTGCGATGGCCTGGCGAATCCGGCGCACCGGAACCTATCCACCCCCGGGTTACCCGGTGCTGGCCAAGACCCGACAGGTGCAGGGCCGGGCCGCCCGGCTGCAGGCGGCCAAGCACGCGGCCGGCGGCCTGGCGGCCTTGCTGCTCGGCGCGGGCGTGCTCGGCGGCCTGTTCTTCTACTTCCCGATGGCGCTGGTGTTGGCGCTGCTCAAGACCCCATAGGCCGCCTCAGGACCGCGAGCCGAACATCATCTGCCGCGCCAGCGCCGACTTGACCGGCCGCAGCGCCTGCAGCGCCGCCAGGCCCAGGCCGCGCGCGGCGCCCGCCCCGGGCAGCGCCCAGGTGAAACTGCGGGCGAGGAAGTCGGTGGCGGCGATCAAGGCCCAGCGGTCGGGGCCGCGCTGCCATTCAAGGCGGCGCAGCACCGCGGGCACGTCGGCGCTGCGGCGCAAGGCGTGCACCAGCTCGAAGGCGTCGCGCAGGCCGAGGTTCAGGCCCTGGCCGGCGACCGGGTGCATGGTCTGCGCCGCGTTGCCGATGCGCACCGTGCGGCCGTCGGTGAGGGTGCGCTCGGCGTTCAAGCCGAGGGCGAACGACTTGAGCGGCGACAAGCCGGCAAGCCCGCCCACCCGCGGGTGGAAGACGGTGTTCAGGACCGCCAGGCGCTGGGCGTCGTCGAGCGCCGCCACCGGGTCGTCGTCGCCGGGCACGCACCACACCAGCGCGGCCCTGGCGCCGCCGCCTTCGTCGGGTCGCAGCGGCAGCAACGCCGCCGGGCCGTGGCGCGTGAAGCGCTCGTAGGCCACGCCGCCGTGCGGCTGCGCCAGACGCACCGTGCCCACCCAGGCGTTCTGCCGGTAGTCGTGCGTCACGCCCTTGCGCACCTGGCCGGCGAAGACACCGCCCTCGGCCACCACGGCCAGGTCGAAGGACTCGGCGATGCCGGCGTCCAGTTCCACCGCGCCGTCCAGGTTCTTCAGGGCCGACACCGGCGTCGAAAACCGGCTCACCAGACGGCCGGGCTCGGCGGCGCAGGCGGACTCCCAGGCCTGCTGCAGCGGCGCGGTGATGGCACCGTAGCTCAGCACCGCGCCCAGCATCGGCACGCCTTCGTCGGCGGCGCGCAGGTGGACTTCCGGCTCGCCCAGCCACTGCGCGAGCGGCCCGATGAAGGTCGGCTGCTGCTGGGACACATGCACCGCGGCGATCGGCTGCGCCGCGCCCTCGCGCCAGGCGCCCAGGCGCTGCAGCAGCTGCACGCTGCCCCAGGACAACGCCAGGGTGCGCGGGTCGGCCGAGACGTCCTTGTCGGCGGGCCGGGCGTCGAACACCGTCACCCGGGCATGGGGCAACTGGCGCGCGGCGGCCAGCGCCAGCGCGAGGCCCACGGGGCCGGCGCCGACGACGGCCAGGTTCAAGGGATGGGAAAGGGTCATGGTGGGCGGAACTCCCGGAGTTTGCAGACGCGCGGCGAGCCGCGCCGGCCGTGGATTCGGTCACCTCCGCGTGGCGCGCGGCACCGCCGCGGCGGGTGGGTTGTCCTATTATTCGCTGCCCCGCACCGGATACGCTTCCTTGCACTTCACCAATCAATTCGCGGGCCACAGGAGAGGAGACCCACCATGGCGCTGATGGATTTCATCAAGAAACAGTTCATCGACATCCTCGAATGGCAGGAGGACGGCGACGGCACCCTGGCATGGCGCTACCCGATGGCGGGCAACGAGATCCAGTACGGCGGCTCGCTGACGGTGCGCGAGAGCCAGATGGCGCTGTTCATCAACGAAGGCAAAGTGGCCGACGTCTTCGGCCCCGGCCGCTACACCCTCACCACCAGCACGCTGCCGGTGCTGACCTACCTGCAGAACTGGGACAAGCTCTTCCAGAGCCCGTTCAAGAGCGACGTGGTGTTCTTCAGCACCCGCCAGCAGATCGACCAGCGCTGGGGCACCACCCAGCCTGTCACCATCCGCGACAAGGATTTCGGCGCGGTGCGCCTGCGCGCCTTCGGCAATTTCAGCTACCGCGTGGCCGACCCGAAGAAGTTCTTCTCCGAGATCTCCGGCACGCGCGAGCGCTACACCGTCGAAGACCTGGACGGCCAGCTGCGCGCGCTGATGCTGCAGCACATTTCCGACGCCGTCGCCGGCAGCGGCGTCGCCTTCCTCGACCTGGCGGCCAACCAGGTGGCGTTCGCGCAGCAGTTGCGCAACGCGACCGCGCCGTCGTTCGAGAAGATCGGCCTGCTGCTGGAGGGCGTCACGGTGCAGAACCTCTCCCTGCCCGAGGAGCTGCAGAAGATCCTCGACCAGAAGATCGGCATGGGCATGGTCGGCAACGACATGGGCAAGTTCATGCAGTACCAGACCGCGCAATCGATGCCCAAGCTGGCCGAAGGCGCGGCCGGCGGCGGCGTGGCCGGCGACGCGATGGGCCTGGGCGCCGGCGTGGCCCTGGGCCAGGTGATGGCCAACCAGCTGGCGCAAGGCCTGCAGGGCGCGGGCGCGGCGGCGCCGGCTGCGGCACCGGTCGTCGGCGTGCGGCCCGAGGAAGTGATGGCCACGCTGGAGAAACTGGCCGACCTCAAGGCCAAGGGCATCCTCACCGCGGAAGAGTTCGACGCGAAGAAGGCTGAGCTGCTCAAGAAGCTGGTTTGAGGCGGTCGGCCGTCCAGCCGCCCTCCCCCGCCACGACCCTGCGACGCGGCCCTCGCGCACCGTGAACAACGGCAAGGCGCGGACCGCCCGCGTGGCCTCCCAGAACGGCCGACGACTCCCGCGCTGAACCTTGGCGAACGAACCCACCCCCCCACCGCAACGCGCCTACCGCGCCGCCTGCCCCAACTGCGGCGCGCCGGTCGATTTCCGCTCGGCCGCGTCGGCCTTCGCGGTCTGCGGCTTCTGCCGCAGCAACCTGGTGCGCGACGGCGACAGCCTGCGCAAGACCGGCGAGAGCGCCGAACTCTTCGACGACCATTCCCCGCTGCAGCTGGGTGCAGGCGGCCGCCACCAGGGCGCGGCGTTCAGCCTGGTCGGCCGGCTGCAGTACCAATACAAGGACGGCACCTGGAACGAATGGCACGCGCTGTTCGACAGCGGCCGCTCCGGCTGGCTGGCCGAGGATAACGGCCGCTATGTGATGGCCTTCGACGCGCCGCTGGGCGCCGGCGAGGCGCCGCCGGCCGAGTCGCTGCGCCCGGGCCAGCAGGGGACGATCGGCGGCCAGCGCTGGTCGGTGGCTTCTGTGGTGGCTGCGCGACTAGCCGCCGCCCAGGGCGAGCTGCCGTTCGAGCCCGACACCCGCGGCGGCTTCGTCGTGGCCGACCTGCGCAACACCGCCGGCGAAGTCGGCACGCTGGAATACCGCCGAGCCGGCGCACCGCCGGCTTTTTCCGTCGGCCGCTCAGTGTCGCTGGACGATCTGGCGATGCGCGGCTTGGCGGGCGCCGCCGCCGAAAAGAAGTTGAAAGCGCGGGGCATCGAATGCCCCGGTTGCGGCGCGGCGCTGGAGCCCAAGCTGTCGACCACCCAGTCCATCGTCTGCCACCAGTGCAAGGCGGTCGTCGATGTGTCTCAGGGCGTGGGCGCCGACCTGGCCCACTATCGGCAAGAGAACGGCAGCGAGCCGCTGATCCCGCTGGGCAGCACCGGCCTGCTGCGGTTGGGCACCGGCCCGGGCGACAAGGCGCTGCCGTGGCAGGTTGTGGGCTACGCCGAACGCTGCGAGGTGGAAGGCGGCGACGGCGAGGAACAATCCTTCTGGCGCGAATACCTGCTCTACCACCGCGAGGTCGGCTTCTCCTTCCTCGTCGACGCGCAGGACGGCTGGAGCTGGGCCACGCCGATCACCGGCGTGCCCGAGCGGGCGGGCGACGGCGTCAAGCTCGGCGGCGCGGTCTACAAGAAGCTTTACGACTACACCGGCGAAACCACCTACGTGCTGGGCGAGTTCTATTGGCGGCTCAAGCGCGGCGAGCGCACCGCCAACAGCGATTACGCCGGCACCGGCGCGGCCGGCGGCCGGCGCCTGAACCGCGAGCAGACCGGCGACGAAGTCACCTGGTCGGCCGGCGGCACGCTGACCGCCGACCAGGTGATGCAGGCCTTCAAGCTGGCGCCCGAGAAGCGCGCCGGCCTGCAGCGCGACGCGCTTCCCACGTCGCTGGGCGGCTCGGGTGCGCTGCGTCAGGTGATCATCTGGGGCATCGTCATCGTCGTGCTGATCCTCCTCTTCCGCTGCGACGGCGACGACTGCGACCAGGTGCGCGCCACCTATGGCGAGTCCTCCAGCGAATACCGCAGCTGCCGCAGCAGCGCCCACAGCTACCGCAGCAGCGGCGGCTCCTTCGGCGGCTACAGCTCGGGCGGTGGGCACAAGTGAGGCTCCGCCTTCAACATCCAATCCAAGACCGACAACCCCAAGGAGAAGCGACATGATGGGAATCGAATGGCTCAGACCCAGCATCTTTTTCGGCTCGATGCTGTTCGCGCTGATCGGCGTGCTCGTGTTCTGGGTGTGCTTCATCATCGTCGACAAGCTCACGCCCTACGACTTGTGGAAAGAGATCATCGAGGAGAAGAACATCGCACTGGCCATCGTCGTCGGCTCGATGTGCATCGCGATCGGGCTGATCGTCTCGGCGGCGGTGCATGGCTGATGGCCCGCAGCGAACACCGACCGGGCCGCGTGGGCTGCCCGAACCCGGCCGCCTTTTCCGGCAGGACCGGCTTCACACCCCCATGGGCTGCTGGGTGACGGTGACGGTGGCGGTGTCGCCATGCTGACGGCAGCGGGCCGGCGGTGGCCGATCCCGCGATGAGCGCGCCCGAACCCAACGCCGCGCAGGCCGGCACGGTGATCCGCCCCACCGAAGTCGCGCTGCTCGCCTCGGTCTTCGTCGTCGCCGGCTGCGGCTTGCTCTACGAGCTGGCCGCCGGCGCGCTAGCCAGCATGCTGCTGGGCGACTCCATCCTGCAGTTCTCGACCATCATCGGCGCCTACCTGTTCGCGATGGGCGTGGGCTCCTACCTGTCGCGCTTCTTCGAACGGCAGCTGGTGGCTCATTTCCTGCGCATCGAGCTGCTGGTGGGCGTGGCCGGCGGCTTGATGCCGGCGCTGCTGTTCGCCCTGCACAGCGCGGCGCCGCAGGGCTTCCGGTTGGTGCTGTACGGCATGGTGCTGCTGATCGGCACGCTGGTCGGGCTGGAGATCCCGCTGGTGATGCGCATCCTGAAGCGGCATTTCCAGTCGCGCTACGCGCTCAAGGACCTGGTGTCGCAGGTGCTCACCTTCGACTATCTCGGCGCCCTGGCGGTGTCGGTGGCCTTCCCGCTGCTGCTGATGCCCCAGCTCGGCCTGATCCGCACCGGCGTGATGTTCGGCCTGCTGAATGTGGCGGTGGCGGCCTGGGCGCTGTGGCTGTTCCGCGCAGAGCTGCGCGGCGCGGCCGCCCACGCGCTGGCCTGCGCCCTGTGCGCGGCGCTGCTGGCCGGCGCGTTCGCCGGCGCCGGACGCATCAACAGCTGGGCGGAGGACCGCTTCTACGCCGACAAGATCATCCTGTCGGAAAGCAGCGACTACCAGCGCGTCGTCGTCACCTCGGGCCGCGCAGGCGTGCGGCTCTTCCTCAACGGCAACCTGCAGTTCCACTCGCGCGACGAATACCGCTACCACGAGGCCCTGGTGCACCCGGCCATGGCCGCGCACGGCGCGCCCAGGCGCGTGCTGGTGCTCGGCGGCGGCGACGGCATGGCGGTGCGCGAGGTGCTCAAGCACCCGGGCGTGGAACAGGTGACGCTGGTGGAACTCGACCCCCACATCACCCGCCTCTTCTCGCAGCACCCGCTGCTGCGGCAGCTCAACGCCGACGCGCTGCATTCGCCCAAGCTGCGCATCGTCAACCAGGACGCCTTCGCCTGGCTGGAGAACCACCGCGGCGAAAGCTTCGACGTGATCGTGGTCGACTTCCCCGACCCGAGCAACTTCTCGATCGGCAAGCTCTACACCACCAGCTTCTACCAATTGCTGGACCAGCACCTGTCGGCCGGCGGCTACGCCGTGGTGCAGACCACCTCGCCGCTGATCGCGCGCAAGAGCTTCTGGACGGTGGCGGCCACGATCGAGGCGGTGGGCCTGGCGACGGCGCCCTACCACGCCCACGTGCCGAGTTTCGGCGAGTGGGGCTTCATCCTCGCCGGCCGCCGGCCCTACCGCGCGCCCAATGCCCTGCCCGCGGGCCTGAAATTCCTGAGCCTGGACGGCCTGCCCGCGCTGTTCAACTTCCCGCCCGACATGGCGCGCGTCGAGATGCCGCCGAACCGCTTGTCCAACCAGGTGCTGGTGCAGACCTTCGAGGCGGAATGGGGAAAGGTGGGGCAGTGAGCGGCTCGCAGAACCCTCACCCCAACCCTCTCCCGCAAGCGGGAGAGGGGGCTCAACTCCTTCTCCCCCGCACCGGGGGAGAGGGCCGGAGTGAGGGGGCCGCACCCCACGAGCCCGCGTCATGAGGGAAGCAGCCGCGGGAGGCGCGCCTTGAACCGCCGCGAATGGCTCGGCCTGGCCCTGGGCGGCGGCGCGTCGCTGTCAGGCTGCAAGCCCGGATCCACCCACCGCTACGACGGCGGCTGGGTCGGCGCCGACGCCGGTCGCGGCCACCGCCTGCGCGACAGCCTGGGCGCGTCCAAGTCCGGCAATCTGCCGGCGCCCGCGGTGGCGCGGCGCGCCTCGGTGCTCATCGTCGGCGCCGGCATCGCCGGCCTGGCCTGCGCGCGCGCGTTGATACGCGGCGGTGTCGACGACACGCATGTGCTCGACTTGGAAGACACGCCCGGCGGCAACAGCCGCGGCCACGCCATGGGCGGCATGGCCTGCCCGCTGGGCGCCCACTACCTGCCGGTGCCGGACGCCGACTTCAACCCCGACCTCGTCGAATGGCTGGCCGAGCTGGGCCTGTGCGAACAGCGCCATGGCCGCTGGGTCTACGACGAGCGCCACCTCTGCCACAGCCCGCAGGAGCGGCTGTTCATGCCGCTGCACGGCGAAGGGATCGAACACGGCCAGCCCGGACTCGCGGGCCACTGGGTCGACGGCCTGCTGCCTCCCATCGAAAGCCTGCCCGGCCCGCAACAGGCGCCCACCCTGGCGCAATACCGGCGCTTCGCGGGCCTGGTGCAGGCCTTGCCGCGCGGCGCCTTCGCGATCCCGACCGCCCGTTCGCGCTTCACCGCCGAATCGCGCGCGCTGGACGCCGTCACCTTCGCCGCCTGGCTGGACGGCCACGGCCTGGACGCGCCCGCCCTGCGCTGGTACCTCGACTACTGCTGCCGCGACGACTACGGCGCCGGCATCCGGCACGTGTCGGCCTGGGCCGGCCTGCACTACTTCGCCAGCCGGCACGGCTTCCGTGCGCCCCACGACAGCGGCCTGGGCGGGCCGCCGCCTCCCGACGAATCCGCCGGCGTGCTCACCTGGCCGCAGGGCAACGCCTGGCTGGCCGAACGGCTGGCCGCGCCGCTGTCGTCAGGTTCGCACTCAGGCCGGCGGCTGCACACCGCGCGCGTCGCCCTGCAGGTGGAGGAAGGACGGCACGAGGTCGCGGTGACGGCCTGGGACGACGGCGCGCGGCGGCTGGAACGCTGGACCGCCGCGCACGTGGTGCTGGCGGTACCGCTTTTCATCGCGCAACGACTGCTGCGCGGCACGCCGCCGGCCGCCCTGCGTGCCGCCACCGCCGCGATGCGCCACGCCCCCTGGCTGGTGGCCAACCTGCAGCTCGGCCAGGCTTTGCAAGACCGCCCGGGCGCCCCCCCTTCCTGGGACAGCGTCGTCTACGGCCGCCCGGTGCTCGGCTACGTGGACGCGATGCACCAGTCCACCCGGCCCCATGCCGGCCCGACGGTGCTGACGGCTTACTGGCCCCTGGGCACCGGCGACGCGGCGGCGCTGGCCAGCCAACGCCAGTCGTTGTTGGCCGGCAGTTGGCGGCACTGGGCGCGGCAGGTGGTCGACGAGTTGGCCCTGCCCCACCCCGACCTGCCGGCCAAGACCCTGAAGGTGGACCTGATGCGCTACGGGCACGCGATGTCCGTCCCGGTGCCCGGCCTGCGCGGCCTGGATGCGTTGTCGGCGCTGGCCGACGCGAAGGCGGGCCGGGTGCGTTTCGCGCACGGCGACCTGTCGGCTTATTCAGTGCTGGAAGAGGCGTTCTTCCACGGGCACCGGGTGGGGACGGGGTTGCGATGAGTCCCGCATACTCCGCCCGGTGAACACCGAACCTCTTCAGGAGTCCCTCATGAAACGCACTCTCGTCATCGCCGCGGCGGCCCTCGCGGCGGCATCCGCCCAGGCCCAGACCCACGTCGGCGTGTCGGTGTCCGTGGTCAAGCCCGGCGTCTACGGCCGCATCGACATCGGCACTGCCGGGCCGCCGCCGGTGGTGCTGGCCCAGCCGGTCATCATCGCGCCCCAACCGGTGGTGGTCGCGCCGGCCTACCTCTACGTGCCGCCGGGCCACCGGAAGAAGTGGTCGAAACACTGCCACCGCTACGGCGCTTGCGGCGTGCCCGTGTACTTCGTGCGGGAGAGCTGGGTGCAGGAACGCTACGAGCACGAGCACGGGAGAAAAGGCCACGGGAACGGCCATGGCCATGACAAAGGCCATGGCAGGGGCCACGGCAAGGGCAAGCACGGCGACTGACGGAAACCGGCCGCCCCCGCGGCCCAGCCGGGGAGGGCCAAGGCCCCGGGCGTCAGCCCCGCATCAGCGCCTCGATCTCCGAAGCCTCCACCGGCACGCCCCGCGAGATCAGCTCGCAGCCCTCGGGCGTGACCACCGCGTCGTCCTCGATGCGGATGCCGATGTGCCAGTAGCGCTCGGGCACATCCGGCGCGGGGCGCACGTAGATGCCGGGCTCGATCGTCAACACCATGCCGGGTTGCAGAAGGCGCGACGGCGGCGCCACTTCCTTGCCATCGGGGCTGGGCGGTGCGAAGGGCTCGCCGCGCTGCACATAGTCGCCCACGTCGTGCACGTCGCGGCCCAGCCAGTGGCCGGTGCCGTGCATGTAGAACTGGCGGTAGGCACCGGAGGCGATCACGTCGTCCAGGCCGCCGAGCTTGCCGCCGTCCAGCAGGCCGAGGTCGAGCATGCCCTGGGACAGCACGCGCACCGCGGCGTGGTGCGCGTCCTTGTGCCGCGCGCCGGGCCGGGTGGCCTCGACCGCTGCGGCCTGTGCGGCGTGCACCAGGTCGTACAGCTCGCGCTGTCCGGGGGTGAAACGCCCGTCCGCGGGGAAGGTGCGAGTGACGTCGCTGGCGTAGCCCTCCACCTCGCAGCCCGCGTCGATCAGGCAAAGCTCGCCGGCGCGCAAGGGCGCGTCGCCCGCCGCGTAATGCAGCACGCAGCTGTTGGCGCCGGCGGCGACGATCGAAGGGTAAGCCGGCCCGCTGGCGCCCCGGCGGCGGAATTCATGCAGCAGCTCGGCCTCGATCTCGTACTCGCGGACGTCCTGCGCACCGTCGCGGAAACGCCCGGCGCAATAGCGCATCGCGCGCGCGTGGGCCGCCGCAGTGATGGCGGCGGCGCGGCGCATGACCTGCAATTCGCCGTCGTCCTTGAAGAGACGCATCTCGGCGAGCAGCGGGGACAGGTCGCGCTGCACCGCGGGGCCCAGCACGCCGGAACGCTCTTTGGCGCGCAACCCCGCCAGCCAGCCGTCGAGCCGGGCGTGCACGTCGCCGGGCGTGTCCCAGGGCAGCCACACCGCGGGCTGATCGGCCAGGAGCCCGGGCACCAAGGCGTCGAGTTCTTCGGACGAGAACGCCTCGTCCACGCCCAGCGCCTGCACCGCGGCAGCCGGCCCGAGGCGGTAGCCGTCCCAGAGTTCGCGTTCCAGATCCTTGGGCGGACAGAAAAGCGTGCTGCGCCCATCGGCCCGCAGCACCAGGCAACTGCCCGGTTCGGCGAAGCCGGTGAGGTAGTGGAAATGGCTGTCGAAACGGTAGGGGTGGTCGACATCGCCATTGCGCAACCGCTCGGCCGCCGTGGGGATCAACGCGACACCGCCGCCGGTGGCTTGCATCTGCTGCGCGAGCGCGGCGCGACGGCGGGAGAAGGCGGAAAGGCTCATGAAGGCACTATAGATGCGGCGGCTCGCGCCGTGTTGGGGGATCGCGCCGGGCGAGGGACGACCTGGAGGATCCGTCAGGTTGCGCCGGTGCCCCGCAGGTTCAAAGCCGCAAGCTGCTCGGGCGTGCCCACGTTCTCCCAAGGGCCGGCGTACAGCTCCGCGCTGATGCGCCGCTGGCGCATGCCGGCGAACAACAAGGGGCCGAGCGGCGCGACCGTGCCCACCGGCACGGCGGCGCAGAGTTCGGCCCGGCACAAGGCAATGTTGGCGTAGGTGTGGCGCTGGCCGTCGGGACCGGCTTCGTCGGCCAGGCCCAGGCCGTCTTCCGACAGCCCGAAATCGCCGGCCGGGTGGTAAGGCGGGTTGGGCACCAGCCACAGGTGGGCCAAGCGCTGCGGCAATTGTTCAAAACGATGAAATGCCGATGAACTGAATTCGAAGGCCGGGGCATGGATGTCGCCCGAGACCAGCCAGAAGACATCGTCCGGCCTGTCCACCAGCAACGGCAGCGCCTTGGCGATGCCGCCTGCGGTTTCGAGCGCGCCGCCGTGGTCGCGGCCTTCCATGGAATAGCGGATGGCGAGGTTCCAGCGCCCGCCGTCGCCCAGGGCGGCGGGGATCTGCTCCTCCAGCCAGGCGGTGTTCACCACCACCTCGGAAACACCGGCGCGCGCCAGCGCCTCCAGGTGCCAGGCGATCAGCGGCTTGCCGCGCACTTCGAGCAGCGGCTTGGGGGTGCGGTCGGTCAGGGGGCGCATGCGCTGGCCGCGGCCGGCGGCGAGGATGAGGGCTTTCATCGTCATGTCGGGTCGTTGTCGGGTTGTTGTTCCTTGCCGAGCGCCTTGCCCCGCTGCAAGGCGTGGCGCTCCACCCGGCGCGGCGCGAACGCGTCGACCAGCTCCTGCAGGACCCGGTGGGCACGGCGACTGTTGTCGGCGCCGAGGTTGCACACGTAGACGTCCAGGGTGACCGCCTGGATTTCCGGCCAGGTGTGCACGGCCAGGTGAGACTCGGCCAGCAGCACCACGCCGGTCACGCCGCCTTGCGGCGCCTGGTCCTGGGGCGTATCGGCCGGCGGCGGGCCGAAGCGGTGGAACAGCTCGCCCACCGCCTGGAGCCCGGCGCGGCCGACCACGCCCAGGCACAGCGCGCGCAGCGCCTGCGGGTCGGTCATCGCGGGTACGGCCGGCGCGCAGTCGCGCAGGTCGGCGGTCAGGTGCAAGCCATCCATGGCGGGATTATCCGGGCGGGTGCCGCGGCGGCGGGCGCGGCCCTGGCTGAAAGCCCGGCGTAACCGTCCCCGCCGTAAAATGCCGGGTTCTCCCCGCTACCAGACCCAACCCTGCACGGATCCTCCATGGCCGAGACCCTCCCCCCCTCTTCTTCAGTGTCCCCGGCCCTGATGGCCAACGCGATCCGCGCGCTGGCGATGGACGCCGTCCAGCAGGCCAACTCCGGCCACCCCGGCGCCCCGATGGGCATGGCCGACATCGCCGTGGCCCTGTGGAGCCGCCACCTCAAGCACAACCCCGCCAACCCCAAGTGGGTGGACCGCGACCGCTTCGTGCTGTCCAACGGCCACGGCTCGATGCTCATCTACGCGCTGCTGCACCTCACCGGCTACGACCTGCCGATGAGCGAACTGCGCAACTTCCGCCAGATGCACAGCAAGACGCCGGGCCATCCCGAAGTGGGCATCACCCCGGGCGTGGAAACCACCACCGGCCCGCTCGGCCAGGGCATCACCAACGCGGTCGGCCTGGCGCTGGCCGAGAAGCTGCTGGCGCAGGAGTTCAACCGCGAGCTGCAGGGCACCCGCCACACCATCGTCGACCACTTCACCTACGTCTTCCTCGGCGACGGCTGCCTGATGGAGGGCATCAGCCACGAGGCCTGCGCGCTGGCCGGCGCCTGGAGGCTGGGCAAGCTGATCGCCCTGTACGACGACAACGGCATCAGCATCGACGGCCAGGTGGCGCCCTGGTTCATCGACGACACGCCCAAGCGCTTCGAAGCCTACGGCTGGAACGTGGTCCGCAACGTCGACGGCCACGACGTCGACGCGGTGGACGCCGCCATCGCCAAGGCGAAGCTGTCTTCCGAGAAGCCCACGCTCATCGTCTGCAAGACCGCCATCGGCAAGGGCTCGCCCAACCGCGCCGGCACCGCCAAGGCCCACGGCGAGGCCCTTGGCGCCGAAGAAATCAAGCTCACCCGCGAAGCCCTGGGCTGGACGCACGAGCCCTTCGTCATCCCCGAAGCCGCCTACGAAGCCTGGGATTGCCGCCACGCCGGGCTGGCCGCCGAATCGAAGTGGGTCGACGACTTCGAGGCTTATTCCAAGGCCTTCCCCGAGCTGGCGGTCGAGTTCATCCGCCGCGTCGAGGAAGTCAAGCTGCCGAAGAACTTCGCGCAGGTCGCGGTCGACGCCGCCGTGTCCGCCCACACCAAGGCCGAGACCGTGGCCAGCCGCAAGGCCAGCCAGATCGCCCTGGAAGCCTTCACCAAGGCCCTGCCCGAGCTGCTCGGCGGCTCGGCCGACCTGACCGGCTCCAACCTGACCAACACCAGCAGCACCCCGGCGCTGCGCTTCGACGCGCAAGGCGCTCCCAACGGCGGCCGCCACATCAACTACGGCGTGCGCGAGTTCGGCATGGCCGCCATCATGAACGGCGTGGCGCTGCACGGCGGCTACATCCCCTACGGCGGCACCTTCCTGACCTTCAGCGACTACAGCCGCAACGCCATC
>CBJNAE010000039.1:0-17292 GCA_966433995.1 uncultured Ideonella sp. | reverse complement strand
GAAATCGGAAGCGAGGGACGCGTCCTACGCAGGGCAATACAAGGCGCGAAGCACAGCGATGCCCGTAGGCATCGCGAGCATTCGCAACGCCGTAGTGCCCTGCGTAGGGCGTGGACAGCGACTTCCGATTTCAGTGTTACGGCCCACTAGACTCACACACCGCCCCGTCGAGCCCTCCGCCATGACACAGCTTCTGATCGGCCTGATCGTCTTCTTCGGCATCCACAGCGTCTCCATCGCCGCACCCGCCTGGCGCGACCGGCAGGTGGCCGCGCTGGGCGAGATGCCCTGGAAAGGCCTTTACTCCCTGCTCGCGTTCGCCGGCCTGGGCCTGATCATCTACGGCTACGGCCAGGCCAGGCTGGCACCGGTGCCGCTCTACCATCCGCCGGCCGGTCTGCGCCACGCCGCCTGGCTCTTGATGCTGCCGGTGTTCGTCCTGTTGCTGGCGGCCTATCTGCCCGGACGCATCAAAAGCGCCGCCAGGCATCCGATGCTCGCCGCCACCAAGCTCTGGGCGCTGGCCCACTTGCTGGCCAACGGCAACCTCGCCGACGTGCTGCTGTTCGGCAGCTTCCTGGCCTGGGCGGTGGCCGACCGCATCTCCCTCAAGCGGCGCGCGCCGCGTGCCGTGCCGGGCGCCCCGGCGGGCCGTTTCAACGACGCGATCGCGGTCGTCGGCGGCCTGGGCCTGTACGCCGCGTTCATCGGCGGCCTGCACCTCTGGTTGATCGGTGTGTCGCCGCGCTGAGGCGAGCGTGGAAACCTTCGGGCCCTGGTTCAGGGGGGTTTTCCCAGCATTGACATAACATGTCAATGCTCTTATTCTCTGGCGCCACAGCCCAAACACCGGGCTCGAACCCGAGGCGCCATGAAGACACTGCTCGACCAATTGAAAGGCCTGGACCTGCTCGTCGGCGCCGCCATGGGTGGCGCGCCGGTCGACCTGCGGCCGATCCCGGGCGACGTGCCGGTCGTGCAGGTCAGCATCGAAGGCCGCCAGGAGCTGCCGATCTACCTCACCAGTTCCGAGTCTCAGATCCTGTGCCTTTGTTACCTGTGGTCGGACGACGAGGTGCTGCCCGAGCGCAGGGCCGAACTGCTGGAGACGCTGCTCGACCTCAACCCTTCGGTGCCGCTGTCGTCCTTCGGCAGGGTCGGCGGGCGGTTCGTGCTGTCGGGCGCGCTGGCGCGCGACGCAAGCGTTGAGCACATCGCCCATGACGTGGCGGTGCTCAGCGACAACGCGCTGGACGCGCTCGACGCGCTCTCCGAATTCCTGCGATGAACCCCGCCTGGATCCCTCCCCGACCGAACCGGAGCCCGCCATGTCCGTGATCAAGAAAGTGATGAACGTCCTGCGCGCGAGCGTCCGCGAGATCGGCGAAGGCGTGGTCGACGCCAATGCCACCCTCGCCTACGAGCAGGAGATCCTGGATGCCAAGGAAAGCATCGCCCAAGCCAAACGTGAGCTGGTCGGTGTGATGGCCGGCGAGATGCAGAGCGCCCGACGGATCGAGAAGCTGCAGGCCGAGATCGACCGCTACGAAGGCCTGGCCGCGCAGGCGCTGGACAAGGCGCAGGAATCCTTGGCGGAGGAAACGGCCGCCCAGGTGGACCTGCTCGAGCAGGAGCTGCAGGCGCAGACGCGGGCCCACGCCGCCTGCGCGTTGCAGGTGGCGAAGTTGAAGGCCCTGGTGCAGTCGGCCGAGGCGCGCATCCGCGAGCACGAGCGCGAGATCGGCATCGCCAAGACGACCGAGAGCGTCCACCGCGCCACCCGCTCGATCGCGGAGAACATCGGCCAGGCGGGCGTGGGCGCGCGCGAGTCGCTGGAGCGCATCAAGCGGCGCCACGAGGAACTGTCCGACCGCATGGCGGCCGAGGCCCGGCTCGATGAAGAACTCGGCCCGGGCGCGCTGGACAAGAAACTCGCCGCCGCCGGCATTGGCGACGACGACGGGGCGCGGCGGCGCCGGCAGGTGATGGACCGCATCCGCGCCCGTGCCGCCGCCGGCGCTTCCGGGCCCGCGCGGCGGGAAATCGAATGACGCTGCAGCGCAAGCCCGCCCGCTGGAGCGGCTCGGACGAAGCGCTGCGCGCGGTGCAGGTGGCGTTCGACGTGGAGGAAGCGGTGATGGACGCGGTGCGCGCTGCGGCCTTCGAAAACAACCTGTCCACCTCGGACCAGATCCGCCGGCTGCTGGCGCTGCCCACGGCCAGCCGGCCCAAGCGCCCCCGGCTGACGGTGTCGCTGACGGCGCAGGATTACGAAGTGCTGGCCGGGCGCTACGGGTTGCCGCCCGCCGACCGGCTCGCCATCAAGGAGCGCGTCACCCAGGAGCTGATCCGCTTCGCGCAACCCGGGAGCCCGCGCCGATAATCGCGGGACAAAAGACAAGGTGGCCCGGCGCCGAGCGCCGGAGCCGTTCGACACGAAGAGAGATGGGAGACGAGGGATGGACCGCTTCATCGACGCGGCGATCAGCTACCCCACGGCCGTTTTCTCGGCCTTGCTGCTGGTCTTGCTGGTTTACTGGCTGCTCGCCCTGGTCGGCTGGGTGGACTTCGAGTCCTCCGACATCGACCTGGAACTGGAGCTGCAGGCCGACGGCGACCCCGGAGAGCTGTCGACGCTGGCGGGCTACGTGATGGCCTGCGGCCTGAACGGCGTGCCTTTCTCCATCGTTTGCAGCCTGCTGGTGCTGCTGTCCTGGACCTTGTCCTGCCTGGCCGGCCAATGGGTCTTGTTCAGCGAGCCCACCGGCCCGGTGCACTGGGTGGGCGGCACGGTGGTGCTGCTGCTCAGCCTGGCGGCCGCCATCCCGATCACCGCCCAGTTGATCCGCCCGATGCGCGGCTTGTTCGTCACCCACCAGGCGCAGGCCAACGCCAGCCTCGTGGGCCAGACCTGCACCGTGCTCAGCCAGACGGTGGACGAGCGCTTCGGCCGCGCCGAGGTGGCGCAGCGCGGCGCCAACCTGCACATCCGCGTCTGGACGCCCGGGCCGACCACCCTCGCCAAGGGCGACCTGGCGCAGATCCTCGAATACGACGAGGCTGCCGGGCGCTACCTCGTCAGGGCGCTGCCGCGCTGACCCGCGGCGCCCGCCTCGCCTTTCCCCCTTTTCCTTTCTTTCCGCAGCAAGCGCATCCACGCCACAAAGGGACACCATGGAGCCAATCCTCATCGCCGCAGGCATTCTGGCCTTCTTCCTCATCTGCTTCTTCGCGATGTTCGCCAAGTTCTATCGCAAGATCGACCAGGGCCACGCGTTGATCGTCAACACCCTGAGGGCCGAGCCGGAGGTCACCTTCACCGGGCGCATGGTCTACCCGATCATCCACAAGGCGGAGCTGATGGAGATCTCGGTCAAGACGATCGACATCGACCGCTCGGGCAACGAGGGACTGATCTGCCGCGACAACATCCGCGCCGACATCAAGGTGAAGTTCTTCGTGCGCGTCAACAAGACGGCCGACGACGTGCTGAAGGTGGCGCAGGCCATCGGCTGCGAGCGAGCTTCGAACCAGGAGACGCTGGAGGAGCTGTTCTCGGCCAAGTTCTCGGAAGCCCTCAAGACCGTCGGCAAGGCGATGGACTTCGTCGACCTCTACCAGGCGCGGGACCGCTTCCGCGACGAGATCATCAGCCAGATCGGCAACGACCTGTCCGGCTATGTGCTGGAAGACGCCGCCATCGACTTCCTCGAGCAGACGCCGCTGAGCAAGCTCGACTCCAACAACATCCTCGACGCCCAGGGCATCAAGAAGATCACCGAGCTGACCGCCTTCGAGCATGTGCGCACCAACGAGCTGCGCCGCAATGAAGAGATGCAGATCAAGAAGAAGAACGTCGAGACCCAGGAAGCCCTGCTCGAACTGGAGCGCCAGGCCGCTGACGCGCAGGCCCGGCAGTCGCGCGAGGTGGCCAGCGTGCGCGCGCGCGAGGAGGCCGAGACGCTGAAGATCCAGGCCGAGGAGAGGACCAAGTCCGAGATCGCCCGGCTGCAGGCCGAGCAGTCGGTCGCGGTGCAACAGGAGAACGTGCTGCGCGAGAAGGAAGTGGCCGAGAACAACCGCAAGCGCGCCGTCGCGATCGAGGAGGAGAAGGTCACCCGTGCCCGCGAACTGGAGGTGGTCGACCGCGAGAAGGAAGTGACGCTGCAGAAGATCGAGAAGGACAAGGCCGTCGAGGTGCAGAAGAAGGCGATCGCCGACGTGGTGCGCGAGCGCATCGTGGTCGAGCGCACCGTGGCCGAGCAGGAGGAAGCCATCAAGGCGCTGCGCGTGGTGGCCGAGGCCGACCGCACCAAGCAGTCCACCGTGATCCTGGCCGAAGGCCAGGCCGAGGAGAAACTGATCACTGAGGTGAAAGCCGCCGAGGCCGAGGAGCGCCGCGCGCGCCACAAGGCTTCCGAGGAGATGACGTTGGCCGAGGCGCGGCTGAAGGTGGCCGAGAAGAACGCCGAGGCCAAGAAGCGCGAGGCCGAGGGCCTGGAAGCCATCGCCGCCGCGCCCGGCCTGGCCGCCGCCAAGGTGACCATGGTGCAGGCCGACGCCGTCGAGAAGCAGGGCCTGGCCGACGTGCACGTGCGCACCGCCGGCGCCGAGGCGACGCTCAAGGAAGGCCAGTCCCAGGCCCAGGTGATCGAGCTGCGCTCGCAGGCCGAAGCCGCCGGCCTGAAGGCCAAGCTCGAAGCCGAGGCGTCGGGCAAGGAGAAGCTCGGCCTGGCCGAAGTGCAGGTGCGCCTGGCCGACGCCGAGGCGGCGGTCAAGGCGGGCCAGGCCGACGCCGCCAACATCGAGGCGAAGTTCCAGGCCGAGGCCAAGGGCCTGCGCGACAAATTCGAGGCCATGAGCGCGATGAGCGAGGAAACCCGCGCCCACGAGGAATTCCGCATGCGGCTCGAGAAGGCCCACGTCGAGACGCTCAAGGGCATCGACGCGCAGACCGCCATCGCCCGCGAGCAGGCCGAGGTGCTGGGCACCGCGCTGGCCAACGCCAAGATCGACATCGTCGGCGGCCAGGGCGACTACTTCGACCGCTTCGTCGGCGCGCTGGCCGTCGGCAAGGGCATCGACGGCGTGGTGGGCAAGAGCAAGACGCTGCAAGTGGCCTTCAAGGACCAGCTCGCCGGCGAACGCGACATCGTGCCCGACCTGCAGGGCCTGCTCGGCGCGCTCGGGGGCTCCTCCGGCGAGCTGCAGAACCTGACGGTGGCTTCGTTGCTGGCCAAGGTGGCGCGCGACGGCGACGACGCTCAGAAGGCCGCTCTTCAGACGCTGGTGCAGGGGCTGCGGAAAAACTGATTTTTCTCGCCGCCTTGCCGCTTTGCCACCGCTCCCTCACCCTGCCCCCTCCCCCGCCCCTGGAGGAGAGGCAGAAAGGCCCCCTCTCCCACTCGTGGAAGAGGGTTGGGGTGAGGGCGCCCGCGCACCACTGAACCGACAAACCAACCCCTCACAGGAGAAAACCATGCCCGAATCCCGCGACTACCTCGAAATGGCCTTCCGCTCGATCCAATGCTTCTCCGACGACGGCGTCCTCGACCCCGCCGAGCTGAAGAAGATCGTCGCCATCGCCCAGCGCGACGGCGTGGTGGACGACAACGAGAAGCGCATCCTGCGCAGCATCATCGCCAAGCTGACGCCGGCGGACCTGAACGCCGAGATGCAGCAGTCGGTGGCTGACCTGCGCCGCCAGTTCAACCTCTGAGGCGCGGCCCCTGAGCACCGGAGCACCGAGGATGCAGCAGCAGCCCCCCACCCCCGACAACCCGACGGGCGCCACGCAGACGGAAGGCATGGTGGCCGGCAGCGGCAGCTACGACCTCCTCAAGAAGCGCCTGCAGGCGCAGGGCGAGGCGCTGCAGGCCAAGGCCCAGGCCCTGAACGAGGCGCGGCTGGCAGAGTTCGGCCGGTCGGAGCAGAGCCTGCTGCTGCGCACCCGCGCCCGCACCGAGAACAACTGCGTCGCCCGCGACCTGGTGCTCATCAACGGCGTGCTGCTGTTCGGCTACAACGTCTTCATCGGCCTGCGCAAGGAGACCTCGGTCGGCGACGTGTTCGCGCTGTACCGGCTCGCGCCCCACGACGGCGCCGACGAATTGGAGCCGGTGCCCATCAACGGCACCTTCCTCGACGACCCGCGCTTCGTCGCCGACTTCCGCGAGCTGCATGCCTACTACAAGCAGGCCACGCTGACCCAGCTGCGCGTGACGCAGGACAAGCTGCTGGCGGCCTTCCGGATCGGCCAGCAGTTGCACGACATCCGCGTCTTCCGCTGGAGCGTCGGGCCCGGCGGCGACATCCGCTACATCGACAACCGCGGCGAGCGCGACATCGCGCTGCCGCCGACCCACGACTTCGAATGGACATCCGCCACCCGGGAGGACCATGTCGGCGGCAAGCACCCGCACATCAACGTGTTGGACACGCTCTTCGTCGAGACCCTCGGCGGCGACCTGACCATCAAGGTCGAGAACAACACCGAGACCGGGCTGGGCATCTACAGCGAGCCGGTCGAGGACAAGCACCAGTCGCTGGCCGACGCCGAGTTCGCCTGGGCCAAGCTGGGCATGCTGGTGCTGCTGCGCATCAAGCCCTACCGCGAGTCGCACACCCGCTACCTGGTGTTCAACATCCGCACGCAGAAGGTCGAGCGCATCGACGCCATCGGCGTGTCCTGCGTGCAGTTGCCGGAAGACCACGGGATCATCTTCCCCGGCGGCATGTACCTGCAGTCGGGCGACTTCAAGCGCTTCGACCTGCCGGCCGCGCTGGCCGAGGGCCTGCGCTTCAAGCGCATGCTGCGCTCGCCGCACGGCGAAGAGGTGCTCTATGTGTTCTACCAGCCCGGCGGCGGCCACTATGTGCTGTTCGCCTACAACCTGATCAACAAGACGCTGGCCGCGCCGATCGTGGCCAACGGTTACGCGCGCTTTCCCGACGGGCGCATCCTGGTGTTCCAGACGGAGGACGAGCAGCCCACCCGGGTGCACCCGATGCAGCTCTGGCAGACGCCTTTCGCCAGCGAGGAGCACGCCGCGGCCCTGCCCCGCGGCACCGGCTTTTTCGCCAAGGTGGGCAACGCCGAGCTGGTGCGCGGTGTCTCCGACCTGATGGGCATCGCCCGCTCGGTGCGCGAGCAGGCGCCGACGCGCGCCGCCTACGACGACCTGATCCGCCAATGCGGCCGCGTGGGCGACGCCTACTTCTGGCTCGCCGACCCGCAGGCCCAGGGCCTCGGCGCCGAGCTGCAGGCCATCGTCGAGGGCGCTCGCCAGGCGCTGGCCGAGTTCGAAAAGGTCGACAGCATCCGGCGCGACACCGCGCGGGCGCTGCAGCAGGCCGAAAGCGAACAGCGCGCCCTGCTGGGCGACATCGCCAGCAGCCTGTGGCGCCAGCCCGACGACTTCATCCAGGCCCTGGCCCGGCTGCGCCGGCAGCGCGGCCGGCTGCAGCCGCTGAAGGAGTTGCGCTACGCCGACCTGCCGGCCATCGAATCCATGGACCAGGCCCTGCAGGAGCAACAGCAGTCGGTGGGCCAGCGGGCGATGCAGTTCCTGGCGAACGAGCAAGCCTTCGACGGCCACCGGCAGACCCTGCAGCAGGCCGCGCTCGACCTGGCGGCGGCGCAGACCTCCCCGGCGCTGTCCCGGCTGCTGGAGGCGCTGGACGGCTTGGCCGCCGGCCTGGACCTGATCACCGAACAGCTCGGCAGCCTGCCCGGCGGCGACGCGGTGGCGCGCACCGCCATCCTCGACCGCATCTCCGTCCTCTACGGCGAGATCAACCGCCTGCGCGCCGAAGCCCGCGGCCGCCGCAAGAACCTCGGCGCCAGCGAAGCGGCGGCGGAGTTCGGCGCCCAGTTCAAGCTCTTCGGCCAGGCGGTGGAGAACGCGCTGGAGTTCGCCGACACGCCCGAGAAATGCGACGACGCCCTGACCCGGCTGCTGGCCCAGCTGGAAGAGCTGGAAGGCCGCTTCGCCGAGCACGACGCCTTCGTCGGCGACATCGCCGCCCGGCGCGAAACCTTGGTGGACGCCCTGGCCGCGCGCAAGCAGGCCCTGGTCGAGGCGCGGCAGCGCCGCGCGCAGACACTGGCCGAGGCCGCCGGCCGCATCCTGGACGGCGTGCCGCGCCGCGTCGCGGGGTTCTCCGACGCCACCCAGATTCACGGCTACTTCGCCGGCGACCCGCTGCTGTCCAAGCTGCGCCAGTTGACGGACGACCTGCGCAAGCTCGGCGCGGCCGTGCAGGCCGACGACATCGCCACCCGCTTGAAGACCGCCCGGGACCAGGCCCTGCGCCTGGTGCGAGACAAGAACGAACTCGTGGCCGCCGACGGCAACACGCTGCGCTTCGGCCGCCACGCCTTCACCATCCAGCGCCAGCCGCTGGACCTCGGCCTGGTGCCCAGCCAGCAGGGCATGGCCTTCCAGATCACCGGCACCGACTACGTCGCGCCGGTGCAGGACGCCCGCCTCGACGCGCTCAAGCCCTACTGGGACCAGCCCCTCGTCTCCGAGACCCCCGCGCTGTCCCGCGCCGAATACCTCGCCGGCAGCGTGATGCAGGCCGCGCTGGAGGCGAAGGAAGAGGGCCTCGACTGGGCCGCCCTCGCCCGCTCCGCGGCCGCGGCTTCGGCCGACGGCCTGGAGGCGCTGCGCAAGCAGGTGCGCGCCTTCGCCGCGCCGCGCTACCAGGAGGGCTACCAGAAAGGCGTGCACGACGAGGACGCCGCCCGCCTGCTGGCCACGCTCGTGCCGATGCAGGACCACGCCGGCCTGCTGGCCTGGGGGCCGTCCGAACGCACCTTGGCCCTGCTGTACTGGCAGCACGGCCGCCACGCCAGCGAGCGCGACTCGCTGCACCGCCGCGCCCGCGCGGCGATGCAGATGCTGCAGCTGTTCTCGTCGCGCCAGGCGCTGGACGCGCTCGAGGCGGACACCGCCCTGGCCCTGCACCGTTTCGCCGGTGAATTCGGGCCCGGCATCGGTGCGCACGACGAGGGGGCGGCGGACGACGCGCCGGACGCCACCCGCTGCGCCCAGGCCGCCGCCTACCTGGTGCGTCAACTCGCCCAGGACCCCTCCCCCACACTGGGCTGGGTGGTGTCCGGCAGCGCCGAAGACCTGGCCTCCGCGCTGCGCCGCGACCTGGAACGCGGCGGCCGCTGGCCCGACTGGCAGCACGACCTCGACGCCTGCCTGCCGGCCGAGCGCTGGCGCCTGGCCCGCGACTGGGTGCGCGCCTACGCCCGCGCCTCGGCGGCCGACGCCCTTCCGTGGGCCGACGAAGCCGCCGCCGTGCTGTGCGTGCCGCTGCCGCGGGTGCGCGTCAGCACGCCGCTGCAGGCCTGCGTAGAAGGCCTGCTGTCGGAACACCCCCGGTTCGCGCAAGGCGCCGTGGAACTCAACCTGAACGACTTCTGGCGTCGCTTCCTGCACCACCGGGAGCGGGTCGTGCCCGCCTTCGAGCAGTTGCACAAGCTGCGGCACGAGCTGGTCGAGCAAGAGAAGAAACGCCTCAAGCTGCACCAGTTCCAGGCACGGCCGCTGTCCACCTTCGTGCGCAACCGGCTGATCGACGAGGTCTACCTGCCGCTGGTCGGCGACAACCTGGCCAAGCAGATCGGCGCCGCCGGCGACGCCTCGCGCACCGACCGCATGGGCCTGCTGCTGCTCATCTCGCCGCCGGGCTACGGCAAGACCACGCTGATGGAATACGTGGCCGACCGGCTGGGCATGGTCTTCGTGCGCGTCAACTGCCCCGCCCTCGGCCACGACGTGGTCTCGGTCGACCCGGCCGCGGCCGAGCACAGCGCCGCCCGCCAGGAGCTGGAGAAGCTCAACCTCGGCCTGGCCATGGGCAGCAACGTGATGCTCTACCTGGACGACATCCAGCACACCAACCCGGAGTTCCTGCAGAAGTTCATCGCGCTGGCCGACGGCACCCGCCGCATCGAAGGCGTGTGGAACGGCGAGCCGCGCAGTTACGACCTGCGCGGCAAACGTTTTGCCGTCGTGATGGCGGGCAACCCCTACACCGAGTCGGGCGACGTCTTCAAGATCCCCGACATGCTGGCCAACCGGGCGGACATCCACAACCTCGGCGACGTGCTGGCCGGGCGCGAGGAACTCTTCGCGCTGTCCTACCTGGAGAACGCCCTGACCGCCAACCCGGTGCTGCTGCCGCTGTCGTCGCGCGACCCGAAGGACGTGCACCTGCTCGCGCGGCGCGCCCGGGGCGAAGAGGTGGCGGCGGGCGATTTGTCCCACCCCTACGGCGCGGCCGAGCTGGAGGAGATCACCGAGCTGTTCAAGCGGCTCTTCCGCGCGCGCGACCTGCTGCTCAAGGTGAACCAAAGCTACATCGAATCGGCGGCCCAACAGGACGGCTACCGGCAGGAGCCGCCTTTCAAGCTGCAGGGCAGCTACCGCAACATGACCAAACTGGCCGCGCAGATCACGCCGCTGATGCGCGACGCCGAACTCGACGCGCTGCTGCGCGACCACTACCGCGGCGAGGCGCAGACCCTCACCACCGGCGCCGAGGAGAACCTGCTCAAGCTCGCCCATCTGCTGGGCGCGCCCACGGCCGAAGAGGCCGCGCGCTGGAAAAGCATCTGCGAAGAATTCGTGCGCCAGCGCAAGCTCGGCGGCGGCGACACCGACGGCAGCACGCGCATCGCCTCGACGCTGCTGGACGTCGCCCGCGCGGTCGACGGGCTCAAGAAAACCGACCCGCCGCCGGCCCCGCCCGCGCCGCCCGCAGACAGCGAAGGCCTGCGCCTTGCCGAGGCCATGCTGGAGATCGCCGTCACCTACCGCAAGATCCTGATGCCGCTGATCTCGGCCACCGAGCGCCGCCTGAACCTGGACCATTCCATCCGCGACGAAGTGGAGCGCGTGGCCAACCAGTTGGACGAGGTGCGCAAGGGCCGCCAAGCGGCACCGCCAGCCCGTGGCAAAGCAGGAGCGAAAGATGAGTGACGCCAGTCCCGCCGGCCAGCGCCTGGCCCAGCTGCGGCGCCAGCTCGAAGACAGCCTGGCCGACGCGCGCCTGAGCGACGACGAGAAACGCCTGCTCACCCAGTCGCTGCGCGGCGCCGAGCTGCCGGAAGAAGGCCTGCGCCAATTGCGCAACCAGGCCTTCGACCTGGTGCGCGGCCGGCTCGGCGAGGCCGAGGCCGACCCGTCCGCGCTGGTGCGCTGGCTGGACGGCGTCGCCCGGGCGATCGACACCGCCCGCTCCCCGGGCGGCGCCCACCGCGCCCAGGCGTATTTCAGCCCCGGCACCGACTGCCTCGACGTCATCGTCCGGCAGTTGCGCGGCTGCCGGCAGTCGGCCGACCTGTGCGTGTTCACGCTGTCCGACGACCGCATCAGCGCGGAAGTGCTGGCCGCCCACCACCGCGGCGTGAAGGTGCGCCTGGTGACCGACAACGACAAGGAATTCGACGCGGGCAGCGACGTGGCGCCCCTGCGCGACGCCGGCGTGCCGGTGCGGGTGGACCGCACCCCCGCCCACATGCACCACAAGTTCGCCGTGCTGGACCGCGCCTGGCTGCTCAACGGCAGCTACAACTGGACGCGCAGCGCCTGCCAGCACAACGAAGAGAACCTGGTGCTGTGCAACGACCCGGGCCTGCTGCGGCAGTTCGGCGATGTGTTCGAGCACCTGTGGTCGTCTCTGGGCCCGCTCGCCTGACCTTCTCCATCAAAGCAACCGACCATGAGCCGCATCGACTACCCCTGGGAACTGCCCGAAGCCATCGAGCGCCGGCTGGGCCGCGACAGCTACGGCGCGCAGCGCGCCATCCACGAGGGCGGCCACCTGCTGCTGGTGCTGCACGAGCCGCCCGCGCAAGCAGGCGGCGCGCGTCAGCATTCGGTCTTCCTGCGGCAACCCGACGGTCAATGGTTGCACCACGGCCAGCCCGGCGGCGAGTCGGCGTTGACCCGATTGCTCGGCCAATACCAGTCGCTGCTCGACAACGCGCAGCGACGTTATGAAAAGGCGGAATCGGCCGAGTCGCTCTTCCAGCTGATCGAAAAAGCGCGCCCCTTGGCGCGCGCCGCCGCCAACCTGCACGCCGCGCTGCAATCCGCCCGCGAGGCGGTCCGCGACGACACCGGCCTGATCACCGCGCGCGACCACGCCGCCGACCTGGCGCGGGGCCTGGAACTGCTGCACGCCGACGCGCAGTCGGCCCTGTCCTTCCGCCTCGCGCGCAACGCCGAGGAACAGACCCAGGCCGCCATGGCCGGCATCCGGGCGCAGAACAAGCTCAATACCATCGCCGCGCTGACCTTCCCCCTCATGACCGTGGCCGCCGTCTTCGGCATGAACCTGCCCAGCGGCATGGAAGGCTGGGCGCCGCTGTGGTTCTGGCTGGTGTTCGCGGCGGGCGCGACCGTCGGCTGGCTGGTCAAGAACTGGGTGCAGGGCGGCACCCAGCCGCCGGCCACCAAGCCGCAGGCCGCGAAAAAGCGCTGAGCAGAGCCTCGCCGCGGCACCAGGCGCGGGCGGCTTGTTTCCATTTGCAGCGATAATTCCGGCCGCGGCGCCAGAAGGCGCCGCCTTCGCTAGGGGTGTTGTGCCACCGTTCAACCGGCGGCCCGACTGAGAAAGTCCCTTTGAACCTGACTGAGGTAATCCTCGCGCAGGGAAGCATGCTCCACGCATCGCCGGCCGTCCACCCGACGGCATCACCGTTCCACCCACGGCCCACCGCCATAGGCGGCGTCGGCGGTGGCGCCAGACCGGTGCACCGATGCCAGAGCCCGCCGACCTGCCATCGCACACCGGAACACGACGATGGCCACTCCGCACCGTTTTCTCGCCACTGAAACCCTGCCGCGCACGCACCGGCGGACTCCCCTGGCCTGCGCCGCCGGGATGCTGCTCAGCCTGTGCGGCACCACCTGGGCGCAAAGCACCGACGCGCCCAGTAGCACCACGCTGAACAGCGTCACCGTCCGCGGCCGCGCCGCCCCGCCCACCGAGGTGGGCGGCTGGGCAGGCGTCGCGCCGAGCAAGGCGCCCTTCCAGGCCAGCAGCGTCGACCTGGAAGCTCAGCGCGACCGCGGCGGTTTCTCGCGGCTGTCCGACCTCACCCGCATCGACCCCGCCGTGAGCGACGCCTACAACAGCGAAGGCTATTGGGACTACCTGACCATCCGCGGCTACGTGGTCGACAACCGCGCCAACTACCGCCGCGACGGCCTGCCCATCAGCGCCGAGACCACCTTGCCGCTGGACAACAAGGAGCGCATCGAGGTGCTCAAGGGCACCAGCGGCATGCAGGCCGGCGCCAGCGCGCCGGGCGGCCTCGTCAACCTGGTCGTCAAGCGCCCGCTGCAGGAGCCGCTGCGCAGCGTGCTGCTCGAATGGCGCGACACCGGCTCGCTGCTCGGCGCGGTCGACCTCAGCCAACGCCTCGGCTCGTCGCAAGCCTTCGGGCTGCGCGTCAACGCGGCCCACGAGCGGCTCGACTCCCACCTGCGCGACCAGCAAGGCCACCGCAAGCTTCTGGCGGTGGCGGGCGACTGGCGCATCTCGCCCGACACCCTGCTCGAAGCCGAGTTCGAAACCAGCGAGCGCAGCCAGCGCAGCCAGCCCGGCTTCAGCTTGCTGGGCAACCAGGTGCCCGCGCCGGTCGACCCGCGCATCAACCTCAACAACCAACCCTGGTCGCTGCCCGTGGTCACCCAGGGCGACACCGCCTCGCTGCGCTTCAGCCAGCGCTTGAACCCCCAGTGGCGCTGGACCTTGCACGCCGCCACGCAGCGGCTCACCAGCGACGACCGCCTGGCCTACCCCTTCGGCTGCGGCGCCGAAGGCGACTACAGCCGCTATTGCTCCGACGGCACCTATGACGTCTACGACTTCCGCAGCGAGAACGAGCGGCGCCACCTGCACGCCGTCGAGGCAGCGGTGCACGGCGAATTCAAGACCGGCGCGGTCGCGCACCAGGCCTCATGGGGCGTGCTGCGCAGCAACCTCATCCAGCGCTTCCAGCGCCAGGCCAACAACTATGTCGGCACCGGCAACGTGCAAGGCACCGCGGTCACGCCCGCCGACCCCAGCCTGACCGACGAGAACACCCACCGCGACGAGCAGTCCACCGAGTTGTTCATCCGCGACGCCCTGCAGCTCACGCCCGAACTCAAGGCCTGGCTCGGCCTGCGCCACACCCGCCTGGAGCGCCAGAGCGTGCGCACCGATGGGTCGCGGGCCACCGACTACGGCCAATCCTTCACCACGCCCTGGCTCGCCGCCAGCTATGCGCTGAACGCCGACACCACCGCCTATGCCAGCTGGGGCCAGGGCATCGAAAGCGAGGTCGCGCCCAACCGCGCACGCTTCACCAACCGCGGCCAGGCCTTGCCGGCGCTGCGCAGCCGGCAGGTCGAACTCGGCCTGAAGAACGGCGGCGCCGACGCGTTCGACTGGGGCGTGGCGGTGTTCGACATCTCGCGCCCGGTGGCCTCCAGCCTCGGCAGCGATTGCGGCAGCGACGCCACCGGCAACACCTGCACCCGCCGGTCGGACGGCCAGCAGCGCCACCGCGGCATCGAGCTGAACGCCGGCTGGCGCGGCGGCCCCTGGGTGCTGCAGGGTGGCCTGCAATGGCTGCACGCCCGGCGCGAGAACAGCGTGGCCCCCTCCATCAATGGCAAAGAGCCCGTCAACGTGCCCGCCACCACCGTGAAGCTGCAGGCGCGCTACAACGTCGCCGCCCTGCCCGGCCTGGCCTGGCTCGCCGACCTGCGGGCCGAGAGCCGGCGCCAGGTGCTGCCCGACAACAGCGCCAGCATCCCCGGCACCCAGCAGGTCGATGCCGGCGTGCGATATGCGCAGAAGGCCGGCGCAGGCCAGTTGGTCTGGCGGGCCGGTGTGAGCAACCTGTTCGACAAACAGGCCTGGCGCGAATCGCCCTACCAGTTCGACCACGCCTACCTTTTCCCGATGGCACCGCGCACGTTCCGAATTTCTTTGCAGATGGACTTGTGACATCCTGAAATTCGTGGCTATAATGCAAGGCTCAGTTCCTCGATAGCTCAGTCGGTAGAGCGCCGGACTGTTAATCCGTAGGTCCCTGGTTCGAGCCCAGGTCGAGGAGCCAACAAACGCTAGATGAAACAAGGCCTTGCAGCGATGCAAGGCCTTTTTCTTTGGCCGCGCCGGATCCTCCTGCCTGCTTCAAGCCCGGGTCAAGCCCCCCTTTTTCTTCCCACGTTGACCGATGGCGCCTGCCGAAGCGGCGCGCAGCAGGCGGCGGAAGGTCGGGCATTCGGCGTGGCTCGGCGCGGTGCATGCGGCGGCGTGCCTCAGGCCGTCTCGCATGGCGGCGAGCTGGCGGATGGTCTGGTCCAGCTCGTCGGCCTTGGCGGCCAGCATCTGCCGGTCGATGCGCGGCCGGCCGTCGGGGGACGACATCACCGCGATCTCGTCCAGCGACAAGCCGGCGGCACGGCCGAGCCGGCTCGGCCCTGTCGGCGTGGCGCTGCGGCAGGCGGACGAACCGACGCGACGCGCGGTGACCGCCACGGTGCGAGACGCTTTCGAGCCCTACGTGGCCGGTGCGGAAGTCCGGTTCACCGCTGCTTGCTGGCGCCTGATCGGCCAAGCCTCATGAGCCCGCGCATCGCCCGCCATCCGCCGTCGGAGAGCGCCTGGGACTGGACAGCGGCCAGACGGAAGCCATGCGCCACGATGGAGGACCCGGGGCCTCGGCGAACCCGCGTGGATCAGGCTTATTGGAGCGCGGCCTCCGGGGCTTCCCGGTGGGCCTGCGACGCCACGGCGACGAGGGCCTGGGCCAACTGTCCCGCCTTCGCGGTGGTGAGCCCCGCGAGGTTGATGCGCCCGGCCGGCGTGCCGTAGACCGCGTGTTCATTGCGCAGGCGCTGCATCGCCTGGGCGCCCAGCGGCAGGGTCGAGAACATGCCGCGGTGGCCTGCCACGGAAAGCATCCGCCGCGGCGCGCCGAGGCGGCGCAGCTCGGCGGCCAGGGCGCCCCGCACGGCGCGGATGCGCAGGCGCATCGTTTCAAGCTCATCCATCCAGGCGCCGGGCTCGGCGATCAAGGCGGCGGCGATGGCGGCGCCATGGTCGGCCGGCATCGAATAGCTGCGGCGCGCGATGCCTTCCATCACCGCGCCGGCGGCGTCCAGCGAAGCCGCGTCGCCCAGGACCACCGACGCGGCGCCGGTGCGCTCGCAGTACAAGCCCATGTTCTTCGAGCAACTCGCGGCCACGAGCACGGTGTCCAGCCGCGAGGCCAGCAGGCGCAGGCCGGCGGCGTCTTCGTCCAGGCCGTCGCCCAGGCCCTGGTAGGCCATGTCCACCAGCGGCACCAGGCCGCGCCGTCCGCAGAAGTCGGCGATGGCCTGCCAGCCGGCCATCGTGGGGTCGATGCCGGTGGGGTTGTGGCAGCAACCCTGCAGCAACAGCACGTCCCCTTCGCGGGAGCAAGCGAGGCCATCGAACATCGACTGCACGCACGCGGCGCCCCGGGCTTGCACCCACGGGTATTCGGCGACGGCCAGGCCGGCGGCGGACATGATCGGCCGGTGGTTCACATAACCCGGGTTGGACAGCCACACCGTCGCGCCGGGGTTCGCATTGGCCACGAGTTCGCCGAGCACGCGCAGCGCGCCGGTGCCGCCCACCGTCTGCTGGGTGATGGTGCGGGGCAGCGCCTCGTGGTGCGAACCGAGAAGCAGGCCGGTGATCGCGGCGTTGAACGCCGCATGGCCCGACAACGGCCGGTAGGTCTTGGACAGGGCCTGCCGGGCCATCCGCAGCTCGGCGTCGCGCACCGCCCGCATCACCGGCGTGGCGCCGTCCTCGTCTCGGTAGACGCCCAGGCCGAGGTCCAACTTGTGCCCTCGCGGGTCGGCGAGGAAGGCGGCGGTGAGCGTCCACAAGGGGTCGCGGGCGGGTGGGGTGAAGCGCAGTCGCATGGCGGTCGTCCCGGGTTGGTGGGGTCGACTGGCATTCTTCCGCTTGCGAGCGGGTGGGTTCTTCCATTTTCCCCATCGTCGGCCAGACATCGTTGGCAGTTTCTGCCAAGACTCGCCTTGCCGAGATGAGAGGGAACCGGCCTGTCGAAAAACCGGTTCGTAGATCGTCGTATAAGCAGAGACGACGTCCACCGAGCGGCACTCGACATCTTCCGACATCCACCCACCCAAGGAGAAACACCATGCCGATACAACCCTACCTGTTCTTCAACGGCAACTGCGAAGAGGCGCTCGAGTTCTACAAACAGGC
>CBJNAE010000038.1:0-17774 GCA_966433995.1 uncultured Ideonella sp. | reverse complement strand
CGCTCGGCGGCGTACGCCGCAGCCGACGCCGTGGCCCCGGCCATCGTGCCCACGCGCGCGGCGAGGCCGCAGGCATGAGATTCCTCTGGCTGCTGGCGGTGGTCGTCGCGCTGGTGTGGCTGGTGCGCCGGGCGATGGGTTCGCCGCCCCGCCGCCGCCCGCCGCCCGCCGGCCCGGACCGCCCAGGGCGGGAGGGGGCCGGCCTCCCGCATGAAACCATGGTGGCGTGCGAGGTCTGCCGCCTGCACCTGCCCCGGGACGAGGCGGTCTGGGAAGCAGACCGTGCTTTCTGCGGCGAGGCCCACCGCGTGGCCTTCCTCAAGGGCGGGGACTCGGCGCTATGACCGGAAACGGCGGCGAGCAACAGCCCAGGGACAGGCGCCGCGGCGACAGACGCCGCGCAGCGCCCCGGCCGGACACCCGCGCGAACGAGTCCTGGTTCGGCGCGATCGGCGTCAGCCCTGATACCGAGCAAGGCGAGAGCCAGGCCTACCACGACCAGGATGAATCTCACTTCGAGCCGGGCTGGCGCGGCGGCCGGCGGTCGCAGGCCGACTCGCGTTTCCTGTCGCGTCAGGCACGGAGGCTGATCATCGCGGGCTACAACGCCTTCGAGCGCATTTACCGCGCCTTCCTCGGTGCGCGTGCGGCCCTGGGTGTTGCCCTGGTGGTCGCCCTGGGCGCCTCGGGCTTCTTCGGCGGCCGGCCCACGCTGCAGGTCACGGTGGTCAGCCTGGCCTACGCGGTGCTGGCGGTGGCAGCCTGGCTGTGGCCGCACTCCCGCGGCATCTCGGCCGCCGAGCCGGGTTTGAACGGCGGCGCCGAACCCAGGACGATCGACCTGCACAAGCTGAGCCGCAGGCAGTGGGCGGCCACGATCGGGGTGGACATCGTCTGCTTCTCCAGCTTGCACCTGCTGTCGCCGACCACCACGTTCAACTATGTGGCGATGCTCGTCCTGCCGGTGCTGATGGGCGGCGTGCTCACGCCGCGCCTGAGCGCGCTGGCCACGGCGGCCTGCGTCGCCCTGACACTGCTGGCGGCGGCGTGGTTCTCCGCGTCGGCAGGCGTCGGCGCGGCCACCACGCTGATGGCGCAGGCCGGCCTCACCGGGATGGGCCTGTTCGTGATCGCCATCCTGGCGGGGGAACTGGCCAACCGCCTGGCCCGCGAGGAGCTGACCGCCAAGGGCAGCCTGGAGCTGGCGCGCCAGCAAGCGCAGTTGAACCGCTTGATGATCGAAGAGATGCAGGACGGCGTGCTCGTCGTCGACCGCAAAGGCCGGGTGCGGGCGGCCAACCCGGCGGCTCGCCGGCTGCTCGCCGCCCAGGGCATGTGCGCGCCCGCGCCGTTCCGCCTGCGCGGCGCGCCGGAATGGGACCGCCTGGCCGGCACGGTCGACCAGGCCCTGATTGACGGCCGTTGGCCGGAGGAGGGCAGCGACGTCACCCTGACCTTCGACGGCGGGCTGCGGCGCACGCTGCGGGTGCGCATCCGCTTCACGCGGCGCACCGGCTCGACCGCCAACGAGGAGTTCTGTGTCTTGCTCCTGGAGGACGTGCGCAGCATGCAAGCGCGCTCGCGCCAGGAGAAACTGGCCGCGATGGGGCGTGTTTCGGCGGGCATCGCCCACGAGATACGCAACCCGCTGGCGGCGATCTCCCAGGCCAACGCGCTGTTGTCGGAGGACGCCGCCACGCCGCAGCAGCAGCAACTCACCCGCATGGTCAGCGAGAACGTCGACCGGCTCAAGCGCATCGTCGACGACGTGATGGAAGTGGCCCCCGGCGGCACGCCCCGGGCCGGCGTGGTCGACCTGACCGCGCTCGTGGGGGCTGCCTGCAGCGAATGGGCGCTGGCGGTCGGCCTGCCGATGGACGGCAGCAGCCTGTTGAAAGTCGACCTGCCCGATCACCCGATCGGCGCGGTTTTCGACGACGAACACCTCCGCCGCGTGCTCGTGAATCTGCTGGACAACGCGCACCGCCACGCCAGCCGCCGGCCGGGGTCGGTGCAGGTGCAGCTGGCTTCCCACGGGTTGTCCGGCGCGCAGCTGCTCGTCGGCAGTGATGGCGAGGCGATCGCGCCGGACGTGGAGCCGCACCTGTTCGAGCCGTTCTTCTCCACACGCAGCCGCGGCACCGGCCTGGGCTTGTACATTTGCCGCGAACTTTGCGAGCGCTACGGCGCCAGCATCGACTACCGTCGCCGCCAAACCGATGCCGGGCCGCGCAACGAGTTCTTCGTGCGAATGCCCCAGAAGGCGCTGGACACCCCCGACCCCCGGTTGCACTTGCCGAGCTGACCGATGGGCGCGGGCTGCCTTTTAGTGTGAACAGGCCCTAGACTGCGACCCATGAATTCTCCCGCCCAACTCAGTCTGCTGGTGGTGGACGACGAGCCCGACCTGCGCACGCTGTACGAGCTGACGCTGCTGCGCGAAGGCTATGACATCGAGACCGCCTCCTCGGTGGAAGAGGCGCTGTCCCACCTGGCCGCGCGCACCTACAGCGCCGTCATCACCGACATGCGGTTGCCCGACGGCACCGGCCTGGACGTGCTGCGCCGCCTGGAAGAGACCGGCCGGCGCGAGAAGACCATCGTCATCACCGCCTACGGTTCGGCCGAGAACGCCGTCGAGGCATTGAAGGCGGGGGCCTACGACTACCTCACCAAGCCGGTCGACCTGAAGCAATTCCGCGCGGTCGTCGCCTCCGCGCTCGGGCGCGGCGCGCCCGTCCCCGCGGCGGAGCCGCAGGGTGCGCCCGTCCGCCAGGAGGGAGGCGGCCCCGCGCCCGCGCCGTCGCCTTCGGTGTCGCGCCATAGGCCGGCCAACGGCCCCAGTGCTGCGCTCAAGCGCATGGCGGGTTCGTCCGGCGCGATGCAGCAGGTGCGCGCGCTGATTGACAAGGTCGCGCGCAGCATGGCGCCGGTGCTGATCAACGGTGAATCGGGCACGGGCAAGGAACTGGTGGCGCGGGCCGTCCATGAAGTCAGCCCGCGCGGTAGCCAGCCCTTCATCGCCGTCAATTGCAGCGCCATCCCCGAGCACCTGCTGGAAGCCGAGTTCTTCGGTTACCGCAAAGGCGCCTTCACCGGCGCCAGCGAGGACCGCGAGGGCTTTTTCCAGGCCGCGCACGGCGGCACGCTGTTCCTCGACGAGATCGGCGACCTGCCCCTGGCGATGCAGAGCAAGCTGCTGCGGGCCATCCAGGAGCGCTCGGTGCGGCCGGTCGGCGCGGTGGCCGAACAGCCGGTGAACGTCAGGCTGCTCAGCGCCACGCACAAGGACCTCGGCGCCGAGGTCCACGCCGGCCGATTCCGGCAGGACCTTTACTACCGCCTGAACGTCATCCAGGTCAGGGTGCCGCCGCTGCGCGAGCGGCTGGAAGACCTCGCCGCCATCAGCGAGTGCGTCCTGGAGCGCATCGCCCATGACGCCGGCGTCGCGCCGCCGCCGCGGCTGACGCGCGACGCGCTCGTCCACCTGGCTCGCCACCCCTTCCCGGGCAATGTCCGCGAGCTCGAGAACCTCCTGCACCGCGCCGTGGCCCTGTCCGCCGGGCCGGAGATCGATGTCTTCGACCTCGGCCTGCCCGACAGCGTGTTCACCGACAGCGCCGCCCAGGAGTTGGACCTCATCACGCAGAACACTCCGGTCGCCCGCGAAACGTGGGCGGCCCCGCCCGCGGCCGGGCCGGACCCGAGGGACGAGCCCCTGCCCAGCAACCTGGAGGCGCACCTGGACCAGATGGAGCGCGACATCCTGCTGCGCGCCCTGGAACGCCACCGCTACAACCGCACTGCGGCCGGCGCCAGCATGGGCCTGTCGCTGCGCCAGATGCGCTATCGCATGGCGCGGCTGCATGTCACCGTCGGCGGCGACACCGACTCCGACCGCACGCGCGACTGACCCGCAGGCATACATGCGTCGAAAGGGTTCCTGGACCGACGGGTGGTGGCGCCACGCCCGGGCCTGCCCCTCCCCCAACTTCGGCCCGCGGCCGCCGGCCACCGCGGTCGACATGGTGGTGGTGCACTCCATCAGCCTGCCGCCCGGCGTCTATGGCGGCGATGCGATCCAACGCTTCTTCACCAACCGGCTCGACGTGTCGGCCCACCCCTATTTCGAATCGCTGCGCGGCGTGGAGGTCTCGGCGCACTTCGTCATCCACCGCCAGGGCCTGGTGCGGCAGTTCGTCTCTTGCGACGACCGGGCCTGGCACGCGGGCCGCTCGAGCTGGCATGGGCGCGAAAACTGCAACGACTTCTCCGTCGGCATCGAACTGGAAGGCCTGGAAGGCGAAAGCTTCGAACCGGCGCAGTATCGGCAACTGGCCGCGCTGATTCGCGCATTGCGCAGCCGCTACCCCATCCGCCAAGTCGTGGGGCACGAACATGTCGCGCCGGCCCGCAAAGGCGATCCCGGCGCGGGCTTCGACTGGTGGCTTTTGCGGCGCCTGTTGCGGTGGAACGATCGGTGTTTTCCCGCTGGTGTTTTGCACCGGGTAAGGATGTGAAACACCGCTTGCCGCGGACGGGCGCTCCGGGCGCAAACCACGCTGGCCGCGGCAACTGAAAGCCGGCGCGGGTCTGCGTCGCTTTTGCGCCTCCCGGGCGCATGGATCCATGCTTTTTGCCTGCAGGCCCAGCGCCGCCGCAGCTTGCCCGCGGGCGCGCCGCAAAGGGGCTGCGGCGTTTCGCCGCGATGCGGAAAACCCCTTCGCGGCCCTTTGCTTCACTTCGTAATTTGGACGCTAGCGGTAGTGCTTGAGGTGCGATTTGACCCCAGATATAGTGTGTCGCCATGTTATGCTTCGGTATCGATCCAGGGGGTCGGCAGGCCACGGAACGTGCGTCATGCGTGGCATGGAAAACCGCCAACAACGTGCACTTCGGGCAAAGCGCCAAGCAAGCGCGCGCTCGCAAGCAGACAACGGCCGCTCCCGCAATTCTTCCAACCCAGACCGTGTTGACGACAGCGACCGCGCCCCTGGCGCACGCGTCGACCGGGACCGAATAAAACGCCGCGAACACGGCACGACACCACCTTCAAAAGGGGATTCCATGCAAGCAGCACCCACCGCCATTCCGACCGCCTCCGCCTCGCTTGCCGCCCGTCCGGACGGCAAGCCCGTCGCGGCCTCCGCGTCCGCCTACAACGGCTACCAGATCATCCGGCGCAACGGCGCGGTGGTGGCCTTCGAGCCCGGCAAGATCGCCGTGGCCCTGATGAAAGCCTTTCTGGCCGTGCACGGCACCCAGGGCGCGGCGTCGGCCAGCGTGCGCGAGACGGTCGACGGCCTGACCGAATCGGTGGTCCGCGCCCTGCTGCGCTCGCGCCCGGGCGGCGGAACCTTCCACATCGAGGACATCCAGGACCAAGTCGAACTCGGCCTGATGCGCGGCAGCCACCACGAAGTGGCGCGCGCCTACGTGCTGTACCGCGAACGCCGCACGCAGGAGCGCAGCCAGGAGCGCGCCAAACAGGGCCAGGCCGAAAAAGCGGTCCACCCCCAGATCATGGTCACCGAGGATGGCCAGCAACGCCCCCTCGACCAGGACCGTCTGCGCGGCCTGATCGAATCCGCGTGCGCCGGCCTGGGGTCGGAGGTCAAGCCCGAGCCCATCCTGGCCGAGACACAGCGCAACCTCTACGACGGCGTGCCGATCGAGGAGGTGCACAAGGCCGCCATCCTGGCCGCCCGCACGCTGATCGAGAAAGACCCCGGCTACACCCGCGCGACCGCGCGGCTGCTGCTGCACACCATCCGCAAGGAGGTGCTGGGCGAGGAGGTGCAGCAGGCCGACATGGCCCGGTGCTATGCCGAGTACTTCCCCGGCTACGTGAAGAAGGGCGTGGAGGCCGAATTGCTCGACGAGAAAGTCATGCAGTACGACCTGCGCAAGCTCGGCGAGGCGCTCAAGCCCGAGCGCGACCTGCAGTTCGACTACCTCGGCCTGCAGACGCTGTACGACCGCTACTTCCTGCACATCGACGAGCAGCGCATCGAGCTGCCCCAGGCCTTCTTCATGCGCGTGGCGATGGGCCTGGCGCTGAACGAGATCGACCGCGAAACCCGCGCGATCGAGTTCTACGAAGTGCTGTCCAGCTTCGATTTCATGAGTTCCACGCCGACGCTGTTCAACTCCGCGTCGCGCCGCTCGCAGTTGTCCAGCTGCTACCTGACCTCGGTCTCCGACGACCTGGACGGCATCTACGAAGCCCTCAAAGAAAACGCGCTGCTGTCCAAGTTCGCCGGCGGCCTGGGCAACGCCTGGACCAATGTGCGCGCCATGGGCAGCCACATCAAGGGCACCAACGGCAAGAGCCAGGGCGTCGTGCCCTTCCTGAAAGTGGTGAACGACACTGCCGTGGCGGTCAACCAGGGCGGCAAGCGCAAGGGCGCGGTCTGCGCCTACCTGGAGAGCTGGCACCTGGACATCGAGGAGTTCCTCGAGCTGCGCAAGAACACCGGCGACGACCGCCGCCGCACGCACGACATGAACACCGCCAACTGGATTCCCGACCTGTTCATGAAGCGTGTCATGGACGGCGGCAACTGGACGCTGTTCTCGCCCAGCACCTGCCCCGACCTGCACGAGAAGTTCGGCAAGGAGTTCGAGAAGGCCTACACGGCCTACGAAGACAAGGTCGCCCGCGGCGAGATCAAGCTGTTCAAGACCGTGCAGGCGAAGGATCTGTGGCGCAAGATGCTCTCGATGCTGTTCGAGACCGGCCATCCCTGGATCACCTACAAGGACGCCTGCAACGTGCGCTCGCCCCAGCAGCATGTCGGCGTCGTCCACTCCAGCAACCTGTGCACCGAGATCACGCTGAACACCAGCCCGACCGAGATCGCGGTTTGCAACCTGGGCTCGGTCAACCTGGTCCAGCACCTGGTGGACGGCCCGGACGGCGGCAAGGTCATCGACCACGCCAAGCTGAAGAAGACCGTCGCCACGGCCATGCGCATGCTGGACAACGTGATCGACATCAACTACTACGCCGTCAAGAAGGCCCGCGACTCCAACATGCGCCACCGCCCGGTGGGCCTGGGCATCATGGGCTTCCAGGACGCGCTGTACGAGCTGCGCATCCCCTACGCCTCCGACGCGGCCGTCGAATTCGCCGACCGCAGCATGGAAGCCGTCTGCTACCACGCCTACTGGGCCTCGACCGAACTGGCCGAGGAGCGCGGCCGCTATTCCACCTACCGCGGCTCGCTCTGGGACCGCGGCATCCTGCCGATCGATTCCCTGGACCTGCTGGCCGAACAGCGCGGCGGCTATGTCGAGGTCGACCGTTCCGGCGCCATGGACTGGACCAGCCTGCGCGAGCGCATCCGCGTCCATGGCATGCGCAACTCCAACTGCGTCGCCATCGCGCCCACCGCCACCATCTCCAACATCATCGGCGTCAGCGCGTCGATCGAGCCGTCCTTCGGCAACCTGTCGGTGAAGTCCAACCTGTCGGGCGAGTTCACCGTCGTGAACGAGCACCTGGTGCGCGACCTCAAGCGCCTGGGCCTGTGGGACGACGTGATGGTCATGGACCTGAAGCACTTCGACGGCTCGCTGCGACGCATCGACCGCGTGCCCGAAGAGCTGAAGGCCCTCTACGCCACCGCGTTCGAAGTCGAGACCCAGTGGCTGGTCGAGGCCGGCGCGCGCCGCCAGAAGTGGATCGACCAAGCGCAGTCGCTCAACATCTACATGGCTGGCGCCTCGGGCAAGAAGCTGGACGAGACCTACAAGCTGGCGTGGCTGCGCGGCTTGAAGACCACCTACTACCTGCGCACCGTCGGCGCGACGCATGCCGAGAAGTCCACGGTCAGCCGCGGCCAGCTCAACGCGGTGTCGAGCCAGTCCACCGCCGTCGCCGCTGCTGCGCCCGTCATCGAAGCGGCCGCGAGCGAGCCTGCGTCCGACATCAAGTTCTGCGCGATCGACGACCCCGGGTGCGAAGCTTGCCAATGAGGTCGAGGGCGGCCGGTGCATCGTGCGCGAATGTGATCGCGTGTCGCGCCGGCCGTTGAATCGAGAGGCGCGCAGCGCGCCGATGAAGCCGCGGATGACGATGCGATGGCGCAACATCCGACAACATCGAAGCCGCTCTGATGTCAACAAGTGCTTGGTGTTTCGACACAACACTCCGATAATTCATTTGTTCAGGAAGCACACACCATGTTGGTTTGGGAAGAAGAAGTCACTCCCTCGTCATTGAATTCCGCAACGCCAGCGCTGGGGCAGGTTCAGCCTGAGCCTGCCGCCCGCGCCGCTGCAGTGCCGTCCGCGCCTTTCGTCGCTCCTACCGTGCAGACGCCGGTCGCTGCTTCCGCGGCCGCCCCAAAGGCCGTCGCTGCCGCGACCACCCGCCGCGTGACCGCCGCCGAAAAGCGCATCATCAACGGCAAGACCGACGTCAACCAACTGGTGCCTTTCAAATACAAATGGGCCTGGGAGAAGTACCTCGCCACCTGCGCCAACCACTGGATGCCGCAAGAGGTCAACATGTCGCGCGACATCGCGCTGTGGAAAGACCCCAATGGCCTGACACCCGACGAGCGCCGCGTCATCATGCGCAACCTCGGCTTCTTCGTGACCGCCGACTCGCTGGCCGCCAACAACATCGTGCTGGGCACCTACCGTCACATCACCGCGCCCGAGTGCCGCCAGTTCCTGCTGCGCCAAGCTTTCGAAGAGGCGATCCACACGCACGCCTACCAGTACATCGTGGAGTCCCTCGGTCTGGATGAAGGCGAGATATTCAACGCCTACAACGAAGTCGCTTCCATCCGCGACAAGGACGAGTTCCTGATCCCGTTCATCGACGCGATCATGGACCCGAACTTCCAAACTGGCACCGTGGTCAACGACCAGACCCTGCTCAAGAGCCTGATCGTCTTCGCCTGCCTGATGGAGGGCCTCTTCTTCTACGTGGGCTTCACCCAGATCCTGTCCCTGGGCCGCCAGAACAAGATGACCGGCGCCGCCGAGCAGTACCAGTACATCCTGCGCGACGAATCCATGCACTGCAACTTCGGCATCGACCTGATCAACCAGATCAAGCTCGAGAACCCCCATTTGTGGACGCCGGAGTTCAAGGCCGAGATCAAGGGACTGTTCCTGAAGGCCGTCGAACTCGAATACCGCTACGCCGAAGACACCATGCCGCGCGGCGTGCTGGGTCTGAACGCGTCCATGTTCAAAGGTTACCTGCGCTACATCGCCAACAGGCGTGCGACGCAGATTGGTTTGGAAGAGCTCTTCCCGAACGAGGAAAACCCGTTCCCCTGGATGAGCGAAATGATCGACCTGAAAAAAGAGCGCAATTTCTTTGAAACCCGCGTCATCGAATACCAATCCGGTGGCGCGCTTTCCTGGGATTGACGCTTGAGGGGCCAGCAAGGCTCCAGGGTCGTGCGTGAGAGATCAAGATCCGCAAGGCGCGTCGCTGCGACGTAGAAGCGCAGCTCGCGACTTGCAACCCCATTCATCGCACCGGGGCGCCCCTCCTGGGCAGACCATCGGGTGATGAATAGCTGTCTGGCAATGGCTTCTTGCTGGTGCTCGGACAGTTCTCTTTCAACTTGATCAAGGAGAAATGTAATGGCAACTGCAAAGAAGGCTCCGGCCAAGAAGGCTCCCGCGAAAAAGGCGGCAGTGAAGAAGGCGGCTCCGGCCAAGAAGGCGGCAGCGAAGAAGGCCGCTCCGGCCAAGAAGGCCGCGGTGAAGAAGGCCGCTCCGGCCAAGAAGGCGGCTCCGGCGAAGAAGGCCGTCGCCAAGAAGGCGGCTCCGGCCAAGAAGGCGGCAGCGAAGAAGGCCGCTCCAGCCAAGAAGGCTGCGGTGAAGAAGGCGGCACCGGCCAAGAAGGCTGCCGTCAAGAAGGCCGCGCCTGCCAAGAAGGCCGCCGCCAAGAAGGCTGCTGCGCCTGCGAAGAAGGCTGCTGCGAAGAAGGCTGCTCCCAAGAAGGCTGCTGCCAAGCCCGCCGCGAAGCCTGCTGCGAAGAAGGCTGCGAAGAAGCCCGCCGCCAAGGCTCCTGCGCCCGCCGCGTCTGCTGCCCCTGCGGCGAAGACCGCGCTGAGCCCCCAGGCCGCATGGCCGTTCCCGACGGGCAACAAGCCCTGACGCGACGACCTGTTGGTCCCATCAAGAAACCCGGCCTAGGCCGGGTTTTTTCTTGGATGCTCCGGCTCGTCCATTTGACGGGCCGGCTGCCTGGTGTCGCCGGGTGCCCGTCTCGCCGTGGTCACAAACCCAGCGATTCGGGATCAATGACGTGGTTCTGCCCGCCGCGGCTGGCGATCTTCAGGGCGCCGAGCCGGTTGCCGAGTTGGGCGCAGCGCACCAGGTCCCAGCCGCGTTCCAATCCGTACAGCAATGCACCACGGAAAGCATCGCCGCAGCCCGTGGGGTCGAGCACTTCGCTGGCGACCAAGCCGGCCACGTGTTCGCGCCTGCCTTGTTGCCACACTTCGCAGCCTTCCGCGCCGAGCGTGACGATGACGCCCTGGAGGTGGGTCTTCGACAGTGTCTCCAGTGTGAAGCCGGTGCGGTCGCAGAGCATGCGGGCTTCGTAGTCGTTCAGCGCCACCCAGGTGGCCTGGTCGATGAAATGTCGCAGTTCTTCGCCGTTGAACATCGGCAGGCCCTGGCCCGGGTCGAACACGAAGGGGATGCCTGCAGCCTTGAGCTGTTCGGCGTGCTGCAGCATGGCATCGCGCCCGTCCGGCGCAATGATGGCCACACGGATGTCGCCGGACGCCGGCACCGCGGTCAGGTGGGCCGATTGCATGGCGCCGGGGTGGAAGGCGGTGATCTGGTTGTTGTCCGCGTCGGTGATGATGATGGCCTGGGCGGTGTACTGGTCGTCGACGCGGCGCACATGGCGCGTGTCGGTGCCCCAACTTTCCAGGCGTTCGAGGTATTCCTGGCCGTCGTTGCCGATGGCGGCCATCACCACTGCCCGGCCACCGAGCTTGCCGAGGTTGTAGGCGATGTTGCCCGCGCAGCCGCCGAACTCCCGCCGCAAGGTCGGCACCAAGAACGACACGTTCAGGATGTGGACCTGCTCCGGCAGGATCTGCTGGGCGAAGCGGCCGGGGAAGTTGGTGATGGTGTCGAAGGCCAAGGATCCGCAAATGAGTGCTGACATGAAGGTTCCAGTGAAGGCGGATGGTGGAGGGGCGGATGGGAGGAGCGACTACCGCCGCCCGGGCCCCTGGGTGCGCGGCGGTGTCGATGACACCGCCCTGGGCGGAGGGGCAATCCGGTCTCAGGGGTAGAAGATCTCGACCGTATAGCCGTTGATGCGCGGGTTGGCCGATTTGAGCAGGACTTGCAACGGCACATCGGTGTCGGGTTTCACGCTGCCGCCCTGCGATTGGAAATCGGCCGGCGTCAAAGTCTTCCTTGCGATCAACTGGCCGCCGGCGTCGGTGACGCTCAGGTCGACGGAAGGCAGGCGCAAGCTCACCCCGCCCCGGTTGCGCAAGGTGACGGACAAGCGGAAGACGTCGGGCACGGAAGGCAGGCGGGTCAGGGCGGTGGTTTCCACCGAGAAGTCTTTGATCGAGCGGTAGGGCTCGATGGCGCAGCCCACCCAGCCGCACCAGCGCGACAGCAGAGGTTCGCTGGCCGGCACCTCCACCGCCAAGCGGTCCCGGAAATGGTGGGCGATCTGCAGGCCCAGCCCCAAGGCCAGGAAGATGGAAGCCACCGACAACAGCAGCCGTGCGCGCGGGCTCTTCCATCGGGCTTGCGCGTCCGCATGGCGCACGAAGGCGGGGGTGTCATCCGACGGTTGCGGTGGGGAGTAGGGCGAGCCGCCCTTTTTTCGGCCGGTTGCCGGCGGTGCGGCGATGGCGCCTTGGCCGGGGCCCTCGTCGTCCGCGAGCAGGTCGGAGTCGAACTGCGCATCCGCGAATTCGTTGCGGTCCTGGTGTCGGACGAGGTCCGCGGGTGTCTGCTCGGGGCCTTTGCGGTGGGGGCCGAACAGGCTGCGTGAGAACTCGTCCTGGGCTTCGGGCGTGCTCTCCGCGAAAGCGGCGGCGGCGGTGTCCTGGCGATCATCGCCCTCGGCGTTTTCACCGGTGTCCGCGTGGGCATGCGAGGTATCCGGAGTGGGCGTGTCGTTCGCCCCGGCGGCGGCAGGCGCCGCCGCCGCGGTCGCCCGGGGCTGCCTCATGCCGCCGATGATGGTGTCGCCGTTGAGTTCGAACAGCTCTTCCAGGGCGTTGAACACCGTGTCGCAGCGGCCGCAGCGCACCCAGCCTTTGGACACTTTCAGCTGGTCCTGAACGACTTTGAAAACGGTGTTGCACGAGGTGCAGCGCGTGGCCAGGCTCATGGACCGATCATCCCATGGCGTCGGCCGCTGCCGGCGTGTTTCCCATCGGTCAGCTCCGGGTCCCCGTCATCAGGATCCAGCCGTCTTCCTGGTCCGAGACCTGGAGCGGCAACCATGGCGCATAAGCGGCCTGCAGTTCCTCCACCTGCCGCTGGAGAATGCCCGCCAGCACCAGGTGGCCGCCGCTTTGCAGGTGGCCGCACAGCAGCGGCGCCAGCAGCTTCAGCGGCGTGGCCAGGATGTTGGCCAGCACCAGCGGGTACTGGCCGGAGCAGGCCTCGGGCAGGCCGGCGTGCAGTTCGACACTGTTGGCTTGCGCGTTGGCTTGCGTGGCGGCCACGGCGGCCGGGTCGATGTCGACGGCGTCGATGCCGCGCGCGCCGTGCAGCGCGGCGCCGATCGCCAGGATGCCGGAACCGCAGCCGTAATCGAGGGCCCGCGTCCAGCGGCTGCCCAGGCTGTCGGCGTTGCGCGCGATCCAGCGCAGGCACATGCGGGTCGTCGGGTGGGTGCCGGTGCCGAAGGCCAGGCCGGGATCGAGGCGGATCACGTGTCGAGCACCCACGGGCGGTTCATGCCAGCTCGGCACGATCCAGAAACTGGGTGTGATCTCCACCGGCGCGAACTGGGACTGGGTCAGCCGCACCCAGTCCTGCTGCTGCACTTCCTGCAGCCGTTGCACGTGGATGTCTTCGCCGCCCTCCTGCGCCAGGAGCAGGGTCGCGGCTTCGGTGGCGGCCTCTTCGGTGGCGAACAGGGCCTTGACCACCGAGCGCTGCCAGCCGGGTTGCGCGACCGGCATGCCGGGCTCGCCGAACAGGGCGCGTTCCTGGGGCGTGTCGGCGTCGGCGTCCTCGACCGAGACGGACAGCGCGTCGAGCTCGTCCATCAACGCGTCAGACACCCATTCCACCGCGCTTTCCGGCGCCAACAGCAGCAGCTCGAACATCGGTCCCTGCCCCACCGCGTTCAACGCTGGTGCTGGCTCAGCCAGCCTTCCAGGTAGTGGATGCTGGTGCCGCCTTCCTTGAACTTGGCGTCCACCATCAGCTCGCGGTGCAAGGGGATGTTGGTGTGGATGCCCTCGACCACGGTCTCCGACAGCGCGATGCCCATGCGCGCCATCGCCTGCTCGCGGGTGTCGCCGTGGGTGATGATCTTGCCGATCATCGAGTCGTAGTTGGGCGGCACGAAGTAGTTGGTGTAGATGTGGGAATCCACTCGCACACCGGGGCCGCCCGGGGCGTGCCACATCGTGATGCGGCCCGGCGACGGTACGAACTTGTAGGGATCTTCGGCGTTCACGCGGCACTCGATGGCGTGGCCGCGCATTTCGATCTGGCGCTGCGTGAACGGCAGCTTCTCGCCGGCGGCCACGCGGATCTGCGTCTGCACGATGTCGATGCCGGTGACCAGCTCGGTCACCGGATGCTCCACCTGCACGCGGGTGTTCATCTCGATGAAGTAGAACTCGCCGTTCTCGTAGAGGAATTCGAAGGTGCCTGCGCCGCGGTAGCCGATCTTCTTGCAGGCGGCGACGCAGCGTTCGCCGATGCGCTCGATCGTCTTGCGGGGGATGCCCGGCGCGGGCGCTTCCTCGATCACCTTCTGGTGGCGGCGTTGCATGGAGCAGTCGCGCTCGCCGAGCCACACCGCGTTGCGGTGCTCGTCGGCCATGATCTGGATCTCGATGTGCCGCGGGTTCTCCAGGAACTTTTCCATGTAGACCGCCGGGTTGCCGAAGGCGGCGCCCGCTTCGGCGCGGGTGGTCTGCACCGCGTGAATCAGGGCGGCCTCGGTGTGCACGACGCGCATGCCGCGACCGCCGCCGCCGCCGGCGGCCTTGATGATCACCGGGTAGCCGATGGCTCGGGCCTGGCGGATGATTTCCTTCGTGTCCTCAGGCAGGGCGCCTTCGGAACCCGGCACGCAAGGCACGCCCGACTTGATCATGGCCTGCTTGGCGGAGACCTTGTCGCCCATGATGCGGATGGATTCCGGCGTGGGACCGATGAAGGCGAAGCCGCTGCGCTCGACGCGTTCGGCGAAGTCGGCGTTCTCCGACAGGAAACCGTAGCCGGGGTGGATGGCCTCGGCGTCCGTCACCTCGGCGGTGGCGATGATGGCCGGCATGTTGAGGTAGCTCTGGGCCGAGGGCGCCGGGCCGATGCAGACCGCTTCTTCGGCCAGCTTCACGTATTTGGCCTCGCGGTCGGCTTCTGAGTAGACGACCACCGCCTTGATGCCCATCTCGCGGCAGGCGCGTTGGATCCGCAGGGCGATCTCGCCGCGGTTCGCAATCAGGATTTTCTTGAACATAGGCTGGGTTCTTCGCCTTGTCACTCGATGATGAACAAGGGTTGGCCGAACTCAACCGGTTGGCCGTTCTCGCAGACGATCTTGGTCACGGTGCCGGACTTGTCGGCCTCGATCTCGTTCATGATCTTCATCGCCTCGATGATGCAGATCGGCTCGCCTTCCTTCACGACCGAGCCGACTTCGACGAAAGGCTTGGAGCCCGGGCTGGAAGATCGGTAGAAGGTGCCCACCATCGGCGACTTGACGGCGTGGCCCGATTGCGCCGGGGCAGCCGGAGCGGCAGCTGCCGCGGTGGGAGCGGCGGCGGCCACGGGCGCGGGGACGGTGGATGCAGGCGCGACGTAGGCGGGTACGGCCGCGGCAGCCGCGGCGGCGGGATCGGCCTTGACGATGCGGACTTTGCCGTCGGCCTCGGTGATTTCAAGCTCGGAGATGTTCGATTCCGACACCAGGTCGATCAGCGTCTTGAGTTTGCGCAGGTCCATCAAAAGGTCTCCAACGAAATGCTATGAAGGTTTCTATCGTTTCAGTCCGGCATGTCGCGCGCGGCCGGCAGCAGCGGGCTCTTCGGCGCACCGGGGCAGGCGACGGCGTGGCTGGGACTGAAGTGGACGGCGAAGCGCCGGCCGACGATTGAAACGGTAGGAATATCAGCAGCCCGATGTCTTCTTTGTGACATTCTGTTTTGACGAAGGCGCGCAGTTTATGTCGATTTGCCGGCAAATCACAGCGGTTGACGGGAATTTAATTCCGTGGCCTGTTTCAAACCTGTTGACGGCGAAAGGGGACCGCGCCGGGCTTTGCCGGCCTTGATGTCGGGGCGTGCAGGGACGAAGGTCAAAGCCGGGCCCAGGCCTCCAGGTCGTCCGGCGTGATGGCACCGAGCTTCGAAGCGATCAGCAGGGCGTCGAAATCCCATACCGCGCTGAAGGGCAATTGGCCTTTGGCATTGCCCAGAGCCTGGCTCAGCTCCAGACCTTCGACGCCGGCGATGCCCACCGGGAAGCTCACCGGGAGTCTTTTCAAGAAAGACTGGACGGGGGCCAAGCGGTCCAGGGCAAGGCCGATGACCTGCCAACCCTGGGATTGCTGTGCCTGGGCGAAGGCGTCGAGCATCGGCATCTCTTTCACGCAGGGCGGGCACCAGGTCGCCCAGAAATTCAGGAGCAGGCGCCGGCTTTTGAAGTCCGCCAGGGAAAGGCTGCCGCCTTCGGGCCGTTCGAAGCGGGTGTTCCACCAGGGCAGGTCGGTGCCGCGGACCGGGGGCGCTTTTTCCTGCCGGCCCTGTTGCATCCACCAGGCCAGGCCCAACCCGGCGGCGCCTGCAGCGGCCCCGACCCCGACTGTCAACGCGGTCCTGCGCTTCATGGCGCGGTCTCGCCGCCGGGCGGCGCCGACATCAACCGGCGCAGCGCTGTCAGGTCTCCCCGCTGCGTCTTGCCGCCGGCGTCCGGCTTGAGGCCGCCGCGCAGGTCGTCGTGGTCGAGGATGGTCAAGTGCACGGTCACGAGCTCGTCACCGAGGGCCGGGCTGCGGGACGCGACGGTCAGCACATCCACCGGCTGGCCGCGCGGGCCGTCGGCGCTGCCGACGTCGTAGTCGACCCCCTTGTTGATGAGTTCGATCTCGGCCGCCTTGCTGTCATCGCAGAAGAGCTGCAGGTGCACCGCGTTCAGCCGGGTGGCCGTACCGCGCCAGACCGCGCCGGTGAGGTGAGGGCGGAATTCGCGCAACCGGTCCATCCAGAGCGCGGCGACCTCCCTCAGCGCGCGCAGCTCACCGGGCTGGGTGTCGGCGCAGAACAGGGCGAGGTAGCTGCGCACCTCGTCTTCCAGCAGGTCGTTGCCAGGCAATTCCTGGCCGCGCGCGTTGGCGCGACCCAGGTCGCGGGCCGCGCGGCGCTTGGCGGGGCCGTATTCCATGCCTTCTTCCACGATCAGGCGGGCGGCGGCCGCGGCGATTTCTTGGGTCAATGGGGATGGGGCGTGCGTCATGTCGGGCAAAAGTCCTGGGATGCGGCGGGGACGGCAAGGGCCGTGCGCGTCACGGCACGTCCACCGCGCCCATGCGCGCCGCCACCGTGCCGGCGCGGCCGAGCACATAGGCCGATTGAGGGCGCTTCTCGAAACGCTTGGGCGCAGGCAGCATCACCGCCAGGCGGGCCGCGGCCATCGTGGAAAGCTGTGAGGCCGGTTGGCGGAAATAGTGCTGGGCGGCGGCTTCGGCGCCGAACACGCCTTCGCCCCACTCCACATGGTTCAGGTAGATCTCGAGGATGCGCTGCTTCGTCAACAAGGTTTCGAGCATGCCGGTGATGGCGAATTCCTGCGCCTTGCGGACCACGCTGCGCTCGCCGCTGAGGAAGAGGTTCTTCGCCAGTTGCTGGGTGATGGTGGAGCCGCCGACGATCTTCGGCTGCACTCGCGTCGGTGGCGGGGCGTGGGGCGACTTGGACGCCGCCATTCGTTTTTCGAGCTGGTCGTTGCGCCTGTCCGCCAGTTCCTGCGCCTTGAGGTTGCGTTCCCAGGCTTTCTCCAGGGCGTCCCACTCGACGCCGCTGTGGTCGGAGAAATTCGCGTCTTCAGAAGCGATCACTGCGCGTTTGAGCTGCGGGGAGATTCGCGCGTAGGGCACCCACTCCTGGCGCCAGGCGGCGAGCTGCCGGGTTTCTTTGAAAATCCGGAAGGCCTCCGAGCGCTCGAAAGCGGTCGACTGCGGAGCGACCACCGCCATCAGCGCGACGCGCAGCATGAAATACAGCTGCAGCGACAGCACCGAAAGCAGAAAGACGCCCAAGAGCCGCAGCAGGGTTTTCATCGCCGCCGGCACCTTCCTGCGTGAAGGCTCGTGTCGTCCATCGTGTCGGTACCTTCGCAGCAGGGTCAAGCCGGCTTTTGCGCCAGCCGTTCGCGCAGCTCGACCAGCACCGGCGCCGTATCGGGCCGCACGCCGCGCCACAGCGAAAAAGCTTCGGCCGCTTGTTCCACCAGCATGCCCAGGCCGTCCCGCGGCACCGCGCCGTGGTGTTGCGCCCAGGCGGTGAAGCCTTGCGCCGCGGCGCCGTACATCATGTCCAGCGCCAGGCCGCCGGGCCGCAGCACGC
>CBJNAE010000037.1:0-17827 GCA_966433995.1 uncultured Ideonella sp. | reverse complement strand
TCCAGCCGGACCTGCCGGTGGTCATCAGCTCGGGCTACATCACCGAGGAGCTGCGGGAGCAGGCCGAGCAAGCCGGCGTGCGCAGCCTGCTGGAGAAGGCCAACACCTTCCAGGACCTGAGCGACCTGGTCGGCCGCATCCTTTCGCAGGACACCGGCCGGGCCCGGCATTGACTCGGCCGCTGCCGGCCGGGGGGCGCCTGAACGGTGCGTCTTCGCACACGTTACGTTACTTTAGTTACCTCATTCCGGGAATCCACCGCCTCCGCGGCGGCCCCACTGAGCGATGCTGCTGCCCGCGGCGCGGCTTTGCGTCCGACCCCTTTCCGAATCGACCCGGCCGCAAACAGCCCCGCCATGGCCTTGCCGACCCGCCTTTTCCCGACAGGACATGAAGAACCCTGAGAACGCTCTGCATACCAAGCCATCCTTTCATCCTCCCGGGGATGCCCCCGCCCCTGCACCCGCAAAGACACCGCTGGGCGAAGCACTGGCCGACTGGCGCCGGCTACTCGGCGGCGAGGGGGACGCCGTGCTGGAAAGCGCCGAAGCGCAGGCCCGCTACAGCCGGCAGACGGCCGGCGCGCCCCAGCCGCGCATCGCCGCCGCGCTACGACCCGGCGACGCTGCCCAGGTGCCCGCGATCGTGCGCACCGCCGCCCGACACGGCGTGCCCCTGTACCCCATCAGCACCGGCAAGAACTGGGGTTACGGCGGCACCACCCCGGCCTCGCAGGACTGCGTCGTGCTCGACCTGTCCCGTCTGGACAAGATCCTGGAACTCGACGCCGAACTGGGCACCGTCACCGTCGAGCCCGGCGTCACCCAAGGCCAGTTGCACGCCCACCTGCAAAGCCTGGACCTGCCGCTGATGGTGCCGACCACCGGCGCCGGCCCCAGTGCCAGCCTGCTGGGCAACGCCCTGGAACGCGGCTACGGCATCACGCCGCACGCCGATCACTTCGGCGCGGTGATGTCGCTGGAAGCCGTGCTGGCGGACGGCTCCGTCTACCGCTCCAGCCTGGCCGACCTGGGCGGGCAGCGCGTCGACAAAGCCCACAAATGGGGCATCGGCCCCTACCTGGACGGCATCTTCGCGCAGGGCAACTTCGGCGTCGTCACACGCATGACCATCGCCCTGGCCCCCAAGCCACCGCACGTCGAGGTGTTCTTCGCCTGGATCGACGACGAACGGCGCCTGCCGGAGGCCATCGCCGAGTTGCGGACGCTGCTGCAATCGATCGGCGGCGTGATGAGCAACGTCAACCTGCTCAACGGCTACCGCACCGCCGCCATGGCCTGCGACTACCCCTTCGACGACGTCCCGCCCGGCGCCGCCTTGCCAGTGGAGCGGCTCCGGCGGCTGTTGCGCGAGCACCGCCTGGCCCCCTGGCTGGTGGTCGGCGCCGTCTACGGCGAACGCGGGACGGCCAAGGCCGCCGCCGCCGCGGTGCGGCGCCGCCTGAAACCCTACGCCCGCCGGCGCATCAGCCTGACACGGCCCAAGCTGGCGCTGTTGCACCACGCGGCCAGGCTGCTTCCCCGCGCGGCAGCGGTGCGCCTGGGGCTCGCCAACCTCGACCGGTTGTCGGGCCTGCTGAACATCCTGGAAGGCATCCCCGACCCGGTGGCGCTCCGGCTGGTCTACTGGAAATGCCGCGGCGGCATCCCTTCGGACCCCGGCGCCGGCATCCGCGACCGCGGCCTGGTCTGGTACGCCCCGCTGGTGCCGATGACGCCGGCCGCCGTGACCGCCTATTGCGCGATGGTGGAGGCGACCTGCACCGCGCACGGCTTCGAGCCGCTGATCACGTTGACCAGCCTGTCGCCGCGCTGCTTCGACAGCTCGGTGCCGATCCTGTTCGACCCGGACGATCCCGAAGAAGCCGCGCGCGCCCGCGCCTGCCACCAGGCGCTTTTCGAGGCCGGGCAGCGCCTGGGCTTCCTCCCCTACCGCATCGGGGTGGATTCATCGCACCTGCTCGCCTCCGCCAGCGGCGGGGGTTTCGACTTGGCGAGGAAAGTCAAGGCCGCGCTCGACCCGCAAGGGATCATCGCACCGGGGCGGTACGGCTTGTGACGCCCCATCGCAGCCACCGGTTGAAACCGTCGGCCCAGCCCCCCATCTGAATGCAATGGAAACCACCACATCCCCGGACGCCGTGCACGTCGCCTGCACGCACTGCCGCGCGACCAACCGCGTACCGCGCGCCCGCCTGGCCGAAGACCCGGCCTGCGGCCGCTGTGGCCAGGCGTTGCTCGACGGCCGGCCCATCACTTTGACCGACGCCGATTTCGACGCCGTCGTGGGGCGCACCAGCCTCCCGTTGGTGGTCGACTTCTGGGCGCCCTGGTGCGGCCCCTGCCAGGCCATGGCGCCGCAATTCGAGAAGGCCGCGCGCCAGCTCAAGGGCCGGGTGCTTTTCGCCAAAGTCGACAGCGACCAGAGCCCGATGCTCTCGCAGCGTTTCGGCATCCGCTCCATCCCCACCCTCGTCCGCCTGGAAGGGGGCAGTGAGCGCGAGCGGGTCAGCGGCGCGCTGCAGGCCGGGGCGATCGCGTCGTTCGCCGTCGGAGGGCGGTGACGCACTGCGATGGGCCAAGGGCCCCTCCTTCCGTTCACCCTGAGCTTGTCGAAGGGCCCGTGCCGCTCCATTCCCCGACGCTGTAGAGACGCTCGCCGACGGCTTCGACAAGCCTGTCCTGAGCTTGTCGAAGGGCTCAGCCCAAACGGTGGTGGGCTCAGCCCTGACGGTGGTGGGTCAAACGATGAGAAGCCGAACGGTGACGGGACAAGCGGCGATGGTGCCTGCCGGTTCTGCAGGCATCCCCCTTGCCACGCGCGTGCGTTCGAACAGGCGAGCCGCCTCGCGGTCGTGCGGCATTGCGCAAGAGCGGCGCACGCCCGCCGAGCCACTGCCGCGGCTCGGATAAGCAAGCTCGAAATCGTGATTTCCCAGGGGCCCTGGGGCCTTCTATGGTCACCTCCAACGCAACCACCGTTCGAGGCCCCATCCCATGCCCCCGACTTCCTGGCGCCGCCTCGGCGCCACCTTCGCACTGCTCGCCGCAGCCGCTTTCGCCAGCGCGCAACCCGCACCCGCCTCCATCCGCATCGGCATCGCCACCGGCGGCGTCGGCTGGCCGCCGCGGACCGGCGGCTCCACCGTCGGTCTGGTCAACGCGCAAGGCCTGCTCGAGCAGGAGTTCGCCAAGGACGGCATCAAGGTCGAGTGGGTCTTCTTCAAGGGCGCCGGCCCGGCGGTGAACGAAGCGCTGGTGAACAAGCAGCTCGACTTCGCCTGGCAGGGCGACCTGCCCTCGATCGTGCACCGCGCCGGCGGCGTGAAGACCCGCATCATCGCCGGCAGCGGCGTGCGCAACGGCCTGTACCTCGGCGTGCCGCCCGATTCGACCATCGCACGGCTGGAAGATCTCAAAGGCAAGCGCGTCGCCGTCTTCAAGGGCACCAACCTGCACCTGGCCACGGTGCGCGCGCTGGCGGCCAAGGGCCTCAAGGAAAGCGACCTCAAGCTCATCAACCTGGACACCGCCGGCGCCCAGGCAGCCCTGGCCACGCGGGACATCGACGCCGCGTTCGGCTACGTGGAGCTGTTCGCATTGCGCGACAAGGGCACCGCCAAAGTGGTGTGGTCGGCGGCCCAGGATTCCTTCAAGTACACCCGCCAGACGGTGCTGCTGGTGAGCGACGATTTCGCCGGGCGCCAGCCGAAGATCGTGCAGCGCGTGGTCGACACGGTGGTGAAGACGGCGCGCATCTACTCGGACGAAGCCCAGCGCGGCGAACTCTTCGCGCAATGGGGCAAGGCCGAGGTGCCCGAGAAATTCTGGCGCGAGGACTTCACCGGCCAGCCGCTGCGCGTGCGCCTGTCGCCGCTGCTCGACCCCTTCCTGGTGGCCCGCTACAAGGACGCGGCCGATGAGGCCCACGCCCTCAAGCTGATCCGCAACAAGCCGGAGATCGACACCTGGTTCGACCGGCGCTTCCTCGACGCCGCGATCAAGTCGCAGAAGCTGGAAGGCTATTGGCCGGAATACGCCGCCGACGGCAGGCTGGTGGGCAGCAACGTGGCGGTGGCGAAATGACGCCCGCCCTCCCCACCACCCGCCGGCGCGCGCTCGGCCTGCTCGCCGCAGGCGGCGGCCTGGGCGTTCCGAAGCTGCGGGCACACGCCGCCGAGGCCAACCCGCCATTCCCCTCGGGGTGGCCCGGAGCGGCCCTGCGCGACTGGCTGCTGGCCTGGCCCTTGCCGCTGGCCGTGCTGGCGTTGTGGGCCCTGGCCGCCCACCTCGAATGGATCGCGCCCCAGGTGCTGCCGGCGCCGCAGGCGGTGGCGCTGACCTTCAAGGACGCCCTGCTCAGCGGCGAGCTGTGGGCCAACCTGCAGGTCAGCCTGCTGCGCGTGCTCGCCGGTTTCTCGGCGGGGCTGGCGGGCGGCCTGCTGCTGGGCGTGGCGATGGGCCTGTCGCCCACGGCGAAGGACTACCTCTACCCGACCTTCAAGGCCTTCGCGCAAGTGCCGGTGCTGGGCTGGCTGCCGTTGCTGATGTTGCTGGTGGGCATCGACGAGGCGCTCAAGGTCATCCTCATCGGCAAGGCGGCGCTGGTGCCGATCGCGCTGAACACCTACAAAGGCATCCAGGGCGTGCCCACCCGCTACATCGAGGTGGCCCGAGTGCTGGGGTTTTCGCGCCGGCAGTTGCTGTCGAAGGTGGTGTTCCCGGCCGCGCTGGCGCCCGTCTGGAACGGCGTGCGCTACGGCCTGACGCACGCCTGGCTGGCCCTGGTGGTGGTGGAACTGCTGGCCAGCAGCGAAGGCCTGGGCTACATGATCGTCTACGGCCGCCAACTCTTCCAACTGGACGTGGTGCTGGCCGCGGTGGCGGTGGTCGGCGCGGTGGGCTACCTGCTGGACAAGCTGCTGGCCCTGGCCGAGCGCCGGCTGCTCGCCTGGCGCAAAGAGGCCTTCTGATGGCGAGCGTCTTCACCGCCGTCCCCAAGCCCCTGCGCGGATTCGTGCTGCCCGCCCTCCTGCTGCTGGCCTGGTGGGCTGCGGCCCGCTGGGGCTGGTCGACCTCGCCGCTGCTGGTGCCGCCGGGCAAGGTCTTGGACACCGCGGTCGAGCAGGCTGCCAGCGGCCAGTTGCTGTCGGCGCTCGGCGCCAGCCTGCGGCGCGACTTGATCGGCTTCGCGATCGGCACGTTCGGCGGCCTGGTTTTCGGCGCGACGCTCGGCGCCTCGCGGCTGTTCGAGAAGCTGGCCGGCCCGAGCTTCCACACGCTCAAGCAGATATCCCTCTTCGCCTGGATCCCGCTGCTGTCGGTGTGGTTCGGCCTGGGCGACGCGGCCAAGGTCGCCTTCCTGTCGCTGGCCGCGTTCTTCCCGGTGGTGCTGAACACTTTCGAAGGCATCCGCGGCGTGCCGCCGGACTTGCTCGAAGTGGCGCGCGTGCTCGGCTTCTCGCGGTTGCAGGCGTGGTCCCGGGTGATCCTGCCGGCGGCCCTGCCCTCGATCTTCGCGGGCGTCCACCTCGGCCTGGTATACGCCTGGCTGGCCACGCTGGGCGCGGAGTACCTGCTGGTGTCCGGCCAGGGCATCGGCAAAACCATGGTCGACGGCCGCGAGCACTTCCTGATGGACCTGGTGCTGTTCGGCGTGATCGTCGTCGGCCTGGTGGGCTTCTCGCTCAACTGGCTGGCTGCCCGCGCCGAGTCGCGCGCGCTGGCTTGGCGCGGTCGCTCGGTCGCCCAGTTCTGAAACCTTCCACTTTCAACACGAGGGGACACCCCATGGCCCACGCCGGCACCCTGCAGATCGAACGCTTGAGCAAGCGCTATGAAGTCAAAGGCGAAGCCCTGCCCGTGCTCGACGACATCACACTCACCGTCGACCCCGGCGAATTCGTCAGCATCGTGGGCAGCAGCGGCTGCGGCAAGTCCACGCTGCTGCGGTTGATCGTCGGCCTTGAGGCGGACTACCAGGGCGAGGTGCTGCTCCACGGACGGCGCGTGGTGGGCACCAGCCTGGACCGCGGCATCGTCTTCCAGGAGCACCGGCTGCTGCCCTGGTACACGGTGTGGGAGAACATCGCGCTCGGCCTGCTGAACGCCGGCTTCACCGAAGCGCAGAAGAAAGCCTCGGTGCGCGAGCACATCGCCCTGGTGGGGCTGGAAGGTTTCGAGTCGGCCTACCCGCACCAGCTGTCCGGCGGCATGTCGCAGCGCGTGGCCATCGCCCGCGCCTTGGTGAGCCGGCCCGAGGTGCTGCTGCTGGACGAGCCCTTCGGCGCGCTCGACGCGCTGACCCGCACCCACCTGCAGCAGGAGCTTCAGCGCATCTGGGAGGCCGAGGGCATCACGATGATCCTGGTGACGCACGACGTGGAAGAAGCGGTCTACCTCGGCGACAAGGTGGTGGTGATGGAGCCGCGGCCCGGCCGCATCCGCCGCACCGTGCCGGTGGGCCTGCCCCATCCGCGCGACCGCGCCGGCCTGCCCTTCTCGCGCATCAAGGAAGACGTGCTCGCCGAGTTCGCCGGCGAAACGCAGGACGCGGCCGACGCGCGCCAGCTCGCGCGCCGCCACATCGACCTGGAACGCGCAGGCGCCCGCCTGCCGCTGCCCGCCGGGCTGCGCTTCGCGCTTTGACCCACCCATTCAGCAGGAAAAAGGAGACCTCCATGGCTGACCACCGCAAACTGCGCCTCGGCGCCTTCATCATGGCCACGGGCCACCACGTGGCCGCCTGGCGCCACCCGGGCTCGCAGGTCGACTCCGGCGTCAACATCGACCACTACATCCAGGTTGCCCAGACCGCCGAGCGCGGCCTGTTCGACCAGGTCTTCGTCGCCGACAGCCCGGGCCTGCAACACCGCGGCGACGAAGAGTCGCTGAGCCGCCAGGGCCGCGTCTCGCACTTCGAGCCGGTCACGCTGTGGGCGGCGCTGTCGTCGGTGACGAAGCACATCGGCTTCGTCGCCACCGCCTCGACCACCTATGAAGACCCCTACCTGCTGGCGCGCAAGTTCGCCTCGCTCGACCACTTGAGCAAAGGCCGCGCCGCCTGGAACGTGGTGACCACCGCCGCCGAGAACGTCTTCGGCAACTTCGGCCTGGAGGCCCACCCCGACCCGGCCACGCGCTACGAGCGGGCGCACGAGTTCGTCGAGGTGGTCAAGGGCCTTTGGGACAGCTACGACGACGACGCCTTCCTCCGCGACCCGGCCTCCGGCGTCTACTTCGACCCGCGCAAGCTGCACGCACTGAACCACGTCGGCAAGCACTTCAAGGTGAAAGGCCCGCTGAACATCGAGCGGCCGCCGCAAGGCCACCCGGTGATCGTGCAGGCCGGCTCGTCGGAAGACGGCAAGGAGTTGGCCGCCGCCACCGCCGAAGCCATCTTCACCGCCTGGACGAGCGAAGCCGAGGCGCGGGCCTTCTACCGCGACGTGAAGGGCCGCATGGCCAGGCACGGCCGCCGGCCGGAGCAGTTGCTGGTGCTGCCCGGCATCTCGCCGGTCATCGGCCGCACCGAGGCCGAGGCGCGGGCGAAATGGGTCGAGCTGCAGAAGCTCATCCACCCCGCCGTCGGCCTGAACACCCTGGTGCCCTTCTGGCCCGACGACGACCTCTCCCGCTGGGCCCTGGACGCGCCGCCGCCCTACTACCCCGAGCCGCCCAAAGGCGTGAACAGCCGCGCCCACGTCGTCATCGAACTGGCGCGGCGCGAGAAGTTCACCGTGCGCCAGCTCTACGAATACCTCGCCGGCGCCCGCGGCCACTGGGTGGTGGTGGGCACGCCGCAGACCATCGCCGACCAGATGCAGTCGTGGTTCGAGAACGGCGCGGCCGACGGCTTCAACGTGATGCCGCCGGTGCTGCCGCAGTCGCTCGACGAATTCGTCGACCTGGTGGTGCCGGAGCTGCAGCGGCGCGGGTTGTTCCGCACGGCCTATGAAGGCAGGACGCTGCGGGAGAACCTGGGGCTGGCGCGGCCGGTGAGCCGGTATGCGGAGTCGGCAGCCACGCAGGCGGCCTGAAGCTGCTGTCGATCAACCTTTTCTTCCTTCCATCCCCCACCGCGCCCTCACTCCAACCCTCTCCCGCAAGCGGGAGAGGGAGCCTTCGTTTTGCTCCCTCGCCCCCGGCACGGGGGAGAGGGCTGGGGTGAGGGGGCGGTGGAGAACCAATCCTCACCCCGAAAGGAATCCCCGATGAGCGCCGTCCTCAACACCCCGCCCACCCACACCACCACCGAACTCGACCTCGCGCAAGTCGCCGGCCGCATCGGCGCCGAAGTGCGCGGCGTGCGACTGTCCGGCCAGCTGTCGGCCGCCACGTTCGCCGCGGTCAAACAGGCGCTCCACAGGCACAAGGTGCTGTTCTTCCGCGGCCAGCAGCACCTGGACGACGAGCAGCAGCAGGCCTTCGGCCGGCTCTGGGGCGCCTTGGTGGAGCACCCCACCGTGCCGTCGAAGGACGGCACGCGGATCCTGGAGCTGGACTCGCACCACGGCGGCCGCGCCAACTCCTGGCACACCGACGTGACCTTCGAGGTCGACTACCCGCAGGTTTCCATCCTGCGCGCCGTGAAGGTGCCGGCCCACGGCGGCGACACGGTGTGGGCCAACACCGCGGCCGCTTACGAAGAGCTGCCACCCGCGTTGAAGGCCCTGGCCGACAACCTGTGGGCCCTGCACGGCAACGACTACGACTACGCCGCCACCCGAGTCACGCCCGACGAGAACGGCGCAAAGAAATACCGCGAGGTCTTCACCTCGCGCCTGATTCAGGCCGAGCACCCGCTGGTACGCGTGCACCCCGAAACCGGCGAGCGCACCCTGGTGTCCGGCCACTTCATCAAGAAGTTCATCGGCCACAACACGCAGGACAGCGACCACCTCTTCTCCGTCTTCCAGAACCACATCACGCGGCTGGAGAACACCGTGCGCTGGCGCTGGGCCGCCGGCGACGTGGCGGTGTGGGACAACCGGGCCACGCAGCACTACGCGATCAACGACTACGGCAACGCCCACCGCGTGATGCGCCGTGTCACCGTGACCGGCGACGTGCCGGTGTCGGTGGACGGGCAACGCAGCCGGGTGCATCCGGGCGATTGACGAAACCGGGGCGGCGTGCCCCGCCCTGCGCGGTGAAGGTCGCTATGGTCTGCCCGGGCCCCGTGCCCTGTCGATCAGCCACGCCAGGTCCGGCGGGACCGGCATCGGCTGCAAGGGGTGGACATCGGAACCGCCGGTGTTGCCCACCGGGATCCAGAACACCGTCTTGGTCGCTGCGCCGACGATGCGCAACAGCTGGCCCCGGATCTCGCGCGGCCGGCGGTGGCGCAGCGCCCAGGCCAGCATGTGCAGGTGGGCCCGCACATGCTGCACCGTCGAGGCCTGCCCCAGCACGTGCGCGCGCTCCAGGTGGCGGAAGGCATCGCCGGGTAGCCCCGACCTCCCGGCCCGCGCAGCCGCCGACAATTCGCCGTCCACATGGGGACGGATCCGCTTGGAAAAACCCATGGCGCCCTCCTGTCTTTCATCGATGAGCGGCCATTGGAAACCCTGTAGGAGGTATAGAGTCAAATCCCCGCACCACCAGGCCGCGCCATGAAAATCGGAGAACTCGCCCAGGCCACCGCCACCCCGGTCGTCACCGTCCGCTTCTACGAACGGGAGGGCCTGCTGCCGGCGCCGGCCCGAACCAGCGCCAACTACAGGATCTACGGAGAAGCGCACGTCGAGCGGCTGTCTTTCATCCGACACTGCCGCTCGCTGGACATGACCCTCGACGAGATCCGGGTGCTGTTGGCGTTCAGGGACAAGCCGCAGGACGACTGCGGCGCGGTCAACGCCATGCTGGACGCACACATCGGGCACGTGGCGTCGCGCATCCGCGAACTGAAGAACCTGGAGAAGCACCTCAAGGAACTCCGCGCCCAGTGCGACCGCACCGAGGCGGGCAAGGATTGCGGCATCCTGTCCACGCTCTCCCACGGCGCGGCCGCGGCGCCGAAAGCGCCTGCGACTGCGGGGGGACGGCAAGTCGCCGGGCATGTGGGCGGTTCGCATGCCGTGGGCAGGCCTCGCCGTTGAAAACCGCGCCGAAAAAGGACGGTGCTCAGTAGACCGCGCGTTCGACGATCAACCGCCCCGTCTCCAGCCGCCGCGGCGACAGCGGGGAAAGGTCCAGCGTGCGGTAGCCCCCATGGCACAGCAGCTCCGCCATGCCCCGGCCCACGCCGGCGCTGTGCATCAGGCCGTGCCCGCTGAAGCCGGTGGCCACGTAGAAATTTTCCGGTCCGAACTGTCCCACCAGGCCGTTGTGGTCAGCGGTGTTGTATTCGTAATAGCCGGCCCAGGCGCGCTCCACCCGCAAGGCCTCGAACGCCGGAATCCGGTGGGCAAGCAGCGGCCAGACGGCGTCTTCGAACTGGTGGAGGTCGGGTTCGAGCGGAAGGTCGTCGTGGTCATCCGCCGCCGTCGGAGACAGCACGGCCAGGAAGTGCCGCTGCTCGGGGCGCAAGTAGACGCCCGACGTGTCGATCAAGACCGGCAACCCGGGCAGGGGCGTGGGGCAGGACAGGCAGAACGCGGTGCGCCGCCGCGCGCGCACCGGCAGTTCGATGCCGACGGTGCGCCCCAGCGCCGCCGACCAGGCGCCCGCGGCCAGCACGACGCGGTCGGCCGCGATCTCTTCGCCCGTGGCCAGCTTCACGCCGGCCACGCGTGACCCGCCGCACAGGACCGCGGCCACGTCGCCCTGGACATAACGCGCGCCCGCCGCGCGCGCGCGGCCGCGGTACACCTGCTGCAGCAGGTAGCCGTCGAACCAGCCTTCGCCTTGCAGGCCGAACGCCGCGTATGAAAGGTCGTCGGTGTGCATCCAGGGATGGGCCGTGGCCAGCTGGGCGCGGTCGAACTCGCCCACCTGCACCGACATCCGGCGGGCCAAGGCGGTGCGCTCCCGCAGCGCCTTTTCCTGGTCCGGGCGGCCGAGGAAGAGGTAGCCGCTGTGCGTCAGCCCCACGGCCGCGCCGGGAACGCCGCCATCGGCGCAGTCCATCATGAAAGCGAAGCCGAACTGCGACAGCTCGATGTTCAACGGGGTCGAGAACTGCTGACGGATGGAGCTGGCCGACAGACTGGACGAAGCGGCCCGGTAGCTCGGGTCGCGCTCGACCACGACAACCCCGCCGCTGCCGGGCATGCCGGACAGGAAGCAGGCGATGGCGGAGCCGATGGCGCCCCCGCCGATGATGAGGGTGGTAGGTGGCGGGGCCATGCGGCGCGTGGGAGGGGACGGGCGAAAGTGGAGATGTTTGCGCAGAACCGCAGAACCTTAGATGCTTTGATTCGTTTCCGGGCAAGGGGTTAACGCCAACACTGCGGGGTTCGTTTCAACACAGGTCGACGCATCGGGCCCGCCAGGTCCCACCATGCCGTTTGTCGCGCCCTCCGAGTCGATTGAACCGTCGCCCAGAAAGCCGCCGCCCCTCGGGGCCGATACCGTGGGCGGCACGGGAAAGATCGTCGAAGAACTGGCGCAAGGTGAAATCGTTCCAGTCCTCCGAGGTGAAGAAGTCCGTCGACGCCAGCTTCAGCGACTCGCCGGCGCAGGCGTTCTGACCCCGACTTCACCCCACCCGGTAGACCCGCCCGGTCTGCACACCCTCGATGCTGCGCACATAGGCCAGCGCGGCCCGGCTGCCCGGCACCGCCTCGAAGCCGGCGAAATACGGCCCATAGGTCGGCAGCGACTCCTGCAGCACCGTCGGGCTCACCGCATTGATGCGCTGGCCGCGCGCCAGTTCGGTCGCGGCGGCCCGCACGAAGCCTTCCAGCGTTGCGTTGACCGCGGTCGCGTTGGCGCCGTAGCGGATCGGCTCTTCCGAAAGGACGCCGCTGGTCAAGGTGATCGAGCCGCCGTCGTTCAGGAAATGCTGCCCGATGAGGGCCAGGTCGACCTGGCCCAGCAGCTTGTCCTCCAGCCCGACGCGGAACTGTGCGGCCGTCATCTCCGTCAGCGGCCCGAAATGCAACTGCCCGGCGGTGGAGACGATGGCGTCCACCTTGCCCACGCTTTCGAACAGGGCCCGGATGCTGGCGCTGTCCTTGATGTCGACTTGGCGGTCGCCGCGCGTGCGCCCGGCCTGGACGAGGTCATACCGGCCGGCGACTTCGCGCACCAGCGCCTGGCCCAGGGTGCCGGTGGCACCCACGATCAACACTTTCTTCTTGCTCATGACGAACTCCTTGGTGGGTTAGGTAGGCATCACCGAATCAAGGACGGCGACGCATGACCCGAACTTTGCGGCCACGCTGGAATCGGATCAATCGCTTAGCATGATGATCATTCCAAACCAATAGTTTCAAATCGCATGGACCGCTTGCTGGGCATGGAGGTTTTCGTGGCCGTCGTCGAATCGGGCAGCCTCACCGCGGCCGCCGCCAAGTTGAACCTGTCCGGGCAAATGGCCGGCAAGCACATGCGTGCGCTGGAGGCGCGGCTGGGCGCGGCTGTGCTCACCCGCACGACGCGCCGACAGAGCCTGACGGAACTCGGTCGCGACTATTACGAGCGCTGCAAGCTGATCCTGGAGGAGGTGCGCCTGGCCGAATCCAGCGCAGACGCCCTGCGCGCCGCGCCGCGCGGCAGGCTGCGCATCACCGCCCCGGTAAGCTTCGGCACCAATTGCCTGGCGCCCGCGTTGGTGGACTACCTGGCGGTCTATCCGGAGTTGAGCGCGGAAGTCATCCTCAACGACCATGTCGTGGACCTCGTCGAGGACGGCTTCGACATCGCGGTGCGCGTGGGCGACCTGCCCGACTCCGGCCTGGTCGCCCGGCCGCTGGCGCCCTATGAAATGGTGATCTGCGCCGCGCCCGCCTATTTGGCCCGCGCCGGCACGCCGACGACGCCGCAAGACCTGGCCCACCACGAATGCCTCGGTTTCACGCATTGGCGCCACCGGGGCGGCTGGCGCCTGGGGCAGCTCGACGCCGACCGGGGCAAGACGCCCGCCAGCCGCTTCGAATGCAACCACGGGCCGGCGCTGCGCATGGCGGCGCTGCGGGGCTTCGGCCTGGTCATGCAGTCGCGCGTCCTGCTGGCGGCGGACATCGCCGAGGGCCGGCTGGTCCCGGTGCTCAAAGACGCCGCGCCGCCGCCCATCCCGGTGCACCTGGTCTATCCGCGCAACCGGCAGCAGCTGCCCAAGCTGCGCACCTTCATCGACTTCGCGCTGGAACGGTTCGGCGCCTCGCTGCTGGCGGGCTGAAACGGGGGCCTCAAGCCTGGCGCAGGGCCTTGGCCGCCGCGACCATGTGCGTCAGCGCCGGAACCACCTCGGCCCACTGGCGGGTCTTCAGCCCGCAGTCCGGGTTCACCCACAGCCGCTCGGCCGGGATGCGCTCGGCCGCCTTCTTCATCAGCCGCACGATGTGCTCCCGCGTCGGGATGTTGGGCGAATGGATGTCATAGACGCCTGGCCCGATCTCGTTCGGGTACTTGAAGTTTTCGAAGGCGTCGAGCAGCTCCATGTCCGAGCGCGAGGTCTCGATCGTGATCACGTCGGCGTCCATGGCGGCGATCGATTCGATGATGTCGTTGAACTCCGAATAGCACATGTGGGTGTGGACCTGCGTCTCGTCGGCCACGCCGTTGGCGGCGATGCGGAAGGATTCGACCGCCCAGTCCAGGTAGTCCTTCCACTGCGACTTGCGCAGCGGCAGGCCCTCGCGCAGCGCGGCCTCGTCGATCTGGATGACGCGCACGCCGGCCTTCTCCAGGTCGAGCACCTCCTCGCGGATGGCCAGCGCGAGCTGGTGGCAGGACAACGACCGCGGCTGGTCGTCGCGCACGAAGGACCAGTTCAGGATCGTCACCGGGCCGGTCAGCATGCCCTTCATCGGCTTCCTGGTGAGCGACTGGGCGTACTGGATCCACTCCACCGTCATCGCCTTCGGCCGGCTGATGTCGCCGAACAGGATCGGCGGCTTCACGCAGCGCGAGCCGTAGGACTGCACCCAGCCGAACTGGCTGAAGGCATAACCCTCGAGTTGCTCGCCGAAGTATTCGACCATGTCGTTGCGCTCGGCTTCGCCGTGGACGAGCACGTCCAGGTCCAGCGCCTCCTGCTCCTCCACGCTGCGGGCGATCTCGGCGCGCATGGCGGCCTTGTAGCCGGCCTCGTCGAGCCGGCCCGCCTTGAACTCGCTGCGGGCATGGCGGATCTCCGCGGTCTGCGGGAACGAGCCGATGGTCGTCGTCGGGAAGGCCGGCAGCTTCAGCAGCGCCGCCTGCTTCGGCGCGCGCTGCGCATAGGCGCTGCGGCGGCGGCCCAGCCCGGCGTCGAGCCGGGCGACCGCGGCCTTGACGGCGGGGTTGTTCACGCGCGGCGACCGGCGGCGCACCTCGATGTCGGCGCGGTTGGCGGCCAGTTCGGCCTCGACCGACCGGCGCCCTTCGTCCAGGGCATGGGCCAGCACCCGCAGTTCATCGAGCTTCTGCAGCGCGTAGGCCAGCCATGACTTCAACTCGGCGTCGAGTTTCCCTTCCTGCGCCAGGTCGACCGGCACGTGCAGCAGCGAGCAGGACGGCGCGATCCACAGCCGTTCGCCCAGGCGCGCGTGCAGCGGCTCGAGCCAGTCGAGCAACGCGTTCAAATCGGTCTTCCAGATGTTGCGGCCGTTGATGACGCCCAGGGACAGCACCTTGTGGGCGGGCAGCATGCTGATGAGCGGCAGCACGTCTTCGCGGCCGTTGACCGCGTCGACGTGAAGGCCCGCCACCGGCAGGTTGGCCGCGAGGTAGGCGTTCTCCCGCAAGGGGCCGAAATAGGTCGCCAGCAGCAGCTTGACCCGGGCGCCCTTGAGCTGGTGGTAGGCGGTGTTGAAGGCGTGCTGCCAATCGGCGTCCAGCTCGGTGACGAGGATGGGCTCATCCACCTGCACCCATTCCACGCCCTGGGCGGCGAGCTGGTCGAGCAGCTCGGAATAGGCGCCCAGCAGGCGGGGCAGCAGCCCCAGGCGGTCGGTGTCGTCCTTGGCCTTGCCCAGCGCCAGGTAGGTGACGGGGCCGACGATCACCGGCTTGGCCCTGACGCCCTGGGCGCGCGCCTCGGCGAGCTGCCCGAGCAGGCGCGAAGCGTCGAGCCTGAACTCGGTGCCGGCCGTGAACTCGGGGACGATGTAGTGGTAATTGGTGTCGAACCACTTGGTCATCTCGCCCGCGGCGACGCCGCCGCAGCAGGCGCCGTGGTCCTCGGCGCCCTGTGCCGACCGGCCGCGCGCCACGCGGAAGTAGTTGTCGAGCGGGTCGCCGTGGAAGCCGCGCACCCGCTCGGGCAGGTTGCCCAGGGTGAAGCTCATGTCGAGCACCTGGTCGTAGAAGGAGAAATCGCCCACCGGAGCGAGGTCCAGGTCGATCTGGTGCACCCAGTGCAGCTGGCGCAGTTGGGCACCCAGGGCATGGAGTTCATCGCGCGACGATTCGCCTTTCCAGTAGGCCTCCAGCGCGAACTTCAATTCGCGCTTGGCGCCGATGCGGGGGAAACCCAGGTTGTGCGTCTTGACCATGGCGGCCCGATCCTTTTTTTGTGGAGACGGGCGCGATCCTAGGATTTCAAACGCATGACGTAAAATGGTCTTATTTCAGTCATCAATTAATTTTGTTCATGCATTGCCGTGATTGAACGCATCCACCTCGCCGTCATCCAGCAGGTGGAAAAGCTGGGTTCGATGACCGCCGCGGCCGAGGCGCTGCACCTGACGCAGTCGGCGCTCAGCCATTCGATCAAGAAGCTGGAGCAGCAGCTCGGCGTGGACGTCTGGCTGCGGGAAGGCCGCGGCCTGCGCCTCACGCAGGCCGGCCAATACCTGCTGCAGGTGGCCGACCGGGTGCTGTCGCAGCTCGCGCTGGCCGAGGCCCGCATCGGCCAGTACGCCCAGGGCGAGCGCGGCACGCTGCGCATCGGCATGGAGTGCCACCCTTGCTACCAATGGCTGCTGAAGGTCGTCTCGCCCTACTTGGCGCAGTGGCCCGACGTCGACGTCGACGTGAAGCAGAAATTCCAGTTCGGCGGCATCGGCGCGCTGTTCGGCTACGAGATCGACCTGCTGGTCACACCCGACCCGCTGCACAAGCCGGGCCTGCGCTTCGTGCCGGTGTTCGACTATGAACAGGTGCTGGTGGTGGGCCGCCGGCACGCGCTGGCCGGCGCCGCTTTCGCCAAGCCCGAGCAGCTGAGCCAGGATGTGCTGATCACCTACCCCGTGCCCACCGACCGGCTGGACGTCTACACCCGGTTCCTCGCGCCCGCGGGCATCACGCCCAGGCGCCACAAGGCGATCGAGACGACGGACATCATGCTGCAGATGGTGGCCAGCCACCGCGGCGTGGCGGCCCTGCCACGCTGGCTGGCCGAGGAATACGCGTCGAAGATGCCGGTGGTGCCGGTCAGGCTCGGCCGCCAGGGCATCGCCAAGCAGATCTTCCTGGGCGCGCGCGAAGCCGATTTCGAGATCGACTACCTGGCTGCCTTCGTCGAGCTGGCGAGGCAACCGGCGACGCCCAGGCCGCCGCCTGCGAAGCCGGCGGGCCGCGCGCGGCGGGCCCGCTGAAGCGGGGCGTCCTCAGACGTCGAACTTCACCCCCTGCGCCAGCGGCAGGTCGCGCCCGTAGTTGACGGTGTTGGTCGCGCGGCGCATGTAGGCTTTCCAGGCGTCTGAGCCCGATTCGCGGCCGCCACCGGTGTCTTTCTCGCCGCCGAAAGCGCCGCCGATCTCGGCGCCGCTGGTGCCGATGTTCACGTTGGCGATGCCGCAGTCGGAACCACCCGCGGCGGTGAAGGCCTCGGCCTCGCGCAGGTCGTTGGTGAACACCGCCGACGACAGGCCGTGGGCGCTCTGGTTGTTCAGCGCGATGGCCTCTTCGAAGTCGTCGTAGGGCATCAGGTAGAGGATGGGCGCGAAGGTCTCCTCGCGCATCGGCCCGGCGTGGGCCGGCATCTCGACCAGCGCGGGGCGCGCGTAGAACCCGGCCTCGCAGCCGGCCACCGCCACCCGCTGGCCGCCGTGGACGGTGCCGCCGGCGTCGCGCGCCCGGGCCAGGCTGTCCTGCATGCGGGAGAAGGCGACCTGGTCGATCAGCGGGCCCACCAGGGTGCCCTCCTCCAGCGGATGCCCGACCGGCAGCCGCGCGAACACCGCCGCCAGGCGGTCGACCAGCGGCCGGTGGAGCGAGCGGTGGATGAAGAGCCGGCGCAGGCTGGTGCAGCGCTGGCCGGCGGTGCCGGCGGCGGCGAAGGTGATGCCGCGCACCGCCAGGTCGAGGTCGGCGCTGGGACAGACGATGGCGGCGTTGTTGCCGCCCAGCTCCAGCAGCGTGCGCTTGAAAGTGGGGGCGCAGGCTTGCGCGACGGCCCGCCCCATGGCGGTGGAACCGGTGGCGCTGACCAGGCGCACCTCGGGCGCATCCACCAGGGCCTGGCCTTGCTCGCGGGCCCCCCACACCACGCTGGAGACACCCTGCGCCGCCTCGCCCGATTCGGCCAGCGCCTGGGCCAGCAGGTGCTGCATCGCGAGCGCGCTGACCGGTGTCTTCTCGGACGGCTTCCACACCAGGGTGTTGCCGCACACCAGGGCCAGGCTGGCGTTCCAGGCCCACACCGCCATCGGGAAGTTGAAGGCGCTGATGACGCCGACCACGCCCAGCGGGTGCCAGGTCTCCAGCAGCTTGTGCCGCGGGCGCTCGCTCGGCAGCGTCAGGCCCTGCAGCTGGCGCGACAGGCCGACCGCGAA
>CBJNAE010000036.1:0-18059 GCA_966433995.1 uncultured Ideonella sp. | reverse complement strand
TGACCCGCGACGAGCTGAAAGACCTCGCCTGCCTGGGCTTCAGCGCCGACCTGGTCATGCAGAGCTTCTGCCACACCGCCGCCTACCCGAAGCCGGTCGACGTGAAGATGCACCACGAGCTGCCCGACTTCATCAGCACCCGCGGCGGCATCTCGCTGCGCCCGGGCGACGGCGTGATCCACAGCTGGCTCAACCGCTTGCTGCTGCCCGACACCGTGGGCACCGGCGGCGACAGCCACACCCGCTTCCCGATCGGCATCAGCTTCCCGGCGGGCTCCGGCCTGGTCGCCTTCGCCGCCGCCACCGGCGTCATGCCGCTGGACATGCCGGAGAGCGTGCTGGTGCGTTTCAAGGGCAGCATGCAGCCGGGCGTGACGCTGCGCGATCTGGTCAACGCCATCCCGCTGTACGCCATCAAGGCCGGCCTGTTGACGGTCGAAAAGAAAGGCAAGAAGAACATCTTCTCCGGCCGCATCCTGGAGATCGAAGGCCTGCCCGACCTGAAGGTGGAGCAAGCCTTCGAGCTGAGCGACGCCTCCGCCGAACGTTCGGCCGCCGGCTGCACCGTGCACCTGAACAAGGAGCCGATCATCGAGTACATCAACAGCAACATCACGCTGATGAAGAACATGATCGCCAACGGCTACGCCGACGCGCGCACCCTGGCCCGCCGCATCGCCGCGCAGGAAGCCTGGCTGGCCAAGCCCGAGCTGCTGTCGGCCGATGCCGACGCCGAATACGCCGCCGTGATCGAGATCGACCTGGCCGACATCCATGAGCCCATCGTCGCCTGCCCGAACGACCCGGACGACGTGAAGACGCTCAGCGAAGTCGCCGGCGCCAAGATCGACGAGGTGTTCATCGGCAGCTGCATGACCAACATCGGCCACTTCCGCGCGGCCTCCAAGCTGCTGGAGAACAAGCGTGACATCCCGGTCAAGCTGTGGGTCGCGCCGCCGACCAAGATGGACGCGCAGCAGCTCACCGAAGAGGGCCACTACGGCGTGCTCGGCACCGCCGGCGCCCGCATGGAGATGCCCGGCTGCAGCCTGTGCATGGGCAACCAGGCCCAGGTGAAGGAAGGCGCCACCGTGTTCTCCACCAGCACCCGCAACTTCCCGAACCGGCTGGGCAAGAACTCCAACGTCTACCTCGGCTCGGCCGAGTTGGCCGCCATCTGCTCGCGCCTGGGCCGCATCCCCACCAAGGAAGAGTATTTGATCGACATGGGCGTGATCAACGCGGCAAGCGACAAGATCTACCAGTACCTCAATTTCGACAAGATCGAGGAGTACGCCGACAAGGCCAGGACCGTCAGCGCCTGACGGCCCGCCCTGCTCTCCCCATCAAAGCGGCCTTCGGGCCGCTTTGTTTTTGGGCGTGCGCAAGCCCCCTTGTGGAGGCGTCGCTTTCCGCCGCGCGGCCTCCCGTCCCCTCGGCCGCGGGGCGCTCGCCGGAGGGAGTTTCAAACGCCCGCCGCCTTCCCACAATCCGCCCCCAGCCGACGTGGCGCCGCCGCGTCGGCGATGACCGTTTCAACCCAACCCATCCCTTTCAAGGAGAAAACCCATGCTCAAGAACTTTCTGCTCGCCGTGCTGGCCACGCTTTCGATGGCCATCTTTTCCAACGCGGCGCTGGCCGCTACCGACATCAACAAGGCCTCCCAGGCCGAGCTGGAAAGCGTCAAGGGCATCGGCCCCGCGATGTCCACGAAGATCATGGACGAGCGCAAGAAAAGCGCCTTCAAGAACTGGGACGACCTGATCGACCGCGTCAGCGGCGTCGGCCCCGGCAACGCCGCCAGGTTCTCGTCCAACGGCCTGACCGTCAACGGCGAATCGTTCAAAGGCCAGCCCAGCACCGAGAAGTCGGCGTCCAAGGGCAAAGCCAAATCGGAAGCCCGGCCAGACAAGGAAAGCAAGGCCGCGGCGAAGTCCTGAGTGGCCCGCACAGCCGTGCGCCAATGCGATGACGATGGCGCCACCACCGTCTCGCCGCCACCGGCACGCGGCGGGGTGCCAGGCTCCGCGGCGGCCTTGTCGACGGCGATCGATGGCGGGGCACCCAGTCAAGCCCCGTCCACCGCCCCGCCATCGCTTCGCCGCCAATACCGTTCCGCGGTGCAGCCGGGCTCCGAGAAGCCACGGGCGTAAGCCGCGAGCCGGGCTTCGCAATCCGCGCGGCTCCGGAAAAACACTGTGAACTGGCTGGCGTAGAGCGACATCGCGCCAGCCTTTTCTTCTACGCCGCCGGGCAACAATTCCAGCCGGGGCACCCAGTGCCAGGCGGCGGGAGTCACCAGCGGCTTGCGGTGCCGCCACATGAGCCGGCCGAGAAAGGCCGATACCACAGGCACCGCCGCGCAACGTTTCCAGGCGGGACGGATCCGCCGCACCAGCGGGCACCCCGCGAACCACGCGGAAGCCTCCAGCCAAACAAGGGGTAGCGGCCTTGCCACCGGGGCCAGGGAGCCGGCATTGCCGGGAAGGGGTCCCAACTCGGCCAGGCGCAAGCGCGTGGCCCCGGGCAACAGGCCATAGGGAAGGTCCTCGTAATACCAAAGCGCCGCCGGGCCGCGCCAGCCATCGAACAAGGCATGGGCCAGCACATGGTCCACGTGCCAACCCACGCCCAGCGGAACATAAAGCGCATCAAAGGTCAGCGATTCCAACAACCCGAGCAGCTTGCACCGCAACGTGGGAAGCCAAGCGATGTCCTGCGCGACAGGCCGCGAGAACACGCGGCCCAGGGACCGGTAAGCCACGTGACGGAACGAGACGTCGAGTTCAGACAAGTCGATCGACTCATACCCCAGCCGGCTCGCGGCGGAGGCTTCTTCCTGCCGGCGCAATTCCCCGTCGACGATGCCCCGTTCCTCGTCCTGGCCGAGGTAACGGGTAAACAGGTTGACCACCAACACGGGGCCCTCCCCGCACAGGCGCGCCAGCAATCCGGCGCAAGAAAACACCGCGTCGTCCCAATGCGGCGAAATGAAAACCGCCCGGTAGGCGCGCCGCGCCGGGCCCACCGGCTCAGGCGCAGACACTGCGATAGGCCTCTTCAAGCGCGTCCACCGCCCGCTCCAGGCCGAAGGCGCCGGCCTTGCCGCGCCCAACCTCGCCCATCGCCCGGCGAAGCGCCGGAAATTTCGCCAGCGTGGCCAAGCGCTGCGCGAGGTCTCGCGGGTCGTGGGGGTCGACGATGAAACCGCTGTCCCCATGCCGCACCAGCTCATCGGCCACGCCCAAGGCCCGTGTCAGGATCACCGGTTTGGCGAAGGACATCGCTTCCATCGCCGCCATCGGCTGGATCTCAGTCAGCGACGGCAGCACAAAGACGTCGCACGCGGAATACTCGCGCGCCAGGGCGGCACGGTCGAGGAACCCGAGGAACTCCACCCGCAAAGGTCCGTGCGGCGGCGCATGTTCGACGCAGGCGCGACGCAACGCAGCCTCTTGCGGTCCCTGGCCGGCGATGCGCAGCGCGCCGTCGGGATGCGACTCGGCAAATTCGGCGAAGGCCCGGATCAGGTAGATGAGGTTTTTCTCCGCGGCCAGGCGGCCCGCATAGAGGACGACGAAAGGGGCACCCGGACGCGTCGAGTCGCCCGCCGGCCCGGCCTGGGGGCCGGAATCGGCCGCTTGCGCGTCGCCGAAAGACACGGGATTCGAAATGTGGCGCATCGGCGCCCCCAAGCCCATCGCCGCCAGGCAAGACATGCAATGCGCCGAAGGGCAGATCACCAGGCTTGCCGCGCCATGGGCGCGCAGCATCTCACGCCGGATCCACCGCCGCCACGGCCGCATCGGCCAAGGCGCGCACAGCACCTCAGGCCCGAAATGGTAGGTGGACACCTGAGGTAAGCCGGTGGCCGCAGCCGCCGCGACGACCCGCCGCATCATCAAGCCCGCATAGTGGTGGTGCACGACGTCGGGCATCAAGTCGGACAGCCATCGCGCGATGCTGCGCCTGGACGGCAAGGCCTGGCGGAAGCCCAGTACCTTGAGCGACGGCATGCGCAGCACCCGCACACCTCGCCAATCCGCCTGCTCGTCCTGGCCGGCCTGCCTCGATGTCATCACCGTGACTTGGTGCCCGCGCCGCGCCAATTCCGGCGCCACCAGGTTCAAATGGACACCCACGCCGGTGGCCGCGGGCAGGAAATCGTCGGATGTTAGGAGGATGCGCAGTGTTCGGGTCGTGCTTCCATCCGGCATCTTTGGCGCAGGCATTCCTTCCTTCTCCGCTTGGCGCCTCCCTGGCGCTGAACAAATATAGGAAGGCCTCGCCGCCACGCGAATCACACCGCGCGGCAGATCGCCATCACGCGGAAGTTGATTGACCATCACCTTTGGCCACGGCACGATCGCACCCGGCCCGCGCGGCCCCCCTGCCCTTCCGCCACGCCGTCAAACCCCGCATCCCCTCCGACACCCGCATGCCTTCGATCGAGCCGCAACTGATCGTGCTGCTGGGCGGCGCCGCCTCGGCCTTTTGCATGGTGATCCTGTTCACCATGCACCGCAGCTTCTCACCCGCGGTGGGGGGGCTGGCCCAATGGGGTTGGGCCTGCGGGCTGGGCTTGCCGGCCACGCTGCTGTTCCTGATGCGCGGCGCCATCCCCCAGGTGCTGTCGATCGTCCTGAGCAACGTCACCGTCTCGGCGCTGATCATGCTGCTGCACGCCGGCACGATGCGCTTCAACGGTGCGGCGCCGCTCTACCGCACCTATGCCGCCGCCCTGGCCACACTGCTGGCCGCCTGGACGCTGATCGTCGTCTTCGAAGATGGGCTGGAATCCGGCCTGGCGCTGGCCAGCTTCTCCAACATGATGCTGCTGCTGGCTTGCGCCAAGGCTGTCTTCCAGGCACGCATGGGCCGCACCAGCACCGCCCGGCGATTCACGGGCGGTGTGTTTCTGCTGGGAGCCGGTGTCCTCGGCGTGAGGCTGGCGACGACTCTGGCCAGCGTGGCCCTCCCCCACCACCTCTTCGACAGGTCGCCCCTGCAGAACGCCTACCTCTTCGCCTATCCGCTGACCTTGCTGGGCAGCTTGTTCGGCTTCATGTTGATGGCCCACGAGAAACTGCGCGACGCGCTGCTGGACACCAACAGGCGCCTGGAAGACGCCGTGGCCGCGCGCACGGTGGAATTGCGCCGGGAGATCGAGCGCGCCATGGCGCTGGAGCGGGAAGTCGCGCAGGCCACCGAGAACGAACAGCGGCGCATCGGCCGGGAACTGCACGACGACCTCGGCCAGCGCCTGACCTCCATCGGGCTGTCGACGCAGGCGCTGGGGGACTCGCTGGCGCAGGCCCAGCCGGAACTCGCCGGACAGGCGCAGGCCCTTGAACGCGCCACGAGCGAAGCGATCGCCATAGTGAGGGAAATCGCCCACGGGATGATGCCGGTGGGCCAGGGCCCCGGCGGCCTCCAGGAAGCCCTGGGCCACTTGACCGCCGCCATGTCAACGCAATCCCGGCTGCGCTGCACTTTCGATTACGACTACCCCGTGGACGTCCAGGACGAAACCGTCGCGGCCAACCTCTACCGGATCGCGCAGGAATCGCTCAGCAACGCGGTCCGCCATTCCCGCGCCACCTCGATCGTTGTGAGGCTGGACGAGACCGACGGGCAAGTGACCCTCAGCATCCGTGACAACGGCGTCGGCCCCGCCGGCACGCGGGACGGCCGCCACAGGCCGGGCGCTGGGCTACGCATCATGGGATACCGGGCCAGCGTCATCGGCTACCGGTTGTCCATCTCGCGCGCCGAAGGCGGCGGCACCCTCGTGGAGGTCACCCAATCTTGAACATCCCACCGGCCATCCTGCTGGTCGAAGACCACCCGATCGTCCGCCTCGGCCTGACGACCCTGCTGCGCAACCTGGGCCAGTTCCTGGAGCTTTACGAGGCCGAGAACGAGGACCAAGCCCTCGCGGCGGCAACCGCCCACGCGCCGGCCATCGCCCTGCTGGACCTGTCGCTTGCCGGCATGCTCAAGCTCGGCACGATCGGCCGTCTGCGCGCGGCCGCGCCTTCGATGTCGGTGATCGTGGTCTCGATGCACGACGAAAGGCTCTATGCGGAACGCGCCCTGCGCGCCGGCGCCCGCGGCTATGTGATGAAGCAAAGCGCCGCCCGGTGCATCGTGGAAGCGATCCGCACCGTGGCCGCAGGGCGGATCTGGGTCTCGGAAGCCATGCGCGACCGGATGCTGGAGAAGCTGTCGGAAAGGAAGGACACCGGCGGCATGGAGCGCCTGAACTGCCTGTCGGACCGTGAACTGGAGGTTTTCAGGCTCATCGGGCACGGGTTCAAGAAAGCAGGCATCGCCAGCCAGTTGAACCTTTCACCCAACACGGTGGAAACCCACCGCCTGCACATCAAGCACAAACTCGGGCTGGCCACCGGCGCCGAACTGCACCGCATGGCCTTCCTGCTGTTCCAGGACGAGAACGCGGCCCACGGCAACTAGTTAGTCCAGCGAAACGGCCAAGGCTTCGTAGAGATGGGATCGCGGCGGTTGCGCCATGGGCGGTCTCCTTCAGTCATCGAGTTGTCAAAAACGAGGCGCGACTTCGAACGACGGATCGGTGACATCGGACCCCCGCCGCGAACCGCGGCGCAAAAGCCGAAAGGGGCTCGATTTTTCATCCCTGGCGCAGTGAGGAATTCACGGCCTGCCCCCACCCTCGCGGCGGTGGTCGAACAGGGAATTCATGGATCGGCCACCACCATGGTCACCGAATGACGTGGCCAATGTTTACGAAACGCCAATGCTGCGCGATCCGCGCCGCAGCGCGAGTGCTGTCAGTCGCTCATGTTCGTCTTCGGTCAACACCAACTCGGCCAGTCCTCAACTGGGTAGTGGTCAAACCGGAGCAGCGTTCCTAAAGTCGGCGCGTCTGCTTTCTTTCTCTTACCAGGTTGTGGCTTGTCTGAAAGAGGTGGACGTTCTGGAGGGAGGCCGTTGTTGTTGTCCTTGTCGTTGCCCTTGTCGTCATCGCCGCTGCGGCTTTCGCGCCTGCGCATGTACCGACCGATTCCCTCCCACCGGGCGCAAGCCACCGCGGTGGCAGCGACATCGGAGATGACCGCGCCGCGAGTCGACGGCCGCCCCTCTTCGCTGCCCCCCCGTCCGGTGCAGGCTCGCGCACAGGCCGTCAGCGGCCCTGACACCGGATAGCCCCTCTCCGGCCAAGTGATCCAGCAATCGGCCTCCAAGTGCACGGCATTCACCGCCGAGCCTGGGCGCAGCCTTGCCCGAGTGTTCCAAACAACCATTCGCTGATGACAGCGAAACAGTCGTACCCACCGCCAGCCCAGATGCCGCGGGGGAAACCAAAGAAACGCTGAAGAGGGAGTCGGTGATGAACCATTTACTGCCGCAGGGGAAGCTTTCCCCTGACACCTGCTTGACGCACCCCGCGGAAGATTTCCTGTCTTCCTTCATGCCGGCGAAACCCGGCCGTGCTGTGCCCGCCAGGAACAAAGCGCGCCTGCTCAAGCCCCGTGACCTGGCCAAACTCAGGGTGCTCGAACTGGAGAAATGGGGAGCGGACGGCGCCACCGCCGACATGCTGGAGTCCAGGATCCACCACGCCCCGGCCCACAGTTGGGGTTGTCACCGGGACGGCGTGATCAGCGCCTCCTGCTTCGTGATGGGCAGCACCCGCGAGAGGATCCTTTCGGCCGCGTCGTGGCACGAAGTCACCGACCAGGGCCACGCCACGTCGCACGATGCCCGCTCCCGCACCTGGTTCGGTATCAGCCTGTCGGGCACCGACCCGGTGGCCGTGCGCGCAGTGTTGATCGAGGTTCTGCTGAAAATGCTTCTGGACGGCGTGAAGGAGGTCTACCTCGGCTCGCCAGCGCCTTCCTTTGCGAGATGGAAAGGCAAGAACCCCGGCGGGACGATGGAGGACTACTTCAGGAAGCGGCGTGGGCGGTCGGGTCGGCACGCGGATCCGCAGCTCGCTTACTACGAGTCGCTGGGCTTCAAGATCGTCGGCTGGAAGCCGGGTTACTTCCCGCATGCCGGATCGCACGATCACGGCGTGCTGGTGCGGTTCGACAACCCGCTGTGGTTCCTGTCAGGTGCCATCCGGTGGGTTCCTGCCCGGTTGCTGCGGTCCTTGCTGGGCAGGATGTTCGAGAAGGAGGCGCCATGAGTCGCCCGGCGCCACCCGCCGCCGCGGCCGACTACGCAACGGTGGAGGAAACGCTCGCCGGCTTGCCTGGGAACTTCCAACCCGCACACGCCGCCGGTGCGCCAGCGCGCTTCCAATTCGACATCGGTGGGCGACACCGCTTCGCCATCACCGTCGCCAATGGCGGGTTCGAACTGCTCAGGAGCGACATCGAATCGCCCGGCGTCACCATCACCTGCGACGAGCCCACCTGGGTGGCGCTGTGCAACCGCGAACTCGGCGGCATCACCGCCGCCATCACCGGCCGGCTGAAGGTCAAGGGCAGCGTGGTGGCCGCGGACCGGCTCATCCGCATGTTCGGCTTGAAGTTTTGACCGCCCTCCTCCCCAAGGAACACCCATGACGACCGAACTCTCCGAAGACCCTTCCGAGGACCTGTTCCGCACCACCACGCTGAAGGAGCGCCCCGACTTGGCCGAGCGCGTCTTCGAGGTCATGACCGACACCTGGCCAGCCTTCATCCTCCACGACGAAGTCGGCGCCGACCATTGGCTGGAGCTGTATGTGCGCTTCCCCGAATACCAGGTGGTGGTGACCGACGCGCGAGGCAGCGAAGTCTTCGGCGTCGGCAATTCGCTGCCGCTTTATTTCGCGGGCGCCCTGCACGAGCTGCCGCAGGCGGGCTGGAGCTGGGCCATCCTCAAGGGCATCGAGGATTCCGACGAAGGCGTGGCACCCAACTACCAATGCGCCCTGGCCGCCACGGTGCCGGCCCACCACCAGGGAAAAGCGCTGAGCGCGCGCGTGCTCAAGGCGATGAAGGCGGTCGGCGCCCGCCGGGGCTTGAACGGCCTGATCGCCCCGGTGCGGCCTTCGCAGAAGCACCTGCACCCTTTGGTCGAATTCGCCGACTACTGCGGCTGGACCAATGAAAAGGGCGAATGCTTCGACCTGTGGCTGCGCACTCACCAGCGCCTGGGCGCCAAGGTGTTGGCGCCCTGCATGGAGTCGGTGAGCGTCAGCGGCTCGCGGCGCGATTGGCTGGAATGGGCCGGCCTGGACTTCACCACCTCCGGCGACCACTGCGTGCCGCGGGCCCTGGTGCCGGTGCGCTACGACGCCGAGCGGGACCTGGGCCGCTACGTCGAACCCAATTTGTGGATGGTCCACCCTTTCGGCGGTACCGAATGAGCGCGGCAGTTGTGCCCGAGTTCTACAGGCTGGAGGGTCTTGACCTCGGCCAGTCGTGGTTCATCCTGGCGCGCAGCGATCAGGTCTCTCGCCAGCCCTCGGGCTGGATGCTGCTGAACCAGCCCGTGGTGCTATACCGCGACGCGCAGGGCCGGGTGCGGGCGCTGCTGGACCGCTGCCCGCACCGCGGTGTCAGGCTCTCCCTGGGCGAGGTCGTGGGCTCGAACATCGTCTGCCGCTACCACGGCTGGTCGTTCTCGGGCGCCGGTCGCTGCGAGTCCATCCCGTCCCATCCGCCCGGCGAACTGAAGTCGGGCTGCGACGTGCCCTGCTTCGAAACTTTCGAGGCTCGCGGCTTTGTATGGGTCCGGTCGCGCGGTGGTGCGCCCGCCCCCGCCCACCAGTTGATGGAAGCGTACTTCACAGAGCTGGACGACCCCGGCAAGGGCCGGATCGTCTACGGGGGGATACCACTGAAGGCTTTCTTCATCAGCGCGCTGGAGAACTTCTGGGACGTGACCCACACCCGCTTCGTGCACGAAGGCCTGGCGCGCACCGACTCGATGAAGAAAGTGGTGGCGAAAGTCGAGCCGTCGCCAGGCGGCAGCGAGGTCACCTACGAAGGGGAGCCCTTCCCGGAAGGCGCCATCTTTCGCATCCTCCGCTGGTTCGGCTGCAGGGCCATGACCCACAAGGACCTGTTCCACCGGCCCGGCTACATCGAGTCGCTGTACGAGTTTGGCCACGGTTACTACATCCGCGTGCAGGACTTCGTCACGCCCAACACCGACACCGAATGCACCTATTTCTCGGTCACCACCTTCAACCTCCCGGTGCCGCACTGGCTGTTCGCCGCGCTGGGCCGCGTGTTCGCAAGGAAGATCGTGGCGCAGGACAGGGAGATCCTGGAAAGCCAGCAGGGCGCCGCGCTGTCGGCCGGCGATTCGCGTACCACCTACGCGCGAGCGGACTTCTACCTGAGGGAGTTGCTGCGCATCCTGAAGCGCCCGGCGCCACGTGCCAACGCGCAGGACCGCGCGCCGATGCGGAATGCCGAGATCACCTTGTTTATCTAAAGGAACCCTATGTTCCCGAGCAATGCAGTCGATCAAGCGGGCAAGGAACAAGCCCATCACTTTTGAGGAGGAAACCATGAAGACAAGGAAATCAACCGCACTGCTGTGGGCGTGCCTGCAAGGTTGGGCGGGCACGGGCGCATGCGCAGCCGGCATCGAGATGGTCGCTGTCGGCGATGCCCGCAACCGGCCGAACGCCTATGAAACCGACCGCGGTGCCGCGGCGTCCGGCGCGGTGGCCTACGAGTTCCGCATCGGCAAATACGAAATCACGCGCGAACAATACCTGCCTTTCCTGAATGCGGTGGACCCTTACGCGACCAATGCGCTGAAGCTCTACAACCAAGGTGTCCCCCACCCCCACGTCGATTTCCTGGTCGACCCGTCAAAGCCGCCCGGTAGCCGTTACGGCTTGTCGACCAGCGAAGCCAACCTGCCGGTCACCGTGTCGTGGTACGCCGCCGCCCGGTTCTGCAATTGGCTGCACAACGGCAAGGGTGGGCCCCAAACGGCGGAAGGCACGGACACGGCCGGTGCCTACGACACCCGGCTCTTCGACGATGGCTTCGTCGGCAACGACCCGGTCGGGCACAACCCGGGCGCCAGGTTCTGGATACCCACCGAGGATGAATGGGTCAAGGCGGGCCACTACAAAGGCGGCTCACTCGACGCCGGTTACTGGGAGTACCCCACCCGTGCGAACCAGCCGCGCATCCCCAAGGGCGCCTTCCCGAATGCGACCGACGACAACGCAGCCAACATTCGGGATGCACAGGCAACTCCGCTGAAGAAGACGCCGGTTGGTTCCTATCCCGCCACGCGCAGCCCCTACGGTGCTTTCGACATGGGCGGGAACCTGCACGAATGGACGGAGTCCTTCTTCGAAGGCGACGGCAGCACGCCCCCGAAGTCCCGGCGCATGAGCCGCGGCGGCTCGGCCAGCTGGACGCAGGACCACCTGCAGATCACCTACCGCTTGCCGACCCACCGCAGCGACCCCCACAACACGCTCACACTCGGGTTCCGCATCGCCGCCGCGCTGCCGGTGAGCCAGGTGGTGGAGCTGGACAACCTGGACGCCGCCTATGTCGGCATCTGGCCGGTGTCGACCTACGCGCCGGGCTACACCCGCGGCAACTACCAGTACCAGGCCGCAGGCAACGGCAGCGCCAAGGCCTCCTGGACGGCGACGGTGGCCCCGGGCGACTACAACGTCTACGTGAGCTCTGTCCCCGGGGCGCAGCGCGCCACCAATGCGCCGTTCGACGTCAACGGCACCCAGGTGCGGGTGAACCAGCGGTTCGACGAGAACTGGGCGCTGCTGGGTTCCTTCACCTTCGATGACACCACGGCCACCCTGACCTTGAGCAACGACGCGGACGGCAACGTCATCGCCGACGGCGTCAAGCTGGTACCGACACCGGCCGGCGCGCCGAAGGAGGTGATCATCGACAACACCCAAGCCACTCTCAGCGGTGCATGGACGGCGTCGACCTTCGTCAAGGAGTACTGGGGCCAAGGCTATGCCCACGCCGCGCCGGGTGCCGGCATGGCGACCGCGAAGTGGAGCGCGGCCGCGCTGGTGGGAAGGTACAAGGTGTACGCCAGCTGGACGGCCGGCACCAACCGGGCGCGCAACGCCACCTACGCCGTCAAACACGGTGGGCTGGAGGTCAAGAGCGTCGTGAACCAGCAAATCAACGGCGGCCGCTGGGTGTTGCTGGGCGAATACCTTTTCGGTGGGCCGGTGGAGGTGGTGCTGACCAACCTGGCCGACGGCCAGGTGATCGCGGACGCCATCCGGTTCGTACCTGTGCAATGAAGAAGGCGCGCCATGAAAAAAACCGTCTCCAGCCTGCTGGGCCTGTTCGCGTGCGTGGAGGTCTCAGTGGCGGCCTGCACCGCCAACCTCGCACTGCAGCCGGCCACCACATTCCCGCCTCTCCCGGGACGACTGATTTACCACTCCTACGTCAATTACGGGGATGGTTCGTCCAACCTTTTCCTCTACGACTTCCCCGGCAACAAGGTCACCCAGCTGAACAAGCCGCAATGGAACCTGGTCGACCCCATGAACGCGCAGTTCTCCCCGGACGGCAGGAACATCGTGTTCATGGCGCGCCGCGCCGGTGAATGGAATGTGTTCAGCTGGGCGTTGGAATCCAATGACCTACCGGTCAACTTGACGGAAACGCACCAAGGGCGCGCCGAAGACCCGCGGTTCTCGCCCGACGGCAAGCGCCTGGTGATCAAATTCGAGGCCGACCTTTACATGGCCACGCTGGCCTACAAGGACGGGAAGATCATCGGCCTGGTGCAGGGCTCGGGGGTGTTCCTGACCAAGGATGGCTGGACAACGGAGCAATCCATGCCGGCGCTCACGCCTTCGGAAAAATACGTCGTCTACGCCCAAGGCGGCGCCGGGAACTCGGTGCTCTACCGCAAGAACGTGAAGTCGGGCCTGGTCCAGAAGCTGGCCGAGCCGCCCAGCGGCGCCAAGGACTACTTCCCCGTAGTCAGGGACTATTCGACCTATTTCTTCACACGCTCGACACCGCCGCAGGCCGGCCAAACCGCAGGCTACGACCAGTTGATGATGCTGAACACCGCGGTTGCGGGCTCTGTCCCCGTGGCGCTGCCGCTCAACGACTGCAACTCCAACAACTCCGACGCGGCACCGGTGGACGAGGACTACCTGGTCTTCTCCTCCGGCAGGTTCAACCCACCCTACGGCCTGGTCATCGGCGAGATCGGTAGCGGGAAGGTCTGGCGGCTCGACAGCAGCCATGTCAACGTGGTGGATGGGCGCCAGAAGCTGGGCGCGAGTTACACCAAGATGCGTTGAGTTGCCTTCAGACTCACTCGACGAGCTTCATCGTCATCCACTTGGCCACCGCCTGCGTGCGGCTGGTCACACCCAGCTTGGCGAAGATGGCTTTCAAGTGGTATTTGACGTTGTCCACGCTGGTGCCGAGGATGGCCGAGATCTCCGCATTTGTTTTTCCCTGGCTGAGCCACTGCAAGATCTGCAGTTGCGGCGAAGTCAACACCTGCGGCGGCCGCGGCCGTTCGTCCACCGGCGCATGCGGGGCCGCAGCCGCATCCCTGGCGCGCACCAGCGCGGTGTGCAAGTGGGGCACGAGGCGGTTCATCACATAGCGGTGGCGCGGGCCCAGCGGTTCGGGGATTCGGATGAAGCAGAAGTAGCTGGCGCCCTGGCCGTTCAGGTCGACGAAACCGTGGCCGATGAGGTTGGTCAACCCCGCCGCGACGGCTCCTGCCATCCAACCGTCGCTCCACCAGCGGCCTGCAGGCAAGCCCGGGTCGGCCGCAGCGGGCTGCCGCGTGTTGCGCCAGTGCTCGATCATTTCGGAGTTGTAGCCCTGGTTGGCCTGGCGGATCGCGCCCAGGTACTGCACCGGGAAGCGGTGGTTGAGGAGGAAGTGGGGGCGCCATTCAGCGATGCTGTCGGCGATGCCGCAGACCAATCCGTCGTGTGGCAGCAGCACTTGCAAGGGGCCGTCCGCGAACTTGCGGAAATCCTCCCCTGACACCACCGCATCCAACTGGTCGATCACATCCACCAGGGCCAGACGATGTTCCAGGCTGAGCGGCGCCGGGACGGGCTGATGTACCGCTGGCTGCGGTGGTGAGCGCCGGTCTTGGTTCATTTCTCGGGACCTCTGTGAAAGCATGAAAGCCGCTGTCGGGTTACCGCTCAAGTTACTGCAAGAAATTGTGGAAGTCGGGGCACTTCCGTGGACCCATTGGGACAAGAAAAAAGCCCAAGGCGTTGATTTCCTTGGGCTTTCTGTACGTCCGTGGACGCCTTGAAATGAATAACTGGTGGAGCTGGCGGGAATCGAACCCGCGTCCGCAAGCCATTGCCGGACAGATCTACATGCTTAGCTGGCTGATTTGATTTTTGAGGCTGGTGTCGCGCAGTAGCACGCTACACCCGCCCCTAGCCACTTGATTTGAGTCTGTGTTGAGTGGCCCAACCCAGACCGAGCCCATGTGAATGACTTCGCAGCTTTCGGGTTGCCCCTCAAGCCCAGCCCATCGGCCAACTGTTGCGAAGGTCACCGGTTTTAAGCGGCGACTTGGTAGTGACTGTCGTTTGCAGTTACTGTGTTTCCAGTGGATTTACGAGCGAACTGGTGCTCGGCATGCCCTGTTCCAACTCCGCACCCGCGTCGAAGCCAAGTCAGCCCCAGGAACTGCGTAGTTTAGGGCAAGAGGAGCAACTTCAAGAGGTCGGAGGGTCGGTCCAGCAAATGGTCGGCGCCCCAGTCTTCGATCGCCTCGCCCAGGCCCAGGTAGCCCCATGCGGCGGCGGCGCTTCTCATGCCCGCGGCGGTGGCAGCCTGCACATCGCGCAGGTCGTCTCCGACGTAAAGGCAGTCCGCCGCATCGACGCCGATGCGGCGCGCCGCTTCGAGTAAAGGGGCCGGATGTGGTTTGGAGTGCGGGGTGGTGTCGCCGCAAACCAGCGCGGCCGCCTGAGACAGCAAGCCCAGGCCATCGGCCAAGGGCTCCGCGAAACGCGCGATTTTGTTGGTGACGATGCCCCACGGGAGTTGCGCGCGGCCCATCGCGGCGATCACATCGGCCATACCCTCGAATAACACTGTGGAGTCTGTCAAACGCTGTTCATAACGCGCGAGGAACTCATCGCGCAGGGCGGGAAACTCCGGGTCACCAGGCTGCTTGCCGAGCGCGATGCCCACCATGCCGCGCGCACCGCTGCCGACCATCGGGCGGAACGTGGACAAGGGCAGCGAGTCGAGCCCCCGGGAAACCCGCATGTCGTTGCCCGCACCCGCGAGGTCTGGGGCACTGTCCACCAGCGTTCCGTCCAGATCGAACAAGATGGCCTTGAAAGAAGCAGGTTTCACAGAGGCCGCCGGCAAGCAAAAAGATAGTTGACGCTCGTGTCCTCTGAAAGCCAATACCGCCGGGTCAGCGGGTTGTATTCCATGCCGCGGGTCGCGTGAAGGTCCAGCCCCGCCTGGCGGCACCATGAGGCCAAATCCCTGGGTTTGATTAACTTGGCATATTCATGGGTGCCTTTGGGCAAAAGCTTGAGTACGTACTCGGCCCCCAGAATGGCCATCAAAAAAGATTTGAGGTTTCGATTAATGGTCGAGAAATAAACCGCTCCGCCAGGTTTCACCAATTCAGCACAGGCGCGCACGACCGACGACGGGTCGGGAACATGCTCGAGCATTTCCATGCAGGTGACCACGTCGAACTGGGCGGGCCGTTCAGCCGCCAGGACCTCGACCGCGACCTCCCGGTAGGTCACTGAAGGGGTGCCGGCCTCCAATGCATGCAACTGCGCCACCTTCAAGGCCTTGGTGGACAAGTCGATGCCCAGGACGGTGGCGCCCAGGCGCGCCATGGCATCCGAAAGGATGCCGCCGCCGCACCCCACGTCCAGGACGCTCTTGCCTTTCAAAGGGCTGCCGCTGTTGATCCATTCGAGACGCAGCGGGTTGATTTCATGGAGGGGCCGGAATTCGCTTTCCCGGTCCCACCACCGATGCGCCAATTCACTGAATTTGGCCAATTCCTGGGGGTCGGCATTGATGTTCATGTTTCGAGGATAACGAGGAGCCGCGAGTGCGGCCCACCCACCAAAAAAGAAAACCCCGCCGCAGCGGGGTTTCAGGACACTGAACGGATATTACTTCTTGGTGCGGGTGCCGACCACTTCGATTTCCACGCGGCGATTCTTCGCGCGGCCTTCGCTGGTCTTGTTGTCGGCGACGGGTTGCTTCTCGCCCTTGCCTTCGGTGTAGACGCGGTTCTTCTCGACGCCCTTGCTCAGCAAGTAGGCCTTGACGGCTTCGGAACGTGCGACTGACAGCTTCTGGTTGTAGGCATCGCTGCCGACGGAGTCGGTGTGGCCGACGGCGATGATGACTTCCAGGTTGATGCCACCCATCTTGCTGACCAAGTCGTCCAGCTTGGCCTTGCCTTCGGGCTTGAGGGCGGTCTTGTCGAAATCGAAGAACGCGTCGGCGGCGAAGGTCACCTTTTCGCTGACGGGTGCCACGGGGGCAGCCGGCGCCGGGGCCGGGGCTGCCGGAACAGCGGCGGGCGCAGGCGCAGGAGCAGCGGCCGGGGCGGGCGCAGGAGCAGCGGGCTTGATCGCACCGTCGCATGCGGGGGAAGCGGTCGCGGGCGTCCATGCGCCATCGCGCCAGCACAGTTCGTTCGTACCGTTCTTCCAGTTCAAGCCGTTCGGGTTGACCCAGTTGTCAACGCTTTGGGCCTGGGCAAATGCGCCCGAAGTTGCAGCTGCAAGGGCAACCGTTGCGAAAAGCGATGCCACGTTGTTCAGTTTCTTCATGATTCTCCTCTCAGGGGAATGGGATCTAGGGTTTTCGACAAAGGGGCGGAACTTGTATATCGGTAAGTACAAACCCGAAATTTCGAAGTTTGCCTACATCGATCATTGTGCCATAGGCCACAGAATTGATCCCATAGGCCCCGGCAAGGGCAAGCCCGGGCAAACGCGACGTTGCGAGTCAGCCACAGTGCGCGCGGAACTAGAATCCTCGGTTCTGTCTGCGAGTCACCTTATCCAGGCCTCGCGCCGACGCCATTTTTCTCAGATTGATCCTCCGCATGACTCAGTTTGCCAAAGAAACCTTGCCCATCAGTCTAGAAGAGGAGATGCGGCGCTCGTACCTCGACTATGCGATGAGCGTGATCGTCGGGCGCGCACTCCCGGACGCCCGGGACGGTCTGAAGCCGGTCCACAGGCGAGTCCTGTTCGCCATGCACGAGCTGAACAACGACTGGAATCGCCCGTATAAAAAGTCAGCGCGCATCGTCGGCGACGTCATCGGCAAATACCACCCGCACGGCGACCAGTCGGTCTACGACACCATCGTGCGCATGGCGCAGGACTTCTCGCTGCGCCACATGCTGGTGGACGGCCAAGGCAACTTCGGTTCCGTCGACGGTGACAACGCGGCCGCCATGCGGTACACCGAAATCCGCTTGGCCAAGATCACGCACGAGATGCTGGCTGACCTGGACAAGGAGACGGTCGACTTCGGGCCCAACTACGACGGCAGCGAGAAAGAACCGCTGGTCATGCCCGCCCGGTTGCCCAACCTGCTGGTCAACGGCTCCGGCGGCATCGCGGTGGGCATGGCCACCAACATCCCGCCGCACAACCTCAACGAGGTGATCGACGCCTGCCAGCACCTGCTGAAGAACCCGGGTGCCAGCATCGACGAGCTGATGGAGATCATCCCGGCGCCGGACTTCCCCACCGCCGGCATCATCTACGGCCTCAGCGGCGTGCGCGACGGCTACCGCACCGGCCGCGGCCGCGTGGTGATGCGCGCCAGGTGCCATTTCGAGGACATCGACAAAGGCCAGCGCCAAGCCATCATCGTCGACGAGATCCCCTACCAGGTGAACAAGAAGAACCTGCTAGAGCGCATGGCCGAGCTGGTCCACGAGAAGAAGATCGAGGGCATCAGCCACATTCAGGACGAGTCCGACAAGTCCGGCATGCGCGTGGTCATCGAGCTCAAGCGCGGCGAAGTGCCCGAGGTGGTGCTGAACAACCTGTACAAGCAGACGCAGCTGCAGGACACCTTCGGCATGAACATGG
>CBJNAE010000035.1:0-18089 GCA_966433995.1 uncultured Ideonella sp. | reverse complement strand
GAGACCGGCCTGCCGGTGCACTTCCACACCCACGACACCAGCGGCGCGGCGGCGGCCTCGGTGCTGGCGGCGGTGGAGGCCGGCTGCGACGCGGTCGACGGCGCGCTCGACGCGATGAGCGGCCTGACATCGCAGCCCAACCTGTCGGCCATCGCCGCGGCGCTGCAGGGCACCACGCGCGACCCGGGCCTGCCGCAGGGCGCGCTGCACGCGGCCTCCACCTATTGGGAAGGCGTGCGCCGCTTCTACGCGCCATTCGAATCGGAGATCCGCTCCGGCACCGCCGACGTCTACCGCCACGAGATGCCGGGGGGCCAGTACACCAACCTGCGCGAGCAGGCCCGCTCGCTCGGCCTGGCGCACCGCTGGACGGAAGTCTCTCAGGCCTACGCCGACGTCAACCGGCTTTTCGGCGACATCGTCAAGGTCACGCCCACCTCCAAGGTGGTGGGCGACATGGCCCTGGCGATGGTGTCCGGCGACCTCACGCCCCAGGACGTGCTCGACCCGGCGCGCGAGGTCGCCTTCCCCGAGTCGGTGGTGTCGCTGTTCAAGGGCGAGCTGGGCTTCCCTCCCGACGACTTCCCGGCCGCCCTGTCGCGCAAGGTGCTCAAGCTCGGCGAGGGCGGCCGGCCGCCGGAGCGCTACCGGCCGGGCGACCGCATCCCGCCGGTCGACCTGGAGGCGGCGCGCGCGCAGGCCGAGCGCGAGTGCGAGCAGCCGATCGACGACAGGCAGTTGGCTTCCTACCTGATGTACCCCAAGGTCACGCGCGAATTCTTCGAGCACACCCGCTTGCACGGCGACACCTCGGTGCTGCCCACGCCGGTGTTCTTCTACGGCCCGCAGCCGCAGCAGGAGATGGCGGTGGAGATCGACCCGGGCAAGACGCTGCTGGTGTCGCTGCAGGCCGTCACCCCCGACGGCGAAGGCGCGCAGAAGGTGCAGTTCGAACTGAACGGCCAGTCTCGCACCGTGCGGGTGCTGCGGCCCGAGGCCGACGCCGCCGCCGGCCGGCCGGTGGCAGACGCCGCCAACCCGCTGCACGTGGCCGCGCCGATGCCCGGCGCCATCGTCAGCGTGGCGGTGAAGCCCGGCCAGCGCGTCGCCGCGGGTGGCACGCTGTTGGCGCTGGAGGCGATGAAGATGGAGACCCACGTCACGGCAGACCGCGACGCCGAGGTCGAGGCGGTGCTGGTGGCGCCCGGGGACCGCGTGCAGGCCAAGGACCTGCTGGTCGTCCTCAAGGCGTCCTGAGTATCACGGGGACGCCCGGCCGTCCTCCCCGAAGGGCCGGGAACGCAGAAGACGACAACACTGGAGACACGAGATGAAAACCGCACCGACCCATTTCGCCCGCGCGCCGTTCGGACTGGCGCTTTCGCTTTCGCTGCTAGCCGCCGCCGCCATCGCCGACACGCCGCCCGAGAAGGCCAGCGGCATCAGCGGCACCGGCGAAGCGGTCGGCCTGGTCGACCTCGCGCCCCACAACCTGGCCGGTTCGCCGGGCGACTACGACTTGCGCGCGCGCCTTGTCGGCATCGCCCCGGGCGGCGCCATCAACGCCCACCCGCATGCGGGGCGGCCGGGCATCGTGCGCGTCGTCAAGGGCACGGTGGTCGAATACCGCGGCTCGAATTCCCGCACGCTGCAGGTGGGCGATTTCTGGCTGGAGGCGGCCGATGTCACGCATTGGTTCCGCAACCCCAGCGCCACCGAGGCCGCCGAGATCTGGGTGGTCGACATCGTGCCGAAAAAGAAATGAGGCCGCGGGGCGGCGCGGTTCATACAATGCGGCCCGCCGCCTCCGCCGAACGCAGACACCGCCGCCCATGAACGACCCGCTGCGCCACGCCACCCTGCGACAGCTCCAGATCTTCCTGGCCGCCGGCGAGGCGTCGAGTTTCGCCCGCGCGGCCGAGGCGCTGCACCTCACCCAGCCGGCGGTCTCGATGCAGATGGCCCAGTTGGCCGAAGTGATGGGCGTGCCGCTGTTCGAGAAACGCGGGCGCAGCCTGGCGCTCACCCAGGCGGGCGAGACCCTGCTGCCCTACGCGCGGCGGGTCGCCCAGACGCTGCGCGACGCAGGCGAGGCGCTGGACGCGCTCAAGGGCTTGGGGCAGGGCAAGGTCAAGATCGCGCTGGTCACCACCACGCGTTACTTCGCGCCGCGGCTGATCTCCCTCTTCCACGCGCAGCACCGCAACATCGAGCTGGACGTCGACATCGCCAACCGGGAAAGCGTGATCGCCAAGCTGGAGGCGGGCGAGGTCGAGATCGCCATCATGGGCCGGCCGCCGGCCCGCCTGGCGGTGGTGGCCGAAGCTTTCGCCAACCATCCCCACGGCATCATCGCGCCGCCGGGCCATCCGCTGGCCGGCAAGAAGCGCATCCCGCCCGAAAGGCTCGCCAGCGAAGCCTTCCTCTACCGCGAGAAAGGCTCGGGCACGCGCTCCGCGATGGAGTTCTTCTTCTCCGAGAACCAGCTCCTCCCGGCCGCCTCGCAGGAGATGACGAGCAACGAGTCGATCAAGCAGGCCGTGATGGCGGGCATGGGCCTGGCGTTCATCTCGCTGCACACCGTCGGGCTGGAGCTGCAGACGCGCAACCTGGCGCTGCTGGACGTGAAAGGCCTGCCGATCGTGCGTACCTGGTATTCGCTGCACCCGGCCAACAAGCTGCTCAGCCCGGCCGCCGCGGCGTTCCAGCGCTTCATGGTCGCCGAGGCGCCGGCGCACATGGAGAGCCTCTTCCCCGGCGCCAGCAAGCTGCCCAGGCCGTAGAGACGGGGGGCGGGGGTTCCCTGGGACCGCCGCGGCGCCGCCGGTTGATACCATCGCCTGCCTCCCGCGGTCCCGCCGGCACGCCGCCGCGCCGCCCTCCATTCACAGGTGAATTTTTGGGATCTCCCACACGGATCGAACCGCGCGGCCCGCGACAAGGGGCGGGCGCATCGCAGAGGCAGCATTCCCAGGCGGGCTTGCGGATGCTGCGCTGGCTCCAGGCTCTGTGCTTGATCCTGCCGGTGCTGGCCTTCCTCGGCGCCGGCACCTACCGCTACTTGCAGATGCGGGAGGAAACCCAGCTGCGGCTCGACAGGTCGCTGCGCATCGCCGCGGAACACGCGCTGAAGGTGCTGGATACCAGCGAAAGCCTGTTGGACCGGATCGACGACCTGGCGTCCTCGCTGGCCGGGCCGCCCACCGAACGGCAGGAAGCCCTGCTCCACAGGCAGTTGCGCGCGCTTGCCGAAAAGAAGAGGCAGCTGCAGGGGATTTCCATCGTCGGGCCCGACGGCCGATTTCGGGCGACCAGCCGCTTCCTGCCGGCGCCGGCGGTGGATCTATCCGACCGGGACTATTTCCGCTGGCACAAGGAAGGGCACGACGGCTTGTTCATCTCCAAGCCGCTGATCTCCAGGACGAAGAACGAATCGATGTTCAGCCTCAGCATCGACCACAAGAACGCCGACGGCGAATTCGACGGCCTGGTGTCCGTGAACCTGCTCACCCAGTACTTCGCCGATTTCCATTCGGAGCTGGTCGCCGACGAGCCGGGCATGGCCATCACGATGCTGCGCGAAGACGGCCTCATCTTCTCCCGCACGCCGGACGCCAAGGACGGCCCTTCGGGGCTTTCGCCCAACAGCCCGGTGATGGCGCTGATCCGCCAGGGGCTGACCGCCGGCCGGACGGTGGGCGTGTCCTCGGTGGACGGCAAGGACCGCCTGCTGGCTTTCCAGAAAGTGGGCGACTACCCCGTCTACCTCGGCACCGGCATGGACCTGGGCGACTTGCGCGCGCGCTGGGCCAGGGAGATGGCCTGGCTGGCCTCGTTCTGCCTGCCGCCGATGCTGGCCCTGTTCTTCGTGGCGCGGCTGGCGCTGCGCCGCAGCCGCGACGCGATCGAGAGCGCGCACCAGCTGCGGCAGGAGACCGAGGCTCGCCGCCATCTCGAAGACGCGCTGCTGCAGTCCCAGAAACTGGAGGCCCTGGGCCGCCTCACCGGCGGCGTCGCCCACGACTTCAACAACGCGCTGATGGTGATGAGCAACAACCTGGCGGTGCTGAAGATCAAAAAAGTGCAGGGCATCGACCAGCAGACCGAGTCGATGGGCCGGGCCGTGGCGTCGGCCACCAAGCTCACCCGCCAGCTGCTGGCCTTCTCGCGCCGCCAGGCCATGGTGCCGCAGCACACCGTGCTGCAGGACAAGCTGCTGGCCGCCGGCGAGCTGCTCCACCCGGTGCTGGGCGCGCAGGTGCGGCTGGAGGTCACGGTGGCCCCCGACACCCGGCCGATCCGCGTCGACGCGGCCGAGTTCGAACTGGCGCTGATCAACCTGGCCGTCAATTCGCGCCACGCGCTCGGGCAGTCGGGCGGTTATTTCAGGGTGCACGCGCAGAACGCCGAGGCCGGGCTGTCGCCGCTCTTCCAGGGCCCGATGGTGGTGGTGCAGGCCAGCGACAACGGTGCGGGCATCGCGCCTGACGTGCTGGCGAAAGTGTTCGAGCCCTTCTTCACCACCAAGCCCGTCGGCGAAGGCACGGGCCTGGGCCTGAGCCAGGTCTACGGGCTGTGCCAGCGGGCCGGCGGCCTGGCAACGATCGAGAGCGAGCCGGGCCGCGGCACGACGGTGCGCATGTTCTTCCCGCCCGACACCGCCGGGCCCGACGCCGTCAAGTCGGCCGGCGGCCTGCCAAGCCGCCAACTGGGCAAGCGGCTGCTGGTCGTCGAGGACAACCCCGAGGTCTCCGGCGCGCTCAAGCCGGTGCTCGAAGCGCTGGGCTGCCAGGCGACCGTGCTGGACCGCGCCGCCGACGCCGCCGCTTGGCTCCAGGACAACCAGCACGCGCTGCCCGACCTGCTGCTGACCGACGTCGTCATGCCCGGCGAGATGGACGGCCTGGCGCTGGCGCGGCTGGTGCGCGATCGCTGGCCGGCCCTGCGGGTGGTGATGATGACGGGCTACGCCGAGCGCATGGACAGCATCGTCCGGTTGGGCTTCCCGGTGCTGCCCAAGCCTTGCTCGGTCGAGATGCTCGCCGAGGCGATCGAGGCTGCGGGGCAGCCGGGCCATCAGGCCAATGGATTAAACGCCGAGCAGAGTCAGTAGCCGCTGAAGGGCTTGTACTTTTTTCCTTGAAATTTCCAGGCACTCGCGGCCGAATTGGCTCGCGTATACCTTGGGGTCATGCGCCTGCATTCCAAAGCGGCGCTCGAACTCCCGTTTGCAGTCTTTACTACTGCGTTCTCGCTGGTCTCCGTGGACGGCGAGTAGCCAGGCTTCCAGGCAAGGTGTCGACTCCACCACAGCGAGCCCGGCTTGAAAGGCCCTGTCCCGCTGGTCGTCGTCCCAACTGTCGTCAGTGTCGAGCAATACGATGCGCCCCGTGTAATCTGCACCGGCGCTGATGGACATGGCGTAATCGATCACCCCTTTCCCACCTTTGCCGAAACCGCATTTGACTTTCAGCGTGGTGCCGCAGCCGCGTGGCAGGTAAAGCTGTTTGACGTGGTTCAGCAAGACCATTTCGGCTTTGCCTTCACCAACGGCCAAGATGGATTTTTCAGCCAGCGTGCGGACCACTTGGGAAGGCCTCAAATCTGGGGTACGGCGCCCAAGGCGCCCGCCATGTATTTGGCATACAGGTTGTGCGCGCTGGTCAGGCCTTCGATGTCGTCGCCCCGGTAGGCCGCGCTAGCGCAGTCAGCCTTTTCCACGAATACCACTTGAGTGCGTTGCAAGAGCCGCAGCACTTCCGGCGATTGGCAAGTGAAAAGGATCTGCGCGTTGTGTGGGTTGGTTTCCCGGTCGTGGAACAACCGCAGGATGGGTTCGATCATGTGCGGGTGCAAGTCGTTCTCTAACTCGTCGATGACGCAGAGACCACCATGCGCCAACGCCGGCAACACGTGCCACAGCAGAAAAAAGGCGGTTTGGGTGCCGCTCGACTCGTAGGCGAAAGGCAATTCAAACCGATGGCCCTTCGACTCGTGCACGCCCATCGGGTACCAAGTGCGTTTGGGCTCCGTGTTAGGCAAGCCCGGCGAATCTATCTGCTGGAGGCGTACATCTGCCAATCCCAGATCCCAACTCTTTAGCAACATGCGCATTTGCTGTTGTTGCGGGCCCTCGACACTGAAAAATTCGGCGGCTGCCTGCAGCGTGTCGACCGTGGTCGGGCGGCGGCCCATCATCGTGATGTTGGTTGTCAAAAAAGAGTCGGCAACTTTCGCCGCGACTTCTGCTCCGTACTGTCGGCCCCATGAAACCAGGGAGACATTGGGGCGCACCTTAACCGCCTCCGCGTCGGACAGGCCGAAACCCTGCTGCTTTACGTCATAGCCTGTGCCATTCCAATCCCGCATAAACACGTAACCATAGCGCTCCCCGTTTTGAGTGCCTTTTCGGTAGAGCGCCTCATGCTGCACTTGGTGCGGCGAGGCTCGTAGCACATAGCGCCAACGCGAGCCGCCCAGGCCGTCAGCCTCGACTTCAAACTCGGCAGGTTGGTCTTGATGCGCTTGATGTTGCATGAATCCGATGGGCTCCTCGGGATTCAAGCTGAACGAATGACGGACAAACCACATCAGGAAAGGCAACACCTTAATCAAATTGGTTTTGCCCGAACCATTGGCTCCCAGCACCGCCACGGCGGTGTTGACGCGTTCACCTGATGGGGATACACGATCCCAGCCATGAACGATGTCCCGTTGATTCAGCAGAAGCGACACCGAAGTGTGCTCTGCAAAGCTGTGGTAGTTGGCGAAGGCGTAGGAAAGCAGCATTGATGCACCTGATCATTCAGTTCAATCTTAATTGATTTCGATTTGGACTGAAAAAATAGATCAAATCAAAGATGATCGGTAATTTCTCGCCTATCTACTTGTAATTGGCGCGGCTTTGTCATTCCATTCGTCTATGCAGGATCCGCCGCGCGGCCCGCACCACCGGCAAATCCACCATGCGGCCGTCGATCTGCACCGCGGCGCCGCCGGCCGCGGTGTCGGCTTCGATCACGCGCCGGGCCCAGTCGAGTTCTTCCGGTGTCGGCGAGAACGCTTGGTGGACGGTCGCGACCTGGCCGGGGTGGATGCACAGCTTGCCGCCGAAGCCGAAGCGGCGCGCGCGGCGGGTGTCGGCCGCCAGGCGGTCCAGGTCGGTCACCTGGGCGGTGACGCCGTCGACGGCTGGCGCGAGGTTGGCCAGCCGCGTGGCCATGGCGACGGCGAAGCGCAGCGGCGCCAGCTCGGCCTCCTCGGGGCCGCAGTCGATGCCGGTATCGGCCATGAAATCGATGTGGCCGACGCACAGCCGCAGCACGCCGGGCGCCCGGGCGACCGCGTCCACGTCGCGCCATCCGGCGGCGGTTTCGATCAGCGGCAGGACCGGCCAACCCGGCAGCGCTTCTCGCAGGTGGGCCAGGCCCTGGGCGCTCTCTGCCTTGGGCGCCATGACCGCCGCGGGCCTGCCCCCCGGCGTTTCGGCGAGGCTGGCGAGCAGGGCCAGGTCTTCGAGGCAGTCGCCCGCCCCAGCGCCGCAGGGCGCATTGATGCGGATGACCCACTCCACGCCGAACGGGTCCGCGGCCAAGCCGGCCCAGTGCTCGGCGATGGCTCGTCGGGCGCCCGCCTTGTCCCGCGGCGGCACGCTGTCTTCGAGGTCGAGCACCACCGCGTGCGCGCCGCTGCGGGCGGCTTTGTCGAACCGCTCGGGCCGGTTCCCCGGCACGAAGAGCAGGCTGCGGGCATCGGCCAGGGCGGGGTGGCCGGCGCCGCTGCCTTGCGTCGCGGTCGTCATTGCGCAGTGGCCGCTTGCGGCGCGGAACGTGGTGCCAGCACCGAGGCGATTTCTTCTTCACCGAAGCCCAGCTCGGTCAGCACCGCGACGGTGTGCTCGCCCAGCGCAGGGATGGCGTCCATGCGCGGCGCGAACTGGTCGTTGACGCCGGGCGGCAGCAGGGCGGGCAACGGGCCGGCGGGCGAACCCACCTCGGCCCAGCGGCCGCGCGCGGCCAGTTGCGGGTGCCGCCACACGTCGTGCATGTCGTTCACCGCGGCGTTGGCGATCTGCGCTCGGTCGAGCCGCTCGCGCACTTCGGTGGCGGTGAGGCGGGCGAAGGTGTCCAGGATCAGGCCGCGCAGTTCGTTGCGCCGCTGGTTGCGCAGCGTATTGCTGGCAAAGCGCGGGTCGTCCGCCAGTCCGGGCTGTTCCAGCACCACCGCGCAAAAGGCCTGCCACTCGCGTTCGTTCTGCAGCCCGAGCATCACGGTGCGCCCGTCGCCGGCCTGGAAGGGGCCATAGGGGAAGATCGTGGCGTGCGCGGCGCCCAGCCGCGGTGGCGGTTCGGCGCCGCCATAGGCGTAGTAGAGCGGGTAGCCCATCCATTCGCACAGCGACTCCAGCATCGACACGTCGATGTGCGAGCCGCGTCCGGTGCGCTTGCGCAGCAGCAGGGCCGACAGGATGTTGCTGTAGGCGTACATGCCGGCGGCGATGTCGGCGATCGAACTGCCGGCCTTGGCGGGCTCGCTTTCGGTGCCGGTCACCGACAGGAAACCGGCTTCGCTCTGGATCAACAGGTCATAGGCTTTTCGGTCGCGGTAGGGGCCGTCGCCGCCGTAGCCGGAGATGTCGCAGACGATGAGGCCCGGGTGGCGCGCCCGCAGCGCCTGCGCCGACAAACCCAGCCGCGCCGCGGCGCCGGGCGCCAGGTTCTGCACGAAGACGTCGGCCCTGGCCAGCAGGCGTTCCATCACCTGGGCGGCGGCCGGGCTCTTCAGGTCCAGCGCGATGCTTTCCTTGGAGCGGTTGACCCAGACGAAGTGCGAGCACAGCCCTTCGACCCGGCTGTCGTAGTGGCGGGCGAAGTCGCCTTCGCCGGCGCGCTCGACCTTGATGACGCGCGCGCCCAGGTCGGCCAGCTGGCGGGTGCAGAAGGGCGCGGCGATGGCGTGTTCGAGGGAGACGACGGTGATGCCGTCGAGGGGGCGGGGGGAAGGCGGGTTGGATTCGCTCATTGCTTTGAACCTGGTTTTGGCGTGTTGAAGGCCAGGGAATTCGTCGATCGACCGCCCCCTCACCCCAACCCTCTCCCCCGTGTCCGGGGGCGAGGGGGTTTTAACTCCCTCTCCCGCTTGCGGGAGAGGGCTGGGGTGAGGGTGGTGGACCTGGCGCAGCAGGCCCCTACCGCCGCCTCATCAATGCCACCGCCCGCCGCATCTCGTTGCCGACGATGCCCAAGCCCTCGTCAAAGCCCATGCCGGGCTTGACGAGCAGGCGCATCGGCCGCGCCGCCAGGGCGATGTGGGTGCAGGCGCGGGCCGAGACGTCGGTCTCGTTGCAGGTGCCGCCCTGGTAGGCGAGCATGCCGTTGCGGTTGCAGTACAGCACCGCCTCGACGATGTTGTGCACGCCGCCGAGGTCGGGCGTCTTGATCTGCACCATGTGGCAGCACTTCGCGTCGGTGAAGTGGACCACGTCCTCACGGGTGTTGCACCATTCGTCGGCGACGATGCGCACCGGCGAGCCGATGCGGGCGAGCTCGCGGGTGACCGCGCCCAGGGCCTCGATCTGCGCGTCTTTCGACCCGGCGTCCACCGGTCCTTCGATCGACAGCGCAAGCCCGCCAGCGGCTTCGCCCAGGCGGGCGATGTAGCCGGCGATGCGCGAGGCGTCCCCGCCGAAGGCCAGGCCGATGGTGCCGTAGACGTCGATGTGCAGCTCGGGACGGTAGCCGTCGGCCGGGCCGAGAGCTTGCACGCGTGCGGTGAGCCAGCGCACGTAGGCTTCGAGTTTTTCGCCCTGGTGGCCGAGCTTGTCGGCGACGTGGTTGATCAAGCCGTGGGGCAGCACGTCCACCCGCTTGAGGATCATCTTGTCGACCGCGCCGTAGCGGTCGTCGCCGCTCTGGCCGAACAGTGGGATGGGCTCGGCCACCACCGGCAGGCCGTATTCGGCGCAGACCACTTCGGCCTTGAGCCGGTGGGTGGCCAGCGCGGCGGCGTCCAGCAGCGCCTGGGTCAGGCCGTAGCGGATGGCGGTGTGCAGGCGCCGCCCCTGCACCTCCAATTCATCGAAGAAGCGGGCGTTGGCCAGGAACTCCCGCGCCGGCAGGCCCTCCAGCAGCGGGGCGATGTGGGTCTCCATGAAAGGCGCGAAGTCGCCCGCCAGGAAGAGTGGGTCGCGCCCGCCGGCGCCGGAATACTGCACCGCGGCGCAGTCGCCCACCGCCACCTGGCCGTCGCTCAGCTGCAGCAGCACAGAGACGCATTCCCCGGCCTGGCGCACCGCGCGGAATCCGGGCGTGCGCGGCTGGCCGGTGTAGACGAAACCGTCGTGCGCGGCGCCGTCCTTGATCGCCTGCTGGTCGTCGAAATAGAAGGAGGAATAACCCGGCACGAACAGCGCGCGGGCGATGTGGACGGGGGGGTGCGTCATGGCGTGGTTCATTGCGGGGTTCATTGGGTTTGCGGCCTTCCGACCAGCTTCCCCTTGGAGATGGCGTAGATGTCGTCGACCACCATCTGGAAAGAAGCCGGCCGGCCTTCGGCTCGGGCGCGCTCGGCGACCTTTTCGCGGTGATAGGCCATCACGTCGGCGGGCAGCGGCACGCGGCCGGGTTCGAAGATGCGCACCGCGCCTTCGTTGTCGCGGATCGGCATCAGCTTGCCGGCGTTGCAGTCGGCCGGCGCGAACGGGATGTCCATCACCCCGGCCTCGAAGGCGCGCACCGCGCCGACGGCGACATCGCCGCCGCCGAGTTCGAACACCTTGGACATCACCGCGCGCACCTCGCGCTTGATCAGGTCGACCTCTCGCTTCATCGCGTCGCTGGGCTGGAAGTTCTGCTCGCGCACCATGTTGAGGATCTGCGCGGTGGCCTGCAGGCCCTGGCGGTTGGCCTCTTTCGTGGGCACGCCGGCGGCCTCGTGCGGCGTCTTGACGATCACCTTGGTGGCGCCGGCCATGGCGGCGGTGGCGGCGCCCCAGCAGATCACCGAGTAGGCCATCGACTCGTTCTCGGGGAAACCGCCCATCCACTGGTGGAAGACGGTGCTCAGCTCGTAGTCCTCGAAGCCGGCCGCGCGGAAATATTCATGGCCCAGCTCGCGCAGCGAGCGGATGGCGGCCACGTCCTGCACCATGTTGCCGGCCTGGCCGTAGCCCAGGGTGATGCAGCGGGCGCCTTGCTCCAGCGCGAGCAAGCCTTCGATCAGCGCCACGCAGTGCGACACGAAAGGCGGCACCAGCGTGCCCGACAGCGGCCCGAAGGGCTCGCGGTTGATGCGGATGCCTTCCTCCTCGTACAGGCCGATGAGCCGGTCGCAGTACTGCCAGTGGCGGATGGAGCGTTCCAGCGGCACCCGCTTGGCGTAGGGCACGTTGTAGGAGATGCCGCCGCCCTCGTAGGCGGTGAAGCCGGCGGCCATGGTGATCTCCGCCAGCAGGCGGGCGTCCGGCGTGCCGTGGCGCACCTGCACCGGCTTGCTCAGCGACTCCACCAGGCTGCGGCAACCGGCCAGGCCGTGGTTCACCGCCGGGAAGCCGTTGAGCAGGGAGGTGCCGGCCTCTTCAGAGCGGGCGATGCCGGTCGCCGCCTCTTCATAGCGGTTGAGCCGGGTGTAGGCGTCGATCGTGGTCGGCAGCACGTCGCAGGAATCCTGCAGGTAGGTGAGCAGGTCGATGTGCTCGCGCAGCAGCGCCACGCCCGCGCGCGGCTGGAACAGCGTGCGGCCGGCGCGGTCGGCGTCGCGCAGCGCCGAGGAAAAGCGCTTGCTCTCGGGCAGTGTGCGCTGGAAACGCACGCCCTCGGCGAAGTCGACGTCCTTGCCGGTGGGCCAGGTGGCGAGCACGCCGGCGCGTTCGGCTTCGAATTCGGCGCGGGTGAGGCGTTGGTTGGCGAGTTGCATGGGGGCTTTCGGGGATGCGGATGTGTGGGAAGGCGCGGTGAAAGGGGCGGTGTGGTTCGCCGCTACCCCCTCACCCCAACCCTCTCCCCCGTGTCCGGGGGCGAGGGGGCCAAGCTTTCCCTCCCTCTCCCGCTCGCGGGAGAGGGCTGGGGTGAGGGTGGTGGCGTGGCACCGTGCTTGCCGTGCCGTGATCCTTCTGGCGATGCGGTGTCCGTGGTCTTTCCTGCGGCGCCGCCGTCCGCCACCAGCGCCTGGACCCCCGCCAGCGCCGCCTCGACCGGGTGGGCCAGCGCCACATTGGCCAGCAGCGGGAAGAGGTAGCCCGCGTCGCGGTGGTAGTCGACCCGGCGCGGCACGAGCACCGCCTTGCCCTTGGCGTCGACGGCCACCTGCGCCAGCCAGGCCCGGGGGTCGAAGCCTTCGGCCTGGGACAGCCATCCGCCGGATCCGATCACCTTGGACACGCCGGACAGGTCGCGGCCGACCTGCACCCGAACCAGCCCGTCGGGCGTGCTCACGTCGTGGCTGCGGCCGGCGTGGCGGGCGCAGGCGTGGGCCACGCAGGTGCCGGCGAGGAGGGCGTCGAAGGCCTGGCCCTGGGCGTCGCTGGGCAGGAGTTGGGGCTGCGCGGCGAGGGCGCTTACATGGCGGTCGAACTCTTCAGCCTGTCCCGGCCCGAGGTTCGCGGCGATCAGCGCGCGGCCGCTGTGCGCCGCCGCGGCGGCCGACACCCGCAGGCCCAGGTCGCCCTCGACGGTGCGTTTCACCTCGGGCTCGGGCAGGCCGCGCAGCACCGTGCCGCTGGCCGGCGACTCGCAGTGGGCGGAGTAGACGTCGGTGGTGGCGCCGCCCATGTCGAGCAGCATGAACTCCTCCCAGCCAGGCACGTGCCGGCGGATGGCCTGGGCGTACTCGTACACCGCGTAAGGCGTGGGCCAGGGCTCGATGCCGGTGGCTTCGATGATGCGGTCCAGCCCTTTGCCCTTGACGATGCGCGCCAGGAAGAGGGCGCGCAGCGCCTCGCGCGCCGGCTCGGGCTGCGGCTCTTCGAGCGTGGGCAGCAGGTTGTCGACGGCGGTGAAGTCCTTGTGGGCGAGCAGCCCGGCCACCTCGTCGCGCGCCGAGCGGTTGCCGGCGTAGACGATGGCGCAGTCCAGGCGGGAGGCCGCCAGCGCGCGGGCGTTGGCCAGCACGTAGCCGGTGTTGCCGCCGTCGGTGCCGCCGGCGAACAGCAGAATGTCGGGCGGCGAGGCTTCCAGGCCGCGGATGTCGGCGGCGGTGAGCTTGTACGACAGCACCTGGGTCAACTTGGCGCCGGCCGAATAGGCGGCCACTTTGGCGGTCTCCAGCGTGATCTCGGGCACCAGCCCCAGCGCGGCCACAGCGAGGCCGCCCTTGGCGGAGGAGGAATAGGACAGCTCCACGGCGCCGCCGCGCAGCGCCTGCCGCCAGCCGTCGGCCGGGATGCCCGGCGCGAGCACACCCAGCACTCCGAAGAAGCCTTGGGCCAGGTCGTCGACCGTGGTGGGGCGGGCGATACGGCGCAGCAGCCGCAGCCCGCCGCCTTCCAGGGCGAAGGCGGCGCCCTTGGTCCAGGTGGAGCCGATGTCGATCGACAGGCAGTGGCGCATGGTCGGCGAGGCCCGGCGGCGGCGTTCAGGCGGCTTCGGCGGCGGCGACGGCCGCGGCGGCGATGTCGGCGCGCAGCAGCCGGGCCACGTCGGTGAGGTTGACGCTCGGCGAGAAGACCCGGTCGAAGCCCATTTCGATGAACAGCGCCTCCACCTCCGCGAACGGCCGTTTGCCGATCACCAGGTTGCCGCCCAGGTACAGCACGATGCCCTCCAGGCCGCGCTCGACGCAACGGCCGCGGAAACCGAGGCAGTCGATCTCGCCGTGGCCGTAGATCGACGAGACGAGGATGGCGCCGGCGCCGGTCTCGATGGCGGCGTCGATGAATTCGTCCTGGCTGACCATGACGCCGAGGTTGACCACTTTGAAGCCTTGCTCGGTGAGCACGTGGTCGATGATCTTGTTGCCGACGGCGTGGCAGTCGGCGCCGATCACGCCCAGGATGACGGTGGGTTGGTGCATGGCGGTTCCTTTGTGGTTGAAAGCGTTGGGGCGGCGTCGCGAGGGCTGCAGTTTATGTTCAATGATTCTTAATTGATATTGTTAAAAGATCAGAGCTTCTTATGTAAATTCACGAAATTGATTCAACAAGGCGGCGTCGAACCGGGCGGCCTGGCCTCCTGTGCGGGTGAGCGACCGGGCGGCCCGGTGCTGTTCCCTAAAATCGGTGGATGCAACCCAGCCCCCCCGATTCCCCGCCGCCCTGGGACGACGATGTCCCGTTATTTGAAGAAAACGAGGCCGGCGCGTCTTCGGTTCCTTCGCCGGTCGCGGCCGAGCCCGACGAACCGGTCGCGCCCGTCGTCTCCGCCTCGCTGCTGCGCGGGCTGAACCCCGAGCAGCTCGCCGCCGTCACGCTGCCGCCGCAGTCGGCCTTGATCCTCGCCGGCGCCGGCTCGGGCAAGACGCGCGTGCTGACCACCCGCATCGCCTGGCTGATCCAGACCGGCCAGCTGTCGCCCGGCGGCGTGATGGCCGTCACCTTCACCAACAAGGCGGCCAAGGAGATGCTGACCCGCCTTTCCGGCATGCTGCCGCTGCCGGTGCGCGGCATGTGGATCGGCACCTTCCACGGGCTCTGTAACCGCTTCCTGCGCGCGCACTGGAAACTCGCGGGGCTGCCGCAGGGCTTCCAGATCCTCGATTCCGGCGACCAGCTGTCGTCGGTCAAGCGCCTCGTCAAGGCCATGAACCTGGACGAGGAGCGCTACCCGCCCAAGCAGGTCACCTGGTTCATCGCCGGCTCGAAGGAAGACGGTCTGCGCCCCGGCGACGTCGAGGTGCGCGACGAGCAGGGCCGCGTCATGGTGCAGGTCTACCAGGCCTATGAAGAGCAGTGCCGGCGCGAGGGCGTGGTCGACTTCGCCGAGCTGCTGCTGCGCACCTACGAGCTGATGCGCGACAACGCGCCGCTGCGCGAGCACTACCGGCGGCGCTTCCAGCACGTGCTGGTCGACGAGTTCCAGGACACCAACCGCCTGCAGTACGCCTGGCTCAAGATGTTCGCCGGCCCGCAGACCGCGGTGATGGCCGTGGGCGACGACGACCAGAGCATCTACGCCTTCCGCGGCGCGCAAGTGGGCAACATGACCGACTTCGAGCGCGAGTTTTCGGTCAGGCAGGTCATCAAGCTGGAGCGCAACTACCGCAGCTACGGCAACATCCTGGACGCGGCCAACGAGCTGATCGCCCACAACACCCGGCGCCTGGGCAAGAACCTGAGCACCGAGGCCGGGCCGGGCGAGCCGGTGCGGGTTTTCGAGTCCACCAGCGACTATGCCGAGGCGCAGTGGCTGATCGAAGAGCTGCAGCAGCTGCACCGCGACGGCCTGCCCCGCCGCGAGTCGGCCGTGCTCTACCGCAGCAACGCGCAGAGCCGGGTGCTGGAAAGCGCGCTCTTCAACGCCGGCATCCCCTACAAGGTCTATGGCGGCCTGCGCTTCTTCGAGCGCGCCGAGGTCAAGCACGCGCTGAGCTACCTGCGCCTGATCGAGAACGGCAGCGACGACACCAGCTTCCTGCGGGTGGTCAACTTCCCGGCGCGCGGCATCGGGGCGCGCAGCATCGAGCAGCTGCAGGAAGCGGCCCGCGCCAGCGGCCGCAGCCTCTACCAGAGCGTGGGCGCGGTGCCGGGCAAGGCCGGCGCCAACCTGCAGGCCTTCGTCGCGCTGATCGAAGCCATGCGCGCCGCGACCCAGGGCCTGAACCTGCGCGAGATCATCGAGCACACGCTGCACGCGTCGGGCCTGGTCGACTTCTACAAGACCGACAAAGAAGGCCAGGACCGGCTGGAGAACCTGGACGAACTCGTCAACGCCGCCGAGGCCTTCGTCACCCAGGAGGGGTTCGGCAAGGACGCGGTGGCGCTGCCGGTGGACGAGGTGGGGGCGTTCGCGTTGTCGGGTGGCGGGCGGGCGATGCATCCGGATGTGCTGCGCGCTTTGCCCGCTGGAGCGGTGGGCGCCGACCCTCCCCCCAACCCTCTCCCGCAAGCGGGAGAGGGGGCAATTCACTCCCTCGCCCCCGGGCACGGGGGAGAGGGCAGGGGTGAGGGGGCGGTGGCCGGTGCGCTCCAGGCCCCCGACGCCGACACCGGCGAGATCATGTCCCCCCTGGCCGCCTTCCTCACCCACGCCTCGCTCGAGGCCGGCGACAACCAGGCCCAGGCCGGCCAGGACGCGGTGCAGCTGATGACGGTGCACGCCGCCAAGGGCCTGGAGTTCGACGCCGTCTTCATCACTGGTCTGGAAGAGGGCCTGTTCCCGCACGAGAACAGCGTCGCCGAGCTGGCGGGCCTGGAAGAAGAGCGGCGGCTGATGTACGTCGCCATCACCCGCGCTCGCCAGCGCCTGTACCTGAGCTTCAGTCAGACCCGCATGCTGCACGGCCAGACGCGCTACAGCGTGAAGAGCCGTTTCTTCGACGAGCTGCCCGAGTCGGCGCTGAAATGGATCACGCCGCGCAACCAGGGCTTCGGTTCCGGCTATGCCCGCGAATACCAGAGCGCCTGGTCCAAGGGCCAGGGCCTGGGTTCGGTGGTGGGCGCCGGCCGCGTGGCGCCCGCGCCCGCGCCGCGCCTGCAGCCTTCCGCGCCCTCGCACGGGTTGCGCACCGGCCAGGGCGTGTTCCACAACAAGTTCGGCGAGGGCGTGATCCTCACGCTGGAAGGCAGCGGCCAGGACGCGCGCGCCCAGGTCAACTTCGGCCGCCACGGCACCAAGTGGCTGGCGCTGAGCGTGGCCAAGCTGACGCCGGTGGATTGAAGTCAGCGAGCCCCTCGCTGGCCGGACAGCCGGGGGCTGGAGGCCGCGGGAAAGCTGGCACGGAACTCGCCTTTTCCGCGGCGGACGGACTTGAACCCGACGCGATGCGGCAGAAAAACGCTTCTCGCGGTTTCAACCGCTTACCCATCTGGCGCAATTGGTCAGTTTCGGAATGCGGGTCGCCCTGGCGGTCGAAGCCCCTTTGCCGAGCCATTACAAGGCGCCGTTGCACGGCCTGGCATGCGTTTGATGCACGGGCCGGCCGGTGCCCATTTAAAAAAGTCAACCGAGAGTCCCATGAACATTCGAATCGAAAACGGGGTGCGCGTTTGGGCCCAGGCGCTGGTTTGCGCGGCGCTGACGGCTTGTGGCGGTGGCACGGGAGGGGAAGGCGGCGGCGCCACGCCGAACGCCGTTTCGGGGCCGGGGGAGCGGGCCAGGGCGCTGGCAGCCGCGCCTGCGCCGGCGCCCATCGCCAACCTGCAGCCGGGCCAGTGGTTGGAGCTGCCCAATACGAAGCTCCGCTCGGTGGCGCCGAACCCGCCGAAGCGGGGCTACTTCCCCTACATCATCGACGCCTGGAGCGGTGGCACGGTCGACACCGCGCGCAGCCGGCTGCTGGTGTGGGGCGGCGGGCACGCCGATTACTGGGGCAACGAGATGTACGCCCTCGACCTGCCGTCGATGAGCGTCCAGCGCATCATGGAACCCAGCCCCCACGCTGACGACGCGAACTGCAAGTCGGCGCTCCCGGACGGCAGCCCCACCTCGCGCCACACCTACGATGGCCTGACCTACATCGCGCACGCCGACCGGTTCTTCTCGGTCGATGGCGGCCTGTCGCCCTGCGGATTCGCCGAACCCGCCACCTGGACCCACGACTTCACCGCCGGCAAATGGCAGATCATGGTGCCCAACTCGCCCTGGGGCGACGTCGCTTTCGGCACCATGGCCGTCTACGACCCGGTGAGCAAGCTGGTGTACGTCAAGAATTCGGGGCCTTCGTTCTACGCCTATTCGCTGGAGACCAACCAGTACACCAAGCTCAACACGTCCGACTTGTTCGTCGACTACCACCTGTCCGCCGCCATCGACGCCAAGCGGCGCAAGTTCGTGATGATCGGCGACGGCGTGCAGGTGATCGACCTGGTCACCTACAAGATGACCACGATGGCCACCAGCAATGCGCCGGCCTTCGTCACCAGCAAACAGTCCCCGGGCATCGCCTACGACCCGGTGGCGGACCGCATCGTCGCCTGGCATGGCGGCGACAAGGTGTAT
>CBJNAE010000034.1:0-18213 GCA_966433995.1 uncultured Ideonella sp. | reverse complement strand
CGCGTGGCCGGGCAGTCCGTGCCGCCGCCGCACCCGGTTGACATCGGCGAGGTGGCGCCGATCCACGAGCGGCCAGATCAAGTTGATCAACCGGTCGGCGAAGCGGTGCCCCAGCCACTTCGTGACGGGGATCTCCGGGGCCAGCAGGCGCATCGAGGCGGCGTAGGGGCTCCAATAAGCGTTGCAAATGCTCAGCAGCGGCACGCCCGCGCGGCGGGCGGCGATCGACAGGGACAGCCGGAAGTCGTGGACGATGGTGTCGGGCCTCACCGCGTCGATGATGTCCAGGTCACGGTGGACGTGGCGTTCCAGTTCGGCTTCGCGGTACAGCGGGCTCCCCTGGGCGAGCCGCTGCAGGAAAGCCTGCGGCGACAGGCTGTCCAGGCGGTGGAAGGCCCAGGGCCGGCCGGCGTGGCAGGCCCCGTATTCGCCGCTGGTGGCGAAATGCACGTCGAACTCCGCCGGGTCGAGTGCGTCGGCCAGCACGGTCGGCCTGGCCACATGGGCCAGCGACACGGCTTCGCTGAAGAAAAGGACACGGCGGCGGGACATCGGTCGACCAGGTGCCGTCAACGCCGAGAGGCCTGGGAGTCCGCCATCAGCTCGGACAGGGACAGCCGCAGGGAGCGGGACTTGGCGGGCGGACCGGCGCCGATACGGCCCAGGAACACGGCGCAGTCCAGCGATTCGCCGCCGAGCAGGCGCTCCAGCTCGCCCCGCCGCGCCACCGCTTGCTCCCACAGGCCCGGCTTGTCGGAAAAGCGCTCGCCGGTGCGGACATAGGCGGAGAAGATCAGCGGCGCCATTTGCGGCTGCATCTGCAGGCCGAGGTGGGTGGCCGTCAGCCACAGCCGCTGCATCGCCCGCCCGGCAGCGACTTGGTCGTCGATCCCGCGGGCCGGCTGCCGGGCGACGATCGCGAAATGCGCGCCGCACAGCAACCCCGGCAAGAAGTCCATTTCGAACCGCGGCCACAGCGTGCCGGCCAGGTAGCGGTTGAACCAATCGACACGCGGCCAGTTGCCCATGGCCCAGCGCATCACTTTGCGGGTCATCCAGCTGGCGCCTAGGGCCTGGTCCGGCATCCGGTCGCGGCTGTACCGGGCGTTCCATTCGATGACGCGGCAATGCGTCCGGTAAGCCTCGGGCGAGGTCAGCCTGATTTCGCCCGCGCGGAACATGAAACGCGCCAGGCGCAGCCGGGTCGGCCAGCCTTCCATCCACACGACGCGGTGTTCCGGCCCGGTCGCGGCCTGGAGCGCGGATTTTTCCGCCTCGCTCAGGGGGCGGGTGTGCATCGGCTTGCGCTGCACGCTGCGCGCCCTCAACACGCTGGCCGGCAGCCCGGCGGGCAATCCAGGCACGGACTCGAAATGCAGGTCGAAGCGGGGACGTTCATCCGTACCGCTGCGCCGGACATCGGCCAGCGCCCAGCCATGGCCCGCTGCGGCCACGGCGGCGGTTTCGATCAGCGCGCCCAGCGACATCCGACTGCCCATGCCGCGGAAGTCATAGACGCTGTGCGCCCGGTTGTCGAAGCCATGCACGGCCAGATGGCGCGGGCCGGCCAGTTCGAAACGCCAGACTTGGGCGTTGTCGCCACTGGGCGCCCAGCGCGCCAGCGACATGATGTCTTGCAGGATGTCGCCGTCGCCCGGCATCGCCTTCGCCAGCCCTCGGTGCGGTGCCTCGTCGGCCTGGGGCGGTGGCACCGGCCTGGCGGGCCGCGTGCCACCGCCGAGCTGCCGGCGCATGATGGCCAGCGCGGCGCGCTGCAGCGGATGGCCGTTGCCCCAGGGCCGCCACGTCCGCACGAAACGGTTGCGGTAGGCGTCGTAATGCATCCCGACCGGCGCGGCGGCGACCGCGCCCCGCCGCAGCAGGATCTTCAGCACTTCGGTGGCCGCCATTCCGGCGCACAACTGGCAGGCCATGACGGTGGAAGGGCCGCGTCTTTCGCGCAAGTCGACACGGCTCGGGTCGACCAGGTAAGTGCGGTGCAGCAGCGCCGGCGCCAGCCCGACCAGGAAGCGCAGGGCCTGCTCTTCCTGGGGCAGCCCCTTGATGCGGAAATATTGCTCGAAGCTCATCCCGCCCGGCAGGAAATTGAGCAGCGCTGCGCCCATGCCCAGCGGCGCCGCCGTGACCGCCGGGATGCCTTTGGCCGCGCAGGCCTCGAAAACCGCCTGGCGGGCCTCGAAAGCAAAGAAGTCCAGGCCATCGACGTAGACATCGGCCTGCGCCAGGAAGCTGTCCAGGTTGGCGGCTCCCACCCCTTCGGGGAACAGGCGCAGGTCGAGTTCGGGGTTGATCTCCCGCGCCATCGCCGCCAGGGTGTGCACCTTGGAACAATTCAGGCTGGACAAACTTGCGCCGGCCTGGCGGTTGAAATTAGCCACTTCGAATGAATCAAAGTCGGCGATGTGGAATGCGCCGACGCCCAGGCGCGCCAAGGTCAGCAGGTGGCTTCCCCCCACCCCTCCCATGCCGGCAATGGCCACCCGCTTGCCGCGCAGAGCCTGTTGCTCGTCCGAAGTGAGCCAACCGATGTTCCTGGAAAACGCTTCCGAATAAGAAAAAACCCACGCCTCCTTATTCACCGGGCACTTTTCCCCGCATGAATGGAAAGTCTTTGGCGTATTCCTTCCGCGTCTTGCGGGCTGAAGAAATAAGGATAAAGCGATCTTTCACCGCGGAGCTCCGTGCATCCACCGGAGGATTTGATATGGCTTTCCATTTCCGTGAGAGGACAATGCATCAAAACCGCAGGCGCATTCACTCTCCTATTCAATCGATTGGGACCGAGCAATCTAAAACCCAAACGGTTCTTATAGAAATTCACATGCCGCGGGTTGATTTCCATCACGGCATCGTCATACCCATGGATGTGGTATGCATTGATGAATGCCACATGAAATAGCGCGGCCATCGTCTGCAGGCGTGCGGACGAACCATCGGCAGCGAGCTTGACGAGTTCCAGCACCTTCCGGCCGCGAACGCGCAACAGATCCATCTCCATGCCGTAAAGCTCGTCGCACAACAAACCCGCCGGCCCGTCGAGGCCCATGCTGAGGGTGCCCACGGGCACATCGCCGTCATAGGCGACGATGGTCAAACGTTGCGGCCTCTCGCTCAGTTCCTGCTCGCCATAACCACGCTCGACATAACGCCTGTTGACGAGCAGGCCTGCTTGGCGGCGGGTACCCTGCCGGTTGGCCAATCTGATTTTGAAACACCGGCCTTCCTCGCCGTATTCGGCAAAAACGGGTGAAAGGCCGGGGAGATTGGATGGTTTCAGGCGACTCAGGGATTCCGGTGGAGGAAAACTCATGATGGTCGACCCCATATCATCACTGGAGCCTTCTGATAGTTTATTTTTATTTCCCGGCGAGATTTTCATTTTTATATTCACCCCTCTGATAGCGAGTTACGTTGCCGCCGGATGAATATAGGTAGCGAATTGAGGGATGTACACTGACCGATCGGCCAGTCAAGTACATGTTTCAAAATGAAACATCAAATTAACTCAAAATTTCTGGCGTTTTATTGAATTGATTAATTTATCCATCATCAATTTAAAAGCGATGGCGCACTTCTCTACGCTTTCGATTGAGCGGCAGGGTAGCCACCACTGGCCACACGGTCAGTAAGAGGCGCCTCGTTTCGGAAAGAAAATGCGGCGCCCCGGAATGAGGGTCCTCTGCAATCGGCAAGCTCGGCCGGTGACCGCCCACAATCCAATCTGATGCGCGCACTCGAATACCTTGTTCTTTTTCTTGCGCTGATACTTTTCAGCGAGCGCGCGCTTGGCGAGAGCACCCTGTTGCTGGACGACCGCCACGACCGGTACGCCATCGGCCTGAACCTCGAGTACTACGAGGACAAAACCAATCAATTGACCTTCGCCGACATCACGTCGGAAAGCTGGCACGACAAGTTCCGGCCCAGCCAGTCCAAAGCGCCCAATTTCGGCCATACCCGTTCCGACATCTGGGTGCGGGTCACGCTGCGCAACGAGTCTGTGGCACGCGACCTGTGGCTGCTTGAAATCCAGTCGTCCCGGCTGGTCAAGGCCGACGTCTACCTGGTCGACCCGGCGGACGGCTCTTTCGAAGTGAAGGCCGCCCACGACTTCCAGCCCTACTCGGCGCGCGCGGTCGCCGGGCGGAATTTCAACCTCAAGATCGAGATCCCACCCGGCCGAAGCAGGACGCTGCTGGTGAACGCCGCGGCCTATGGGACGCTGCAACTGCCGCTGGTGCTGTGGACGCCGGAAGCGTTCGCCCAGGCGGACCATCACCAGCAACTGCTGATGGGCGTCTATTACGGAATGATCCTCGCCATCTTGCTGGTCAACGCGATGGCTTACTTCACGATCCGCGACAAGCTCTTCCTGTACTACTCGGCCTACCTCGCCTCGTTCGGCGCCTTGCAATTCGGCCAGAACGGTCACCTGCTCGAATACGTGACGCCCTGGGACCCGGACCTGATGGGCTACCTCTTCATGGTCGCCATGGGGCTGACATCGGTCAGCGCGCTGGAATTCACCCGCAAGTTCCTCGACCTGCCCAGCCACATGCCGCGCACCAGCCTGCTGGCGCGCACGATCGTGCTGCTGTGGGTGTTCGACACCTGGCTCGTGTGGCACACGGGCGACCACGCGGCGGTGCAATTCGGCACCCTGCTCGTCCTGCTGACCGCCGGGACGCTGCTGGCCGCCGCCGTCGCCATGCGCAACCGGGTGCGGCAGGGCCGGTATTTCCTCGTCGCCTGGAGCGGCTTCCTGGTCGGCACGCTGGCGCTGGGGCTGCGCAACCTCGACATCCTGCCCAACAACTTCATCACGACCCACGGCATGCAGATCGGGTCGTTCTTCGAATTCGTCCTGTTGACCTACGCCCTGACCGACCGCATCAGGGCCACCAAGAAGGAGAACGAGCGGATCCAGCGCGAAGCCATGCTGACACTGGAGAAAAGGGTGGACGAGCGCACGCGCGAGCTGGTCGAGCAGCGCGAGGTCGCCGAGCAGGCCACGCGCTTCAAGAGCGAGTTCCTGGCCAACATGAGCCATGAGATCCGCACGCCGATGAACGCCATCGTCGGCCTGACCCATCTGGCGCTGGGCACCGAGCTGTCGGCCAAGCAGCGCAGCTACGTGTCGGGCGTGACCGGTGCGGCAAGGTCTCTGCTGAACATCATCGAGGACGTCCTGGATTTCTCGAAGATCGAGGCCGGCAAGCTGCAGCTGGATCAGATCGACTTCGACCTCGGCGCGGTGGTGGAGAACATCTCCACGATGACCTCGCTGCAGGCCCAGGACAAGGGGCTCGCGCTGACCTTCTGGATGGACGCAGGCGTCGAGCGCCGGTTGAAAGGCGACCCCCAGCGCCTGGGCCAGGTGCTGCTGAACCTCGTCAACAACGCCATCAAATTCACCGACGCGGGGCAGGTGCAGGTGCGCATCAGCCAGGCCCACCTGCGGGAAGGCGGGTTGAAGCTGATCTGCAGCGTCACCGACACCGGGATCGGCATCTCGCAGAGGGAAATGGGCGGGCTGTTCCAGTCGTTCAACCAGGCCGACCGCTCCATCACGCGGCGCTTCGGCGGCACCGGCCTCGGCCTGGCCATCAGCCAGCAGCTTGCGCAAGCCATGGGCGGGCGCATCGACGTGGAGAGCGTCCCCAACCAAGGCAGCACGTTCACCTTCACCGCCGTGCTGGCCCCCAGCGGCCTGGAAGGCGCCGACGCGGCACCGGTCGACCCGGCGCCGGCCGGCCGCATAGACGATGGGCAGGCCGCCTTGAAGCTGCGCGGCGCGCAGGTGCTCGTGGTGGAAGACCACGAGATCAACCGGCTGGTGCTGCAGGAGCTGTTGCAGAGCATGGGCGCGGCCTGCCACCTGGCCGCCAGCGGGCGGGCGGCGATCGAGATGGCGCTCGACCCCGCCTTGCGGCACGACCTGGTGCTGATGGACCTGCAGATGCCGGACATGAGTGGCTTGCAGGCCTGCAAGGAGATCCGGCGGCACATCGACCGCGGGCGGTTGCCCATCATCGCGTTGACCGCACAGGCCGAGCAGGGGCTGCGCCAACGCTGCCTCGACGCGGGCATGAACGATTTCCTCACCAAACCGCTGGATCCCGCCAAGCTGCAGCAGACGATAGCCTGGTGGCTCGGCCGAACCGACCCGCGCCCTTCCCCGGCGGATCGACCGGACGCAGGCGGAGCCGCGTCGGCGCCCGTGGACATGCAAAGCCGGCATGCGAAGCGGCTCCCGCAACCGCTGCCGGGATTCGACGGCCTGCCTGCGGCGCTTTCGCGGGTCAACGGCAACGAAGCCCTGCTGCGCAGGCTGATCGTGTCGTTCCACGAAAAATTCAAAGATTTCGCGCCGCGGCTGCGCGTCGCGCTCCAGGACGGCGACGGCGAAGCCGCGGTCCAGATGGCCCACACGCTCAAAGGGGTGGCCGGGACGCTGGGGGCACACGGTGTCGCGCAAGCCGCCCAGGCGCTGGCCCTTGCGGTGCCGCAGGCACGCCGGCCAGGAGGCGCCGCGACGGCGGCATCGCTGCTCTCCCGATTGGAGGCCCGGCTGCAGACCGCCTTCGCCAGCGCCGACAAGCTGTCCAGCGGGCCGGACGGGGCTGACGGGCCCACCCCCCCAAGCATCGCCGACAGACAAGCCAGCCCCGGGCCCGAGGCCCAGGCGCACATGCGGGAACTGGCCCGACTGCTGGCCTCGAACAACGCCCTAGCCTACCGCGCCTTCGAATCATTGAAGGATGCGATGCCCGGGCAGGAGGACCAGGCCCGGCTGGAAGCCATCGGAAACGCCTTGGAGTCGCTGGACTTCGCCGCGGCGCGGGCGGGACTGGACGAACTGGTGACGCGCGGGGGCGTCGACGCCGCTCTTTGATCCAGGGGCCGCAGGTCGGTGCCGCCCGATCAAACCTTCAGCCGGATCAGCCTCAGGTTGACTGCCCTGGCGACGAGTTGCGCGCGGTTGTGGGTGTCCAGCTTGCCCATGATCTGGCCGATGTGGTACTTCACGTTGGCTTTCGACGAACCGATGATGGTGGCGATCTCGTCATTGGTCTTGCCCGCCTGGATCCATTCCAGGATTTCCTTCTGCCTGGCGCTGACCATCGGCGCGGCAGCTTGCCCTTGCGCATCGGCACCAGGCAGCTCGGTGAGCCTGCGCCTCATCGCGAGGTGGCTCTTGATCCGGGCCCTGACGACCTGCGGAACCAGCGGCTTGGTGAGATAGTCGACCGCGCCAGCTTCCAGCCCCTGGATCTCCTGCGCGGTGGAATCCAGGGCAGTGACAAACACGATGGACAAGGCTGCCGTGCGGGGGTCTGCCTGCAAGCGCGCGCAGACTTCGTAGCCGTCCATGCCGGGCATCTTCACGTCCAGCAGGATCAAGTCGGGATCGATGTCCCGGGCGCGGCGTATGCCTTCCGGGCCGTTCAACGCGAAGATCACCTCGTAGTCGCCGCCCAGGATTTCGCCGACCACCCGGATGTTGATGGCCTCGTCGTCGATGACGAGGATGGTGGGTTTGGCGGTGGGCATGGTGGGACCGGTTTTTACCATGGCGGCAGCCGATGAAAAATCCGAGGGCACATGGCTCGGCATTTCCCGGAGCGTGCTTAATTCATGTGGCGCGCCGCCGCGGCATCGCCCGCCGGTCGGGGTGGCTGATAAGATTCCGCGCGACATCCACCGGCGCCCGCTCTGTGGGGCCGCGTCGGCCGCCTTCCAGGCCTGGTGGACCGCCCCTCCCCTGGGGCCTGCATGGACAACCCAGGCCCGAGCCCGAAGCAACCGATGGAATACCCTGGCAACCTCTTCGTTGTGGCCGCGCCGAGCGGCACCGGCAAATCCAGCCTGGTCAAGGCTTTGCTCGAACTCGACTCGCACCTCGTGGTATCCACTTCCCACACCACGCGCCGCCCCCGCGGCCAGGAACAGGACGGCCGCGAATACCATTTCATCAGCGAAGAGGAATTCCGGCGCAAGGTGGCCAACGACGATTTCCTCGAATGGGCCGAAGTGCACGGAAACCTCTACGGCACCTCGCGAAACGAGGTCGAGGCCCGCATATCCAGCGGCCAGGACGTGATCCTGGAGATCGACTGGCAAGGCGCGCTGCAAATCAAGAACATCTTCCCGAACGCGGTGCTGATCTTCATCCTGCCGCCCAGCTGGGAGGAGCTGGCCCAGCGTCTGAACCGCCGTGGCGAGGACCAGGCCGACGTGATCGCCACGCGGCTGGCCAATGCGCGCACCGAGGTGGCGCAGGCCGAGCACTTCGACTTCGTTATAATCAACAGCTTGTTCGAGACGGCTCTTTTCGACCTGAAAACCGTCGTTCACTCGCAGCGGCTCAAGTACCGCGCCTTGATACGCAGCAAGCCCAGCGTGTTCGGCGCCCTGAACCTGAACTAAGCCCACTTTCGTCCGATCCCCTGGAGACCGCAATGGCCCGCATCACCGTTGAAGACTGCCTGACCAAGATTCCGAACCGCTTCCAACTGGTCCTTGCCGCCACTTACCGCGCCCGCATGCTGAGCCAGGGCCATGCCCCGAAGATCGACACCAAGAACAAGCCCGGCGTGACGGCGCTGCGCGAGATCGCCGCCGGCGAGATCGGCGTCGAGATGCTGCGCAAGGTGCCCGTCTGACGCGGCAGCGCCCGACCACAGGACGAAAGCGGCCAGGCGGCCGCTTTTTCATTGGGGCGCCGCCTCCGTCCCTCCCATCCATCCGTCCAACGGCGGGCGCCTGCTCCGCCACATGACCCGACGGCCTCCTGGGCCTCGGGATCCGGGATAAATTCAGGCATGCGCGCAAGAACCGCCAACTTGATGAACGACATCCGCGAGAAGGCCAAGGCGGCCGCTCGCGGTCTGCTGCGCTCGGCGCCGGCGCAGGAAGAAGCCGAAGCGGCGTCGTTCGACGCGCTGACCCACAAGCTGAACTACCTCGACAGTACTGACATCAAGCTGGTGCGCGAGGCCTACCGCTTCGCCGACGAAGCCCACCTCGGGCAGTTCCGTGCCAGCGGCGAGCCCTACATCACCCACCCGATCGCAGTCGCCGGCCTGTGCGCCGACTGGAAACTCGACGCGCAAGCCATCATGGCCGCGCTGATGCACGACGCGATGGAGGACTGCGGCATCACCAAGCCCCAGTTGATCGAACGCTTCGGCGCGCCGACGGCCGAACTGGTGGACGGCCTGACCAAACTGGACAAGCTGCAGTTCTCGACGCGCGAGGAGAGCCAGGCGGAAAGCTTCCGCAAGATGCTGCTGGCCATGGCCAGGGACGTGCGGGTCATCCTGATCAAGCTCGCCGACCGCCTGCACAACATGCGCACCATGAGCGCCGTGGTGCCGGCCAAACGGGCGCGCATCGCCCGCGAAACCCTCGACATCTACGCGCCCATCGCCCACCGGCTGGGCCTGAACCAGACCTACCGCGAGCTGCAGGACCTGGCTTTCCAGCACATCCAGCCCTGGCGGCAGGCCGCGCTGGCCAAGGCAGTGCTCAAGGCGCGCGGCTACCGCCGCGACATCGTCGAGCGCATCCAGAACGACGTGGAGAAGACCTTCGCCCAGGCCAAGCTCAACGTGCAGGTCTTCGGCCGCGAGAAGACCATGTTCTCGATCTACCGCAAGATGCGCGATAAGCACCTGAGCTTCGCCCAGGTGAACGATATTTTCGGCTTCCGCATCGTCGTCGGAACGCCGACCGAGTGCTACGTCGCGATGGGCATCCTGCACCAGTTGTACAAGCCGGTGCCGGGCCGCTTCAAGGACTACATCGCCATCCCCAAGGCCAACGGCTACCAGTCGCTGCACACCACACTGGTGAGCCCGCTGGGCACGGCGGTCGAGTTCCAGATCCGCACCGAGCCGATGCACGCCGTCGCCGAGAGCGGCATCGCGGCGCACTGGCTCTACAAGACCAAGGGTGGCAAGGGCGCCCTGCAGGTGCAGGACGCGCAGCGCCTGAGCGCGATGTGGCTGCAGTCGCTGGTCGACATCCAGGACGAGACGCGCGACGCCGGCGAGTTCCTGGAGCACGTCAAGATCGACCTGTTCCCGGACGCGGTCTACGTCTTCACGCCCAAGTCGAAGATCCTGGCACTGCCCCGCGGCGCCACGCCGGTCGACTTCGCCTACGCGATCCACTCCGACGTCGGCGACCACTGCGTCGCCGCCAAGGTCAACGGCGACCCGGTGGCACTGCGCACGCAGCTGCGCAGCGGCGACGTGGTGGAGATCGTCAGCGCCCCGAACGCGCGCCCCAACCCCGCCTGGCTGAACTTCGTGCGCACCGGCCGGGCGCGCTCGAAGATCCGCCACTACCTCAAGACGATGGAGCAGGACGAGTCGCAGGAGCTCGGCGAGCGCATGCTCGTGCAGGCGCTGCGCGCCGAAGGCCTGAGCCTGCCCCCGGAGGACGACGCGGAGCACCACACCTGGCAGCAGCTCACCCGCTGGAGCGGCAATCGCAGCCGCGGCGAGCTCCTGACGGACATCGGCCTGGGCAAGAAGATCGCGGCCATCGTCGCCAAGCGCCTGGCCCGGCAGTTGGCCGAGCAAGGCACCCGGCCCGACGCCGTCACGCTCAGCCTGGGCCGCTACATCGTGCCCGACGAGGGCGCCTTGCACCAGAACATGGTGCAGATCGACGGCAGCGAAGGCGCCTCCGTCAAGCTGGCGGCCTGCTGCAGGCCCATCCCCGGCGACAGCATCAAGGGCTACCTCGGCCGGGGCGAGGGGCTGCTGATCCACACCGCCGAGTGCGGCATCGGCAAGCGCCTGTTCGAACGCGACCCCGAGCACTTCATGGGCGTGGAATGGGCGGAACAGCCGGTGCGTGCCTTCGAGGCCGGCATCTCGCTGTTGCTGCGGAACGGCAAAGGCGTGCTGGCGCGCGTGGCGGCGGCCGTGGCCGAGGCGGAAGCCGACATCACCCACATCGACATGGGCAACGACCCGGTCGCCGAATCGACGGAACTCAAGATCCTGGTCAGCGTGCGGGACCGGCTGCACCTGGCCGACGTGATGCGCACCCTCAAGCGTGCCCAGCCGGTGATGCGGGTCAGCCGCATCAAGCCCTGACACCGCTCAGGCCGCCGCAGGAGCGGGGTAGCGCACCTCCAGCACCTCGACGCGCTGCAGGCCGACCGGCGTCTGCACCGAGACTTCGTCGCCCACCCGCGCCTTGAGCAGGGCGCGGGCCATCGGCGCGATCCAACTCACCTCGCCAGCGCCGCTGTCGGACTCGTCGATGCCTTTGATGGTCACGGTGGTCTCGTCGCCTTGCTCGTTGGCGTAGGTCACGGTGGCGCCGAAGAAGACCTGGTCCTTCCCGTGGTGCACCGAGGGGTCGACCACCTCCGCCACGTCCAGCCGCTTGGTCAAGAAACGGATGCGCCGGTCGATCTCGCGAAGGCGCTTCTTCCCGTAGAGGTAGTCGCCGTTCTCCGAACGGTCGCCGTTCTTGGCGGCCCAGGACACGACCTCCACCACTCGCGGCCGCTCCACGTCCAGCAGGTCGAGCAGTTCCTTGCGCAGCCGGGCATAGCCGGCCGGCGTCATGTAATTCTTGCTGCCGGCCGGCAGCGGGGGCAGGCCGCCTTCGGCGCCGTCGTCATCGTCGCCGGCGTCGGATTCTTTCGTGAATGCTTTGCTCATCGCGCCATGATGCACCCGGCGGCGCACCGCCCGGGTGAAGCCCGCCGGGAGAACCGGCACCGGCGGGGAAAACGGAACGTCCCCCGCACCTGCAGGCGCGGGGGAATGGGAGGTCACTGGCCCGACGTCAAGGCCGCCCAGCTGGACTGGAACACCAGGTCGAGCGAGCCGTTGCGGTCGCTGTCGCCGCTGACGGTCGCGCCCGTGCCGCTGAAGGTGACCGAAGTCGCCAGGTCGGACGACTTGGTGTTGAGCACGCCGGAGGTCGCAGAGAACTGGCCGGCGTTGCTCAGCGTGCCCGTTAACGTGACCGGCGTGGCGATGGTCAGCGGCGCGGTGGCGCCCGAGGCGCCCGCGCTGACCGCGCCGTCCAGCTTGCGCGAGGCGCTGTTCGGCGAGGTGACATCGCTGCCGGCGAAGGTCGTGCCCGCGCCGTAGGTGAGCGAGAACGGACCGGCGGCGCCGCCGGAGATCACCGCCGTCAGCGATTGCCCGGCCGGGACGGTGAAAGTGCCCGAAGCGGCGTTGCCGGACGTCAGGCTGGAGACGGCGTTGGCGGTACCGCCGAGGGTCGTGGTGAGGGCCCCGGACTTCACCGAGAAACTGGTGAACGTCGCCGAATAGCCGACCTGGTAGGTGGCGCTGTTCAGGTTGACCGCGTCGGTCTGCGCGGTCAGCTTCACCGTCCCGTTGAAGGTGAAGCTGGCGTTCGCGAAAACGCAGTTGGTGAAGGTGTAGGTGACCTGGTCGCCCACGGCCATGCCGGCGCGCACGGCCGATTTGGTCACGACGGCGCTGAGCGTCCCGCTGCCGGAGCCGCCCGTCGCGCACGACGTGGTGCCCGTGGACCGGCTGCCGCCCGCGTCCAGGGACAAGCCCTGCAAAATGCCGCCCAGGAAGGACAAAGCGGGGCCGACCCGGTCGCCAGTCATGCCGCTGGCGATGGCACCCAGCGTCACGACGTTCTTCACATCGCTTTCCCTGTATTTGGTGGGCCCCGAGCCGGCGTCGTCGCCGCCGCCGCCGCATCCGGCCAAGGCGGACAAGGCGATCGCCGATCCGATGGTCTTGAAAACCTGATTCATTTTTCTCTCTCCTGATGTGAATTGGATGATTGGCCACTTGCCGAAACAAGGGCCTGCATTTTTACCGATGACCGTGACGGAACGGTCATCCTCGGGGAACGCCAGGCGCCCCCGCACGGGCGCCCATGAAGGAAAGAAGATGAAGACACGCCGCGCACGCATGCAAGCGCGAACAGGAGATACGGAAATAGCAAAGCCCCAAGAGTTCGCACCCCGGGGCTTCGATTCACCGGAAAAGAGACGGGTCGGCGAACGTCATCGTCGCCACAAAGAAAAACGGGTTAGCGCCTTTCGGTGCTAACCCGTCGTTCTAGAACGCAAAGTTCTGGTGCGGCTGGCAGGAATCGAACCCACGACCCCTTGGTTCGTAGCCAAGTACTCTATCCAGCTGAGCTACAGCCGCGAAGCTGCGCAGTATAGCACGGGTTTTCAGGCCGTGTCACCTACCGTGGCGGCTTTTCGATAAAAAGAGGCGGCGCTGTCATCGTCGGACTCTTTCTCGGCGAGCCGCGCAAGCTGCAGCCAGGCACGCCGGCGGCATTCGGTTTCCAGGCCGGCGTCCTGCGCCGCCTGCTCCAGCATCTGCCTTGCCTTGCCCCAGAGCTGGCGCTCGGCCAGGCAGCAACCCAGCGCGAGCGCGACGGCGCCTTCGCGGGCGTGCTCGCGCCCGGCCGCTTCCAGACTGGCGAGCCAGTCCACTTCGAGGCCTTGCGCGCACTCGACCAGCCCCTTGGCAACAGCGGCCCGGTCATCCACGCTGAAGGTGCTGATCTGTTCCCAGAAAGGGCGCAGCCACAGGCGGCCGTCCCCAGGGTGGCCCAGCGACGCCGCGCGGGACGCGGCGCGCGCGGCCACGAAGGCATCGCGGCGGTCCGCGGGGTCGAACTGTGCCCACACTTGGCGCAGTTGGTCGATGTCGTGCACCGCGTCAAGCGCCTCGAAGGCCAGTGAACGCAGCAGGCCGACCGCCGCCACCTTCGAGAAAGCCTGGTGTTTGGCCAGGAGGCGCGCGGTCTTCAGCGCTTCCGCCGCATGCGGGCCGAGCCGCGTGGCCTGCAGCTTCAGCCGCAGCGCGTGCGTGCGCCGCGCCACGCCGGCCGGCAGCGCGGACAGCAGGGCCAGGGCGCGGGGGGCGTCGCGGTCGTCGATGGCCCATTCGGCTGCGAGCAGGTGCGCGCCCTCCTCGGCCGAACGCGCGGCGCCGCTGCGGCCCGCCAGCGCCAGCGCGCGGGAGAGGTGGTCGTCGCGGCGGGCGCGGTCCTGCAGACGGTGGGCGCTGCCGGCATACAGCAGGTGGGCCAGCACGGTGAATTCATTGTCCTGGGTGAGGTCGGGCGTGTCGGCCTGGATCGTCAACGCGCGCTGAGCGGATTTCTGAGCGCGGCTGTAGCGGCCGCCGAAATAAAGCGCCAGCGCCTCGCGCAAGGCCAGCTGCGCGCTGCGGTCCCGGCGCGCCAGGCGCCATTGGCGTGCGCGCCGCGGCAGCGTCGTCAACGCACTGAACGCCTGCAGCAGGGCGACCAGGGAGACGCAGGTCCCGAGCAGTAACAGCAGGAACAGGTTCAGCGACATGTCGAGCCGCCAGGTGCCCCAATAGAAGGTCACCAGCCCGTCATTGGTGCCCAGGGCGGTGGCCGCCACCACGGCGACGACGAAGATCAACAGGAACCAGATGACTGCACGCATGGCCTGGATTCAACAATCAGTGAACGGGAGAGGCAGTGCCGGCCGACCGCGACTCATCTTCCGGTCCCGGCGGCGCTCAGCGCGGCCAGCGTGTTGTCCGGACGCGGCACCACGACTTGCCGGGCCTGGGAGGCCACCGAGCGCACGGCTTCGGCGGCGGCGGCGGTGCGGCGATTCTGGCGGTCGAAGTAGCGGTCCAGTGCTGCCTGGACTTGTTGCAAGTCGGACTGCGCCGTCTCGAATTGCCGGCTCAGCAGCGCCAGCCTCGCGTTCAGCAGGCGGAGCTTCAAATTTTCGCGCAGGAAGAAGGCCTGTTCGGGGGCCAGCAGCATCGCTTCGGGATGGTCGATCCGCGTCACCCGCACCAGAGATTTCGCCTCGGCCAACACATGGCCGGACCAGCGGTCCCAGCGCTGAGCCCAAGCCTGCAGCGACCAGCCCGAGACCGGCTCCCGGGGTTCGCGCGCGGCCTCCTCCAGCGCTTTTTGCGGGGCCCGCGGCGCGGCGGCCTCCATACCCGCCGCGCCGGCGCCGCCGGGCCTGCGGAAATCGGGCCTGGAAAGCAGCGGCAGGTCGTCGATCATGCGCACTGCCTCGTCGAGCTTGACGCTCAGCAGCGCCACGTCGGCGACGGACACGGCCTTGACCTTGTCCAGGTCGCGGGCGATCGCGCGGCGCACGCCTTCCAGCCGGGGCTGGTTGTAGCGGCCCAGCCGCTCGTCCGACTGCTTGAGCACCGCGACCAGGGGCTCGGCGCTGCCGGTGATGGCGGTCTGCTGCAGGGCGACGCGGATGCCGGCTTCGATGTCGAGCAGCACGTTCTCGTCGCGCGAGCGGGACAGGGACTGGAACAGTTCTTCGAACTGGCCGCGCTGCACCGCCACTTCGGCCACGCGGGCCTCCAGCAGCGCCACCTTGGCGGCGGCTTCGAGCACGTTGTCGTTGGCCTGCTTCGACAGCATCTCGGCTTGCGCCGCCTCGCGCTGGCTCGCTTCCTGGCGGCTGACGAGGGTGTGCTCCAGCGCGGCGACGCGTTGCTGGGTCTTCCAGGCCAGGCTCAGGCTCAGCAGCGCCACCAGCGCCAGGGCGACTGCGGCGATGCCGGCCCAAGGCAGAGCGGCTGCCGGCGTTTTGCCGGCAGCCGCTTGCGGCGAGGCTTGCGCCGCCAACGCTGTCTCGGCGGGCGTCACGGTCGGCGGGATGTCGGCGGGGGACGGAGAAGGGGAGGATTCGGTGGTCACGGCGATGCGGCGTTTGCGGAAGATTGTATGCAGGCCTCCGCCACGGACTGCAAAGTCGGGCGCGACAGCAGCACTTCGCCGAAGCCCGCCCGTCTGGCGGTCTGCACGATGCGCGGATGCGTCGCCAAGGCCAGGCTGCGCGCCCAGGCGGGCGCCGGGTAGCGCGCCAGCAGATGGTCGACGGCCTGGGAGCTGCTGAAGAACCAGAGGTACCCCTGCGGCTGGGCCAGCGCCGCTTCCGCCAGCGCCGAACGGGCGGGCGTCCAGTCGGGCGCGGCGCGCCGGTAGGCCACCAGCCGCCGGACACGCGCGCCATGTTCCTGCAACTGGCGGGCGAGCCAATCCCGGCCGCCCTCGCCCGCCACCACAAGCACGTCGATGCCTTGCCAGTCCTGGCCGCTCAAGCGGGCCCAGAGCGCCTCGGAATCGAACTGCGGCGAGTCCTCGGCCGGCTCGACGATGTTGGCAATGGGCACGCCAAACGCCGCCAGGTCGGCACTCGTGCCCGGGCCAGGGGAAGCGGCCTGGACGGAGGATGGCCAGTCCCGTAAGCCGTTCGGCCGGGCGGCGAAGAAACAGCGGGCCGCGTTGGGGCTGACGAACATCACCAGGCGGTAGGCCGGCAGCCCGGCCCAGGCGGCGGCGAGTCCGCTGCCGTCCTCGACGGCTTCGATGGAAAGCAGCGGCAAGGCCTCGGCGGGCACGCCGTGACGGCCGAGCCGCTCGACCCAGGCAACGGCCTGCTCTTCTGGCCGGGTGACCAGTACCCGCCGGGTTGCCTCAGCGTCCATGCCCTGCACCGCGTCAGGCGGTCTCGACCAGGTAGGTTGACGCGCCCTGCCCTCGAAGCTGTTCGACGACCTCGTGGCCCAGCGCCTCGGCGTCCTGCACGCTCGCCACGGCGGCTGACTGCTCGGCGCGCAGCAGGGGCGCATCTGTGCGCCCGGCATGGCCGAGCGCCGCTTGCAATTGCAGGCGGCGCTCCCCGCCAGCGCCCGCCGCCGGTTGCCACGCCGCGTGGGCCGCCAGGGGCATGCTGCAGCTGCCGCCCAGCCCGCGGGACACGGCGCGTTCGGCCTGCACCGCCAGCCAGGTGTCGGTGTCGACCAAGGACTGCAACCGCGCCCGCAATTCCACGGCGTCGCCGCGCACTTCCAGGCCGAGCGCGCCCTGGCCGGCGCAAGGCAGCATCTCCTGCACCTCGAAGCAGCGCGCGATGCGGTGGCCCAGCCCGAGGCGCTTCAAGCCCGCCGCGGCCAGCACGATGGCGTCGTAGCCGCCCTCGTCGAGCTTGCGCAGGCGCGTGTCGAGGTTGCCGCGCAGCGGTTCGACGCGCACGTCGGGGCGCAAGGCGCGCAGCTGCACCATGCGGCGCAGGCTGGAAGTGCCGACCAGGGCGCCGGCCGGCAATTCGGACAGGCTGCCGTGGCGGTCGGAGACCCAGGCGTCGCGCGGGTCCTCGCGCGGCAGGACGGCGGCGAGGCAGAAACCCTCGGGCAGGTCCATCGGCACGTCCTTCAGCGAATGCACCGCCAGGTGGGCGCGGCCTTCTTCCAGCGCGGTTTCCAGCTCCTTGACGAACAAGCCCTTGCCGCCCACCTTGGACAAGGTGCGGTCGAGGATCTGGTCGCCACGCGTGGTCATTCCCAGCAGCCGCACGTCCAGCCCCAGGCCCGAGGCCAGCAGGCCGCGCACGTGCTCGGCCTGCCACAGGGCGAGGCGGCTCTCGCGCGTGGCGATGATGAGGGTGTCTTTTTCCATGCGGGGGATGCTAGCAGCAGCATTTTTTCAGGGGCCGCCGCGGGGGCTGATTCAAAATGCGGGCGCCGTCCGCCACCGGTCCCCCCCTAGGCACCGCAAGAAAACCCCGATGTAACCGAACCCGCTGATAACATCCGCAGTCGGTAACAAAATTACAACCCACTTGCTTCCACCGACATGCCAAGCGCCAAGACACCTGCCCCCCGCAAGACCGCCGCAGCCGCCAAGCGCAAGCCGGCCGCCGCCGACGCCGCGGCCAAGAACCAGCCCCTGGTGGACGACATCCGGCTGCTCGGCCGCATCCTCGGCGACGTCATCCGCGAGCAGGAGGGCAAACAGGCCTTCGAGTTGATCGAACGCGTGCGCCAGCTCTCGGTGGCCTACCGCCTCAAGAGCGACGCCCAGGCCGGGCGCGCGCTCGACCGGCTGCTGAAGAACCTCAGCGGCGACCAGACGGTGAGCGTGATCCGCGCCTTCAGCTATTTCTCGCACCTGGCCAACATCGCCGAGGACCAGCACCACGTGCGCCGCCGCGAGCACCACGCGCGCCAGGGCCACTTGCAGGAAGGCTCGCTGGCGATGAGCCTGGAGCGGCTGGGCCGCGCCGGCGTGCGGTCGGGCGACATCGCCAGGCTGCTGTCCAGCGCCTACATCTCACCGGTGCTCACCGCCCACCCCACCGAAGTGCAGCGCAAGAGCATCCTCGACGCCGAGCGCGCCATCGCCGAG
>CBJNAE010000033.1:0-18316 GCA_966433995.1 uncultured Ideonella sp. | reverse complement strand
TGGGGCTTTCTGATGGAATGGTGTTCACGACTCCTCCCAGGTGGTTGGCGTGGCGCCAGCCTTCAGATGATCGGCTGTCGTCCGACTTACTTTATTGTTCCGGACGCGCGAAGTCTCATGTTGACGGATATCACTCCACCGTCACACTTTTGGCCAGATTCCGTGGCTTGTCCACATCCGTCCCCCGCGCGCAAGCCGTGTGATAGGCCAGCAACTGCAGAGGCACCACGTGCAGGATGGCGGACAGCGCGCCATAGTGCTCGGGCATCCGGATCACGTGCAGCCCTTCGGCTGACACGATTTTCGTGTCGCCGTCGGCGAAAACGTACAGCTGGCCGCCCCGCGCGCGCACTTCCTGGAGGTTGCTTTTGAGCTTTTCCAGCAGGGTGTCGTTCGGCGCGATCGTCACCACGGGCATTTCGGCGGTGACCAAGGCCAGCGGGCCGTGTTTCAGCTCGCCGGCCGGGTAGGCCTCGGCGTGGATGTAGCTGATTTCCTTGAGCTTGAGCGCGCCTTCCAGGGCGATGGGGTAGTGCAGGCCGCGGCCCAGGAACAGCGCGTTTTCCTTGCCGGCGAACTCCTCGGCCCAGGCGATGATCTGGGGCTCCAGCGCGAGCACGGCTTGCACCGCCACCGGCAGATGGCGCAGGGCCTTGATGTGTTCCGCCTCTTCCGCTTCGGCCAGGTGCCCGCGGGTCTGGGCGAGCGCGAGGGTCAGCAGGAACAGGCCGACGAGCTGGGTGGTGAAGGCCTTGGTGGATGCGACGCCCACTTCGACGCCGGCGCGGGTGATGTAGGCCAGGCGGCATTCGCGGACCATGGCGCTGGTGGCCACGTTGCACACCGTCAGGGTGTGCTGCATGCCGAGCGAGCGGGCGTGCTTGAGGGCGGCCAGGGTGTCGGCGGTTTCGCCGCTCTGACTGATGGTGACGACGAGGGTGCGCGGGTTGGGCACGCTGTCGCGGTAGCGGTATTCGCTGGCGATTTCCACGCTGGTGGGGATCTTGGCGATGCTCTCCAGCCAATATTTGGCGACCGAGCCGCTGTAGTAGCTCGTGCCGCAGGCCAGGATCAAGACCGAGTCGACTTCCTTGAACACGCCGTAGGCGCCGTCGCCGAAGAGTTCGGGGGTGATGCTTTCCACCGCGTCCAGCGTGTCGGCGATGGCCTTGGGCTGCTCGAAGATTTCCTTCTGCATGTAGTGGCGGTAGGGGCCCAGTTCGGCGGCGCCGGTGTGGGCGTGCACGGTGCGCACCGGGCGCTCCACGGGCTCGAAGCGGTCGCCGCCCTGGCCGAGGCGGGTGATCCACATCTTGCCGAGCTGCAGGTCGACGACGTCGCCTTCTTCCAGGTAGACGATCTGGTCGGTCACGCCGGCCAGGGCCATGGCGTCGGAGGCCAGGAAGTGCTCGCCGCCCGCTTCGCCGGCGCCGATGCCCAGCACCAGCGGCGAGCCTTCGCGGGCGCCGATGACGCGGTGGGGCTCGTCGCGGCAGAACACGGCGATGGCGTAGGCGCCCTTGAGCTGGCGCACGGTGCGCTGCACGGCGTCGAGCAAATCGCCGTCGTAGAGGTGGTCGACCAGGTGGGCGATGACTTCGGTGTCGGTCTGGCTGGTGAAGGCGTAGCCCTTGGCGACCAGCGCGGCGCGCAGCTCGTCGTGGTTTTCGATGATGCCGTTGTGCACCAGGGCGATGCGGCCGGCGATGGCGGTGTTGGCGTCCGCGCCTTCCCCTGTGACCGAGGCGGGGCCGTGCGAGAAGTGCGGGTGGGCGTTGTGCACCGCCGGCGCGCCGTGGGTGGCCCAGCGGGTGTGGGCGATGCCAGTGCCCGAGGCGATGCCGTCTTCGTTCACATGCGTCTGCAGCTCGGCCACGCGGGCGGTGCTGCGGGCCCGCTGCAGTTTGCCGTCCTGGTGCACGGCCACGCCGCAGGAGTCATAACCCCGGTATTCGAGGCGCTTCAGGCCTTCGACCAAGATGGGAACGATGTTGCGGGTGCTGACGGCGCCGACGATGCCACACATGGTGAGGGGTCCTTTTTTGCGGTGTTGTCGAAAACCACCCGGCGGAACGATGACGACAAGGCCGCAGGAGGATCGGTGTGCCGCGATGGTAGGGATCACCTCAAGAAAGATGTGTGCTTAATTCATGGATTTTTGGAATTTTCATTCACTCATTTTCAATCAGTGAATTTTATTTCATAAATAATTGATTCATGGAAGATTCAATCGAATCCCTGACACTGGATGCGACCGATTGGCGCTTGCTCGACCTGCTGCAGACCGACGCGTCGCTCACCAACCAGGCCCTGGCGCAAGCCGCCCACATTTCGCCCGCCACCTGCCTGCGGCGGGTGAAACGGCTGGAGGAAACCGGCGCCATCATGCGGCGCGTGGCGCTGCTCTCGCCCGCGGCGCTGGGCGCGGGGCTGACGGTGTTCGCCGAAGTCACGCTCGATCGCCAGGGTGCCGAGCACCTGGCCGCTTTCGAGCAGCGCGCGGTGGCCGAGGCCGAGGTGCAGCAATGCCACCGGGTGTCGCCGGGGCCGGATTTCATGCTGCAACTGCAGGTGCCCGACATGGCCGCCTGGCATCAGTTGGTGCAGCGGCTGTTCACGCAGGACGCCAATGTGCGCAACGTGAAGAGTTTCTTCAGCGTGCACCGGGCGAAGTTCGAGACGCGGATCGGGTTGCCGGGGGCTTCGGCAGGTTCAGCCTGAACCGGATGGGAGGCAATCCGCTTCCCCTTCTGTTTCAAGGCGCTCCCCCTCCCTGGGCCTGTCGAAGGTCCCAGGCACCTCACCCCGCCGGAGCGCCTTCGCCCGGCTGCTGCACCAAGGCCATCGCGAAGCGCCCCTGCCCGACGGACCAGTCGGAGTAGTCGTTCTCGTGCGTGAAGATGAAGACGTCGTCGGGCAGGATGCCGGCCTTCTTGCCGAGGTTTGCGGCGATTTCGGCGTACATCGCTTTCTTCATCGCGTCGCTGCGGCCGCGGCGCATGGTGATTTCCACCACCACCACCGCGTCGGAGCGGTTCATGCCGTTGAACGTGCGGCTGTAGAAGAACTGCGGGCCGCCCAGTCCCTGTTCGGCGCCCGTGCCGTGTTCGCTGACGAGGTTGAAAAGTTCGTCGGCCGGCATGCCGATGCCATCCACCAGGGCATGGTGGATGGCGCCGACGATGGCGTGGCGCTGGCGCAGCGGCGTGCCCAGGGGGATGCTGGTGCGGATGAAAGGCATGTGAGTTTCTCTCGGTTATGGCTTGGCATGGTGGCGGTGGCGATGGCAGGCATCGCCCGGGCAGTGTCCCGGCAGACGGGCTTGCGGGCAAACGACTTATCCGCTGGATGGATGTGACATAAACTCACATCACCATGCCTCGACGCCTGCCATCGCTCAACGCCCTGCGCACCTTCGAGGCGGTCGCTCGGCTGGGCCGCATGACGGCGGCGGCCGACGAACTCTGCGTCACCCACGGCGCGGTCAGCCGCCAAGTGAGGGCGCTGCAGGATGAGCTGGGGGCGGCCCTGTTCGAGGACGGCGCCCGGCAGGCGTTGCGGCTCACGCCGGCGGGCCGTTCCTTGGCGGCTGCGCTGACACCATCGCTGGACCGCATCGCCGAGGCGGTCGAGGCCGTCTCGCCCTCGTCGGCGCCGGTGCTCGATGTGTCCTGCCTCAGCACTTTCGCGATGCGTTGGCTGATCCCCCGCTTGCACCGCTTCCATGCGCGCCATGCGGGCATCGACGTGCGCCTGAGCACGGTGTCGCACGAGGTGCGCATCGAACGCGAGCGTTACGACGTGGTGATCGGGGTGGAAGACCCGCGCCCTCGATGGGACGCGGCGGGTGACGCGGCCCCCGCTGCCGAAGTTGGCCGCGGCACCGGAGCGGACCCATCCCGGCCTCTGCGCCCGTCCACGCAGCCGCCGTCACCGTCGTCGCCGAATCTTTCGCCGCGCATCGAAACACCCCTCCAAACCCTGTTGTTCAACGAGCAATTGGGCTTGGTGCTGTCACCCGCGCTGTTGGCCCGCGTGGCCGCGCCGGCCGCACCCGCGCGGCGCGAGGCGCTGCTGCAGCGCTGCCCCCGCCTGCAGACGCAGACCCGACCCGGCGCCTGGCTCGACTGGGCCCGCGCCAGCGGCGCCGAGCTGCCCGCTGGCGCGCCCGAGCAGCGTTTCGCCCACTACGCCTACACGCTGGAGGCCGCGCTCGGCGGCTTGGGCCTGTGCATCGCGCCGTGGCATTTGGTGGCTGACGACGTGGCCGCCGGCCGCCTGCTTGCGCCGCTGGGTTTCGTCGACAGCGGCCTGCGCTACACCGCCCTGAGCCGCCCGCGCGCCTCGCCGCAGGCGCTGCGCTTTTGCGCGTGGCTGGTGGACGAGGTGTCGCAGATGCGCGCCGCGCCTTGAGCCACCTTGCATTCGGGCGGCTGGCGGAGCGGCCTCACCCCACCCTCTCCGGCAAACGGAGAGGAGTTGCCATGCCTTTTCCCCAGGATGCAGAGGGTCGGCGTGGCGAAACCGGCGCGGCCTTCCGCGCCGGCTCAGCCGCCGCCTTCCACCAGCACCGCGCGGAAATCGTTGACGTTGGTGCGGGTGGGGCCGGTGGTGACGAGGTCGCCCAGCGCCGAGAGGAAGGCATAGGCGTCGTTGTCGCCGAGCAGGGCCTGGGGGTCGACACCCAGGGCCCGCGCCCGGCGCAGCGAGCCCGGGCCGACGAGGCCGCCTGCGTTGTCCTCCACGCCGTCGATGCCGTCGGTGTCGCAAGCCAGGGCGTGGATGCCGGGCGCACCTTGCAGCGCCAGGGCTAGCGACAGCAGGAATTCGCTGTTGCGCCCGCCGCGGCCTGCGCCGTGCACCGTCACCGTGGTCTCGCCGCCGGACAGCAGCAGCCGCGGCGGGCCGCCCGCCACTTTGGCCTGCATCTCGAACACCTGCGCGGCCTGGGCTTGGGCCACTTCCCGCGATTCGCCTTCCACCGCGCCGCCCAGGTTGACCACCTCGATGCCCTGGCGGCGCGCCGCGTCTTCCGCCGCGCCCAGTGCCTGGGCCGCGGTGGCGATGACCTGCACTGCGCGCGGGCCGTTGCCGGGCGCGTTCCCGGGGACGGGCGGCCGGCGCAGCGCCTCCAGCACCGCCGGCGGAACCTCGATGCGGTGCCTGCGCAGCACGGCCAGCGCGTCTTCCGGCCGGCTGTCGTCGGCCACGGTGGGGCCGGAGGCGACCACGGCCGGGTCGTCGCCCGGCACGTCGGACACCACCAGCGTGTGCACCGCGGCCGCGCCGCAGGCCTGGGCCAGCCGCCCGCCCTTGATCGCCGACAGGTGGCGCCGCACCAGGTTCATCTCGCCGATCGGCGCGCCGCTGCGCAGCAGCGCCTGGTTGACGGCGCGCAGCTCCGCCAGCGTCAGCCCGTCGGCCGGCAGCGTGATGAGGGAAGAGCCGCCGCCGGACACCAGCGCCAGCACCAGGTCGTCCGGCCCCATCTGCCGCGCCAGCGCCAGCATGCGCCGCGCGGCCGCGGCGCCGGCGTCGTCGGGCACCGGGTGGCCGGCTTCGACGACCTCGACGCGGGCGCAGTCTTCGCCGTGCCCATAACGCGTGACGACCAGCCCGGACAGCGGGCCGTCCCACACCGCCTCGACCGCCTTGGCCATGCGCGCCGAGGCCTTGCCGGCGCCCAGCACCAGCGTGCGGCCCTTGGGACGCGGCGGAAGGAAAGGCGGCAGGCAGCGCAAGGGGTCGACGGCGGCAAGGGCCGTGTCGAACAGCGATTGCAGCAGCGCGCGCGGCGCGGCTTCGGGGGGGTCGAGGGGAGGTGGCACGGGGGATGAAGAGGCCATGGCGGCAGTCCTGGCGGAGAATGGATCGGACGCGGCGGGCAAGGCTACACCTTCGTGGGGTTGAATTCTTCCACCAGATCCGTCGGGGCTGAAGATTCCATGGTTGCCGTCCAACTCCTCTGCGTTCAGGCCGACCGTTCGACGGGCCCAATCGGAGGAAAAGGTGGCTCGCCGTCACCCCCTCACCCCAACCCTCTCCCCCGTGCCGGGGGCGAGGGAGTTTTCCCTTGCTCCCTCTCCCGTTTTCGGGAGAGGGTTGGGGGCGAAGAGGGGCGTTAGCGAAACTTCGTTTTCAAACCGCATGCGGTTTGCCCGCGCAGCGTCCTGGGCCTGCAAGCCCAAATGCGCCCTGCAAGGAAGTCCCCCGGCTTGACCAAACCATGGGCCCTCAGGGTGAACGATGAGAAGGGTCGCCGTCCACCACCGTTCCTCATGCCACGGCCTGGGGATGGAAGCCCCCGGTCCCGATCACCCAGCCTGTCGCAGGCGCTGCATCCAGCAGATGACAGTCACCCTTCGCGGCCCAGCGGTTCTGTGCCTGCGCGGCACGTGCCGGCCATGGCACCATCGCGGGATGAACACCTCCACCTCCCCCAACTCCACGCCCACCCCACAGCGCGTGGCCTTCCTCGGCCTGGGCGTCATGGGTTACCCGATGGCCGGTCACCTGGCTCGCGCCGGTCATGCGGTGACCGTCTACAACCGCACCGCGGCCAAGGCGGCGCAGTGGGTGGAGGAATACGGCGGCCAAGCGGCCGGCACGCCCCATGAGGCCGCGCGGGGCGCCGATGTGGTGATCGCCTGCGTCGGCAATGACGACGACCTGCGCTCGGTGGCACTCGGTCAGGGTGAGGCAGGCGAACCCTTCGGCGCTTTCCCCGGCATGAAGCCCGGCGCGGTCTTTGTCGACCACACCACCGCCTCGGCCCAGGTGGCGCGCGAGCTGTCGCGGCAGGCGTGCGCGGCCGGCCTGGAATTCATCGACGCGCCGGTGTCCGGCGGCAACCTCGGCGCCATCAATGGCGCGCTCACGGCGATGTGTGGCGGCTCGGCCGAAGCTTTCGCCCGGGTGGAGCCGGTGGTCAAGGCCTATTCGAAGGCGGTCACCCTGCTCGGCGACAGCGGCGCCGGCCAGCTGGCCAAGATGGTCAACCAGATCGCGATCGCCGGCCTGGTGCAGGGCCTGGCCGAGGCCATCGCTTTCGGCCAAAAGGCCGGGCTCGACATGAAGGCGGTGCTCGGCGTGATCGGCCAGGGCGCGGCCCAGAGCTGGCAGCTGGACAAGCGCGGCCCGACGATGGTGGACGACCAGTTCGACTTCGGCTTCGCTGTCGACTGGATGCGCAAGGACCTCGGCCTGGTGCTGGACGAAGCTCGCCGCAACGGCGCCCGGCTGCCGGTGGCCGCGCTGGTGGACCAGTTCTACGCCGACCTGCAGGCCCAGGGCGGCGGGCGGTGGGACACCTCCAGCCTGGTGCGGCGCCTGCGCTGAGGCGCGGTGCGTCGGCCGCAAAAACAAAAGGGACCCGGTCGGTCCCTGTTGTTCATGCAGCGCCCGCCGGGGTGCCGGCGGTGGTCAGTCGGTCACTTGGCGGGCGCCGGCGTCGGCGTCGCCGTCGAAACGGGTGCGCCCGTGGCCAGCTCGGCTTCGGACACCACCTCGAACACGCGCACCACCCTGCGCACGCCGTTGATCGAACGCGCCACGTCGGTCGCGCGGCTGGCTTCGCGTTCGGTGACGCGGCCCATCAGGTAGACGGTGCCGCGTTCGGTCACGACCTTGAAGGCGTTGGCCTGCAAGTCCTTGGCGTCGACGAGCGACGCCTTGACCTTGCCGGAAAGGATCGCGTCGTTGGACCGGTTGGCCAGGGAACTGGCGAAGCCGCCCTCCAGCACCACCAGCTCGTTGACGGTGGCGCGCACGTTCTCGACGCGGGCCGCGGCTTGTTCGGCGGCCGCCTTGTCGGCCTCGGTGGCGACTTCGCCGGTCAGGAGCACCAGGCGGTTGTAGCTGGTGGCGCTGACGCGGCCGCGCTCGCCCACCACCTCGCGCATGCGCGCGCCGGCCTTGAACTCGATGGTCTGGTCCTCCAGCTGGGTGCCCGAGGTGCGGCGGTCGGTCACGACCAGCGCGCCGCCCACCATCGCGCCGCCCACCACCAGGGGCGCGCAGGCGCCCAGCAGCGTGCTGGCGGCCAGGGCCGCGGCCAGGCCCGCGAGGCGCAGGCTGGGAGGGGTTGTCGTCGTCTTCTTCTTCATGCGTTGTCCTGTTCTCCAAGAAGTTGCAGGTCCACGGCGTCGCACAGGCAGTGCACCACCACGGCGTGGACCTCTTGAACCCGCGCCTCGCGGTCGTGCGGCACCGCGATCAGCACATCGGTCTCGCCCAGCCGGCCGGCGATTTCGCCGCCCTGGCGGCCGGTCAGCGCGACCACCACCATGTCTTTCCCGTGCGCCGCCTCGATCGCCTGCAGCACACCGGCCGACTGCCCGCTGGGGTTGAAGGCCAGCAGCACATCGCCCGGCTGGCCGAGCGCCTGGACCTGCTTGGCCAGCGCGGCGCCGAAGTCCGCCTGCTCGCCCAGCGCGCAGAGCGTCGCGCCGTCGCCCGGCAGGGCCAGCGCCGCCAGCCCGGGCCGCTCGCGCTCGAAACGCCCGAGGAAGGCGGCCGCGACATGCTGCGCGTTGATGGCGGAAACGCCGCTGCCGCAGGCCACGACCTTGCCGCCGGCGGTGATGCAGCCGAGGATGGCGTTGGCCGCGTCGTTGATGGATTTGCTCAGGGACTCGGCCGACGCGTAGAGCAGGTCGGCGCTGTCGAAGAAATGCTGCTGGATGCGTTGTTCAAACATTCGGTCGGATGATAAGTCAGCGCGCGTGGAAGAACGTTCGTGGCGGGCTCCGCGCGGCCATGCGCCGGCCCGTTTCACTCGGCGTCGAAAGCCGCCGGCAGCCACTGCAGCCGGCCGGCGTCGATCGCCACCACGTCGAAGCGGCAGGGCGGCGGCGAAGCCATCGGCATCAGGTAGTGCCGGGCGGCCAGGATGATGCGCTGCCGCTTGGCCGCGCCGATGCTGCCGGCGGCGCCGCCGTGCCCGGCGCCGCTGCGGGCGCGCACCTCGACGAACACCACGGTGCCGTCGCGGTCGCGCATCACCAGATCGACTTCGCCGGCGCGCCGGCCCGGGCCGGCCGACACCCGATAATTGCGGGCCAGCAGCGTCATGCCTTGGCGCTGCAGGTGCCGCAGCGCCAGGGCCTCGCCCTCGTCCCCCAGCTCTTTCTTGCCGCTCGTGGCGCGCCTCCCGATGAACATGCCGATCGCCCCTGTGTTGTTGCAAGCCGCCGCCGCTGCCGCGGGGGCGCAGCATTTTCCGACAGGCGCGCTCTACGTCGTCGCCACCCCGATCGGCAACCTGGCCGACCTGACGCTGCGCGCCATCCACGTGCTGGCCCTGGCCGACGCCGTGGCCTGCGAGGACACTCGGCACACCGCGCCGCTGATGCAGCACCTGGGCCTGGACGGCAAGCCCCTGCTCGCCGTGCACGAACACAATGAGCGCGACGCCAGCCAGGCCGTGATCGACCGCCTGGGCCGCGGCGAGCGCGTGGCCTATGTGAGCGACGCCGGCACGCCGGCCGTCAGCGACCCCGGCGCGGTGCTGGTCGCCGCGGTGCAGGCCGCCGGCCACCGCGCGCTGCCCATCCCCGGTGCCAGCAGCGCGGTGGCGGCGTTGAGCGTCGCCGGCAGTGCGCCCGCGGCCGAGGGCGGCGCGGCCGCGTTCTCCTTCCAGGGTTTCCTGGGCAGCCGGGCGGGCGAGCGCGCGGCGCAGCTGCGGGCGATGGCCGCCCGGCCCGAAGCCCAGGTGCTGTTCGAAGCGCCCCACCGCATCGAAAGCCTGGCGGCCGCGCTGGCGGCAGAGATGGGCTCGCGCCGGGTCACGCTGTGCCGGGAGCTGACCAAGCAATTCGAAACGGTCGAAACCCTGCCCGCCGACGCCCTGCCGGGCTGGCTCGCCGCCGACGCCAACCGGCGGCGCGGCGAATTCGTGCTGGTGCTGCACGCCAGGGAGCCGCTCGCGGGCGGTGCCGGGCAGGCGCAGGACACCGCGCACGACGCCGTGCTGAACACCTTGATGGCCGAGCTTCCGCTCAAGCAGGCCGTCGCCCTGGCCGCCGAGTTGACCCACGCCCCGCGCAACCAGCTCTATGCGAGGGCGTTGGCGCTCAAGCAGCTGGAGCAGGATCCGCCACCGGGCGGGGATTGACCCGCCGCCGGCCGTGCCCGCGGTTCAGCGTGCCTGGCGGTCGTGCTTCTGGCGGCGGATGGCGCGGCTGTTGCGGTCCTGCATGTTGTCCAGGTGGCGGCGTTCCTTGGCGGTCACGGTGCCGTCGGCCTTGGCCTTGTTTTCAGCATGGTCCACCGCGGCCTGGCGGTCTTCCAGGCGCTGTGTCTCCCGCGCGGTCAAGCTGCCCGAGGCGACACCTTGGTCGATCCGCCTTTCCTGGTTGGCTTGGCGCTGGTCGACACCGGGCGTGGCCGCCGGGCCGGGGTCGGCCTGGGCCCAGGCGCCGACGGCGGACAGGGCCAGGGTGGATGCGGCAAGCAGGCGATGCAAAGGGGTGGGACGGGGCATTCTGATCTCCTTGGTATTGGAAAAGGCCCGCCGGAAGGGGTTGGATCCATGGCGGAGCGGCCCGGTCTCAACGTGGGTGCCCCGGCCGGCGATGACTGGGGCCGCGTAAAGAAGCGTGAAGCGGCCGCAGGCCGCCCTGCAGCCGGGTATCCCTGGGCGCACGATGGCCGAGACCGGCTCCTACAATGAAACTTCACTCTTTTGGGAATACCGCGCCATGATCTCCCGTGAACCCACTCTCGAACGACTGGCTGTGGCCCGCGGCCTGCTGCTGGAGCCTTTCGGCCTGACCGATGCGGTGCTGAACAAGGCCCTGCAGGCGATCGCCACCCACCGCATCGACGACGCCGACCTCTACTTCCAGTACACCCGCAGCGAAGGCTGGAGCCTGGAAGAGGGCATTGTCAAGAGCGGCAGCTTCGGCATCGACCAGGGCGTGGGCGTGCGCGCGGTGGCGGGCGAGAAGACCGCCTTCGCCTATTCCGACGACATCTCCGAAGCCGCGCTGATGGACGCCGCCCGCACGGTGCGCACGATCGCGGCGGCGGGGCAGAGCAAGCGCGTGAAGGTCGGCGGCCAGGCGCCGAAGATCGCCGGCAGCCGCGTGCTCTACGCGCCGATGGACCCGATCGCGACGCTGGACAGCACGCAGAAAGTCGCGCTGCTCGAAAAGGTCGAGAGGCTGGCCCGCGCCAAGGACCCGCGCATCGCGCAGGTGATGGCCAGCCTGGCCGGCGAATACGACGTGGTGCTGGTCGCCCGGGCCGACGGCACGCTGGCCGCCGACGTGCGGCCGCTGGTGCGGCTGAGCGTCACCGTGATCGCCGAGCAGACGGTCGAGGGTCAGGTGCGCCGCGAAACCGGCAGCAGCGGCGGCGGCGGCCGCTACGGCCTGGGTTATTTCCACGACGACGTGATCGCGTCCTACGTTGACGAGGCCGTCGGCGCCGCGCTGACCAACCTCGAATCGCGCCCGGCCAAGGCCGGCGAGATGAGCGTCGTGCTCGGCCCGGGCTGGCCCGGCGTGCTGCTGCACGAGGCCATCGGCCACGGCCTGGAAGGCGACTTCAACCGCAAGGGTTCCAGTGCCTTCTCCGGCCGCATCGGTCAGCGCGTGGCGGCGCCGGGCGTCACCGTGCTCGACGACGGCACGCTGCCCGACCGCCGCGGCTCGCTCAACGTGGACGACGAAGGCAACCCGAGCCAGCGCAACGTGCTGATCGAGGACGGCATCCTGAAGGGCTACATCCAGGATTCGATGAACGCCCGGCTGATGAAGGTCAAGCCCACTGGGAACGGCCGTCGGGAAAGCTACGCCGCCGTGCCCATGCCCCGCATGACCAACACCTACATGCTCAATGGCGACAGGACGCCGGAGGAGATCATCAAAGGGCTCAAGCGCGGCCTCTACGCCACCAATTTCGGCGGCGGCCAGGTCGACATCACCAGCGGCAAGTTCGTGTTCTCCGCTTCCCAGGCGTTCTGGGTCGAGAACGGCAAGATCCAATACCCTGTCAAAGGCGCCACCATCATCGGCAACGGGCCGGACGCGCTGACCCGCGTCAGCATGATCGGCAACGACATGAAGCTGGACACCGGGGTGGGCACCTGCGGCAAGGAAGGCCAGAGCGTGCCGGTGGGCGTGGGCCAGCCGACGTTGCGCATCGACCGGATGACGGTCGGCGGTACGGCATGAATGGGGTCCCCACGTCGCTCCGCTCCTGCCCCCCGAGGGGGCGCCAACCCTGAGGCCGGGCAAAGCCCGATCCTCGGGTCGTGGCTTGATGGGCGGCGGCGCTGCGCGCGCCTTGGGTGTGGCGGAAAGCTCACTGGGACGCGGTTTTGAAGTTTTGAAGATACCCAAACGGCCCGAATGCCGTGCTACATTTGCATCCTTATGTGTTTCTCCAAAGCCTACTTTTTTGCGCACTTTTGGTTCTCGCACCGCACCGGCGGAGGAGAGGCGAGCGCGTAGGCAGGTTTGAAGCGCACACCGAATCCCTCAACCGCCGGGCACCCCCCGGCGGTTTTTTTTCGTCTGTCCCGATCCCACAAAAATCCTCACTCTCCCAGGAGCTTTCCGATGACCAGCCCAAAAGCCAACCCCGATGCCTGGACCGCCAGTGCCGAGAAGACCAGCCGCACTGATGACGAAAGGATCGAGAACGTGACCCCCCTGCCGCCGCCCGAGCACCTCATCCGCTTCTTCCCCATCCTCGGCACACCGGTGGAAACCTTGGTCAGCGACACCCGCAAGCGCATCCGCGACATCATGGGGGGGCAGGACGACCGCCTGCTGGTCATCATCGGGCCCTGCTCCATCCACGACCCGGTGGCTGCCCTCGAATACGCGCGCCAGCTGAAGGCGCAACGCGACCGCTACGCCGACACGCTGGAGATCGTCATGCGCGTGTACTTCGAGAAGCCGCGCACCACCGTCGGCTGGAAGGGGCTGATCAACGACCCCTACCTCGACGAGACCTACCGCATCGACGAAGGCCTGCGCATCGGCCGCCAGCTGCTGGTCGAGATCAACCGCCTGGGCCTGCCCGCGGGCAGCGAATTCCTGGATGTGATCTCGCCGCAGTACTTGGGCGACCTGATCTCCTGGGGCGCCATCGGCGCGCGGACCACCGAAAGCCAGGTGCACCGCGAACTGTCCTCGGGCATCTCGGCGCCGATCGGCTTCAAGAACGGCACCGACGGCAACATCCGCATCGCCACCGACGCCATCCAGGCCGCCGCCCGGCCGCACCACTTCCTGTCGGTGCACAAGAACGGCCAGGTGGCGATCGTCGAGACCCGCGGCAACCAGGACTGCCACGTCATCCTGCGTGGCGGCAAGACGCCGAACTACGACGCCGCGCATGTAGAGGCCGCCTGCAAGGATCTCGCCGCCGCCAAGCTGCCGCCCACCTTGATGGTCGACTGCTCCCACGCCAACAGCAGCAAGCAGCATGAAAGGCAGGTCGACGTCGCGCGCGACATCGCTTCACAACTGCAAGCTGGCAGCCGCAGCATCTTCGGCGTGATGGTGGAAAGCCACCTCAAGGCCGGGGCGCAGAAGTTCACGCCGGGCAAGAACAACCCCGACGAGCTGGTCTATGGGCAAAGCATCACCGACGCCTGCATCGGTTGGGACGATTCCCTGACGGTACTGGACGAGCTGTCGCAAGCCGTCCAGGCGCGCCGGAAATCGCGCCTGGTGGCCTGAAAGTTCCTGCAACCCGGGCTACGCTTGGTAAGCGCTTGCAAGTCGATGTCATCAAGCAGGATCTGAGGGTAACGCGGGTGAAATGAAGAAAAAAAGAATGGGCAAGGTCGATTTTTATCCTCTAATCGACACCCGTTCTACTTTTGACAAGGGATTTCCATGCAGACAAGAAACACCATCGCCAGCCTTCGCTTGATTCCGACGACCGTCGCCGCATTGGCCGCGTTCACTTTGGCCACCGGCGCCCAGGCGCAAGGCGCCTTCGGCGGCAGCCCCACCAAGACGGCGCCTTCGAGCAGCACGGTGCCTGCCACCACGTCTTCCAGCACCTCAAAAGACGCTGCCACCCTGGATGCGGCTTTCGTGCGCGCCGACGTCAACACCGATGGCGCGCTGTCACCGCAGGAAGCCAGCCGGCTACCTGCGATCGCCGCCAAGTTCGCCGAATTGGACAAGAACGCCGACGGCCTCTTGAGCAAGGTCGAATTCAGCACCGGTTACCTGGCGGCGCCGTGAGGCGGTGGCCGTCAAGGCCTTTCGATCGTCCTGACGCCGGCGCGACGGCGGGTTCTTGGACTGACCCGCACCGCCACTCATGAGCCGTCACGCGCCAGGCGCTCGCTTTTCCAATAGACGTCGTCCCCGCCCAACCCGTCGAGGTTGGCGCGGTTGAGGACGCGCGCCAGGACGAACAGCAGATCGCTCAGGCGGTTGAGGTAGTGCCGGGGTTCGGCCCGCACCGTCTCGGCGGCGCCCAGCGCGACGATGGCGCGTTCGGCGCGCCGCGCCACCGTGCGGCCCACATGCGCCAGCGCGGCGCTGCGCGTGCCCGCCGGCAAGATGAACTCCTTCAGGCGCGGCAAGCCACCGTTGTAGTGGGCCAAGGCCTCGTCCAGGTGCCGCACCGCGTCGGCTTTGAGCAATTCATAGCCGGGAATCGAGAGTTCCCCTCCCAGGTTGAACAGTTCGTGCTGGACCACGACCAGCAACTCCCGCACGTCGTCGGGCAGCGGCTCGGCCAGCAGCACGCCCAGGCTTGAATTCAATTCGTCCACGTCGCCCATGGCTTGGACGCGCAGGTGGTCTTTGCCGATTCGAGTGCCGTCGCCCAGGCCGGTGGTGCCGTCGTCGCCGGTGCGGGTGCTGATTTGGGAGAGTCGGTTTGCCATGGGCGCATGGTAAACGCCGGTCGGCGCCACCCCTTGAATCAGGGGCCGGTCGTTAGTGATTTTGAATGTAAGCAAAACTAAAATCCAATTTCCCAAAAATAACCAAATGGTTTTATGAAAAAGCTACTTCTCCTCTGTTCCGCCTTGGCATTGGCCGCGGGAGGCGTCCAAGCCCAGGACAACAGCAGCCAGCGCGTCGTCAGGCCGCTGCTCAGCTTCGGCCTCACCGGCGGCGGCGAGACCCTCTACAAGGTGCGCTACACCGATGGCGACACGGCCAGCATCCGCTCCGGCGGCCTGGTGTCCTTCCTGGGGGGCGCCGAATTCCGGCTGGGCCAGAACTTCGGCCTGCAGGCGACGGTCGGCTACCACGTCGACGACGTGAGCGCGAAAAACGGCAGCCTGCGCTTCGCCCGTTACCCGGTGAGCCTGACCGCGCTGTACAACTTGACCAACCAAGTCCGGCTCGGCGTGGGTGTCGAGCATGTCTCCAACGCCAAGGTGCGGGGTTCCGGCGTGGTGGGCGGCGCGTCCGAGGACTTCAAGTCGTCGACCGGCCTGGCCCTGGAAGGCGAATACCTGTTCACGCCCAAGATGGGCCTGAAGCTGCGCGCCGTGCAGCACAAGTACGAGTCCAAGCGCTACCACGACGAGGTGGACGGCAATTACATTGGCGTGTTCGGCAGCTACTACTTCTGACGCCCGGCGCCGGGGTTTTCTTTTCCTCGGCAAAATCGTCCCGCCCTCCTTTGAACCGGGGGGTGGAGACGAAGATGAACATTGCCGTGCCCGCCAGCGCCCTGGCCCCCCGTCCCATCCCTCCCGAGTTCGAAGCCCGGCTCCAGGCTCTGCTGGGCACCCGCTGCTCCAGCGCGCTGGCGGTTCGCCAGCAGCATGGTCGCGACGAGTCGCCGTTCGACGTGCCGCCGCCCGAGCTGGTGGTCTATTGCGAAAGCACTGAAGAAGTCGCGCAGGTGGTCAAACTGGCCCATGCGCACGAGGTGCCGGTCATTCCTTATGGCGCGGGCTCTTCGCTGGAGGGCCACCTGCTGGCCGTCCAGGGTGGCATCAGCATCGACCTCAGCGGCATGAAGCGGGTGCTGGCGGTGCAGCCCGAAGACCTCACCGCCACGGTGCAGGCGGGCGTCACCCGCATGCAGCTGAACAACGAGATCCGCCACACCGGGCTCTTCTTCCCGATCGACCCCGGCGCCGACGCCTCCATCGGCGGCATGAGCGCCACCCGCGCCAGCGGCACCAACGCCGTGCGCTACGGGACGATGCGCGAGAACGTCCTGGGCCTGACGGTGGTGACGCCGCAGGGCGAGGTCATCCGGACCGGCACCCGCGCGCGCAAGTCGTCGGCGGGCTACGACCTCACGCGCCTCATGGTGGGCAGCGAAGGCACGCTCGGCGTGATCACCGAAGTCACCTTGAAGCTGTATCCGCAGCCCGAGGCCATCTCGGCGGCGGTCTGCGCCTTCCCGACGGTCGACGAGGCGGTGCAGGCGACGATCCAGGTCATCCAGATGGGCGTGCCCATCGCGCGTTGCGAGCTGCTCGACGCCAACGCGGTGCGGGCGGTCAATCGGCACGACAAGCTCGGCCTGGCCGAGCAGCCGATGCTGTTGATGGAGTTCCACGGCAGCGCCGCCAGCGTGGCCGAGCAGGCTGCTTTGGTGCAGGAGATCGCCGCGGAGCACCGCGGCGAGAACTTCGCATGGGCCACCACGCCCGAAGAGCGCAGCAAGCTTTGGGCGGCCCGCCACCACGCCTACCTCGCTGCGCTGCAGACCAAGCCCGGCTGCCGCTGCGTGACCACCGACACCTGCGTGCCCATCTCCCGCCTGGCCGAATGCGTGAACGCCACGGTGGCCGAGGTGGACGCGGCCGGGCTGCCGTATTTCATCGTCGGACACGTGGGCGACGGCAATTTCCACGTCGGCTACCTGATCGACCCGGCCGTGCCCGCCGAGCGCGAACTCGCCGAACGGCTCAGCCACCAGTTGGTGACGCGCGCGCTGGCGATGGACGGCACCTGCACCGGCGAGCACGGCATCGGGTTGCACAAGATGGACTTCCTCGTCTCCGAGGCCGGAGAAGGCGCGGTGGCGATGATGCGCGCGGTGAAAAAGGCGCTGGATCCGAAGAACATCATGAACCCCGGGAAGATCTTCGCGCTCTGACAAGGCGCCCAGATGCACAACGCCAAGCGCGACAGCCTGCTCGTCGTCTCATGCGAGCACGCGGGCAACCACGTGCCGCCGGAATACGCCGCGCTTTTCGAAGGCCGGGAGGCACTGCTGCGAAGCCACCGCGGGTGGGATCCCGGCGCGCTGCTGTTGGCGCGAGAGATGGCTGGACGTTTCCAGGCGCCGCTCCACTGGGATGCCACCACCCGGCTGTTGATCGACCTGAACCTGACGATCGGCCTGCCCAACCTGTTCTCCGCGGAGATCACCCGCCCGCTGCCGCGGCGCGAGCGGCAGGCCATCGTCGAGCGCTACTACCGGCCGTACCGCGACCGCGTCGAGGGTGCGATCGACGCGCTGGTCGCGTCCGGCCGCCGTGTCGTCCACGTCGCCTCGCACAGCTTCACGCCGGTGATGGACGGCGTGGTGCGCCGAGCCGACGTCGCCTGGCTCTACGACCCGGCCCGCCCCGCGGAGTCGGCTTTCTCCCAGGCGTGGATGGCGGCGTTCGACCGGCGCTCGCCCGGCCTGCGCCTGCGCAGGAACTACCCCTACCGCGGCCACAGCGACGGCCTGCCTTTCCATCTGCGCAAACGCCACGGCGGCGACGCCTACATCGGCATCGAGTTGGAGGTCAGCCAGCGTTTCGTGGAGCAGGGCGGCGCGGCCTGGGATCGGCTGCGCGCCGACTTGCTGGACTCGATGGGCGATGCGCTGGTGGCCGAAGGCGTGGCGGGGCCGCCCGAGTCGGGCGTGCCATGGCCGGGCGACGCGGTCGATCAGTCGATCGATCGGTGCACGCCCCGCCCCTGCCGGCCACCGCGGCGGCCCAGGACCGGGCCGCCAGGGCCGACGGTCCCCCACAAGCCGCCATGAGCCTGCCGCAGGGCGGCGTGGCATTCACAACTCCGGGCCTGCAGGCCGGCGCGCTCCAGCACCTCGATCTTCCCGCGGCTGCAGTGCAGCACACCCGCTTTCTGCAGCTTGAGCGCCGAGCCGGTGATGCCCTCTCGGCGCACGCCGAGCATCCTGGCGATGCCCTCGTGGGTCAACCGCATCTCGCGGCCCGCGCCGCGGTCGAGCTGGGCCAGCAGCCAGCGGCACAGTTGCTGGTCCAGGGTGTGGTGGCGGTTGCAGGCGGCGATCTGCGCCATGTGTGCCATCAGCGCCTGGGCGTAGCGCATCAAGAGCCGCGCCGCGTGTGCCGAGCGTTCGGCGTGCCGCACCAAGGCCTTGGCCTCCATGCGCCAGCCGTGGC
>CBJNAE010000032.1:0-18386 GCA_966433995.1 uncultured Ideonella sp. | reverse complement strand
ACAACACCCTGGCCGGCATGGTGATGCTGCTGCTGGGCCGCCTGCCCAACGTCACCGACGCGGTCGAGTGGGAAGGCTGGCGTTTCGAGGTGATGGACATGGACGGCAAGCGCATAGACAAGGTGCTCGCTTCCTTGCTGGTCCCCGCGGCGGGTTGACGCCGCGCTCGGCGCCGCGCCCGGCGGCCGGACGCGCTGCGCGATAAGCGGATCCAATCGCGACCTCTATTTCCAATTGGCGTGTTCCGCGCCGGCCTCCCATCATTCGATCCCGTCGCGTCCCCGCGTCCCGCTGAGCGGACGCGGGCGGCGGCAGGGTCCGCCGAGTGCCTGAGCAACCAGTCACGCACCGGCGGCGTCGTCCCCCCAGGGATCTGATTGCAAATGGAGGAGGCTGCAATGAACAGCGGCAAGAAAAACGTTCTCTCGATGTCGATCGCGGCGGCGTTCGCCGTCGTCGGCTGCGGCGGCAGTGGTGGAGGTGACCTCGACGGCGCAAGCGCGACCGCAAGCGCGGTGGGCGCCGGCGCGGAGCAAACCGGTGGGCTGAAAAAGGCCAGTGCCGTGGGCAGCCAGATCACGGTAATGGCCCGCGGCTCGCTCGCCGCCAACGTGGGCCCGATCATGGAGGTTCGGGTCGGCGGCGTGGTGGTCGCCCGCACCGAAGTCCGGGCGGCCGCGTACCAGGCTTATCCCATCCGGCTGGCCCAGCGGGTGGCCAACGGCGCCAGGGTCGACGTGGCGTTCGTCAACGACGGCGTGGTCAACGGGCAAGACCGGAACCTGTACGTTCAGTCGATCACGGTGGACGGCAAAACCCAGCGGCCGACCTCGACGGGGGTGACCTATGACAGGGGAGAAGTCGACGGCATCGACGTGGTTCCGGGCCGGGAAGACATGCTTTGGAAGGGTGCGCTGCGCTTCGTGCACAGCAGCAACCAGAGGTTGACCGTCCGGGCCAAGGCCACCTTGGCGGCGGGGCAGGGGCCATTGATGAATGTCAGGGTCAACGGGCAAAGCATCGCCGAGTTCGAGGTGGTGAACCGCGACTACGAAGACTTCGTCCTCAACCTGCCGGAGTCCCTCCCGGCCGACAGCAAGCTGGAAATCTCCTTCGGCAACGATTTCGCGAACGGCGCCGAGGACAGGAACCTGTACGTCGAGAGCATCGTCGCCAACGGCGTGAGGCAGCTCTCGACCGCCCCCGGCGTCACTTACGACAGGGGCGCCGTGGACGGCATCGATGTGGTCCAGGGCCGGGAGGACATGCTGTGGAACGGCGCGCTGCAGTTCACCCTCGGTGCGCCGCCGCCGCCCGCCACCGTCCGGCCGGGCGACACGCCGCCTTCGGGCTACACGCTGTGCGCGGCGGAGAACCAGGCTTGCAACGTCGACGGCACGGCCAATGTGGTCTATGGCGCCGGCCCGTCCTGGACGACGCCTCGCGCCATGACGGGCAGCGTGGCCTGCAACAACGCCACGTTCGCCGACGTCGCCCCGGGCGTGGTGAAAGCCTGCTACGTGTCGCAAGGCTCCGTGCAACCGCCTCAACCGCCGTCCACAAATGTCGTCCGGCTGAATGCCGGTGTCGGCGTCGATCAGCTCCAGCCGACGACGGAGGTGGCCCCGCTCAGCGGCGACGGGACCGGCAATTTCCGCACGCGCTGCCAGCCGTCGCACCTCGCGAATGACGATCCCATCGTCTTCCCGGGCCAGGCGGGCGCGTCCCACTTGCATCTTTTCTTCGGGAACACGGGCGCCAGCGCGGCCAGCACGCCCGAATCGATCCGGACCACGGGCAACTCGACCTGCCGCGGCGGCACCATCAACCGTTCGGCCTACTGGGTGCCGGCTGTCATCGACACCGCCACGAACACGCCGGTGATCGCCGACGACAGCGACTTCTATTACAAGAGCGCCTACCTCGGCGTGCAGCCCGGCCAGATCCAGCCCATGCCGGTGGGCCTGCGCATGATCGCGGGCGATCCGAGGAGGAGCGGGCCAAGCGCCGATCCGTACGGGCACCCGGTTTACACATGGGTCTGCCACAACGCGGGGACCAACCGCGGCGAGACCATCCCCAACTGCGCGGTGGGCGACCAGGTGGAGCTGTCCCTCAGTTTCCCGCAGTGCTGGGACGGCGTGAACCTGGACAGCCCGGACCACAAGAGCCACATGGCCTACAGCACGCCCGGGGTGGGATGCCCCACCAGCCACCCGGTCGCCCTGCCCGAGGTGTCGTTCCACGTGCTCTTCCCGGTGACGCGGCCGAACCAGACGGCGACCTGGCGCCTGTCATCGGACAACTACAGCGGCCCCGCGGGTTATTCGGCGCACGGCGACTGGTTCAACGGCTGGAGGAAGGAGATTTCCGACATCTGGGCCATCAACTGCGTGCGGTCGGCCCGCGACTGCCACTCCCATTTGTTGGGTGATGGCCGGGCCACCTACTGACCGGGCCCGCTGACGACTCCCGAGCGCCGCCATGGCGGCCCTCGGTGTAGGGGCCAAGACGACCGTGGGTGCGGGGGCGCGGGCGCGGCTTGGAGCCGGACCGCGCCCCGCATCCGTTTCTGATCTCGGAGGATCGAGCACCATGCAGCCTGAAGAAATCACCGCCGCGCGGGGCGCCCCGTCCAACGGCAGGCGCCGCCTCGTGGCTTGGGGCGCCCTGTCGGCCTTGTGCGGCGTCGCCGCCCTGTGCAAGAGCGCCGAGCGGTCGCAACGGCTCACTGTGCGGGCGCCGGGCACCGACGAGGCGGGCCTGCTGTGCAGCCCGCGCAACGCCGCGGGCGCGGGCCTGCGCGGCGAATACTTCGAACGCGAGAACCGCGACGGCCAGCCTTTGCTGGTGCGCACCGACGGGCTGGTGGGCTCCGAGGCCGTGCGCGCGTTGTCCCGGCAGGCGGGCGGCCCGCCGGCCCGGTCGGCGCGATGGATCGGCTGGGTCAAAGCGCCGCTGCCGGGACCCTACCGTTTCCATTTCGACCATGCCGAGGCGCGCATCGTCGTCGGCGCGGTGGATTTTTCCACCCGCGCGCTGTCGTCGTCGGAGCCGCCGGCCGCGCTCGAGATGACGGCCGGCCGCTTCTATCCCATCCGCGTGGAGCTGGACCGCCTCGGCGGGCCCGGCGATGCGGCGGCGACACTCGAATGGACGCCGCCGCACGGGCAACGGTTCGTGGTTTCCAGGGCCATGCTGTTCCTGCCGATGGCCGGTTGAACCCTCGCCGCCGCGCGGCGCCTGCCGGCTCACGGCGGGCCGACCCGCGTCAGCGAATAGTCCGGAATGCCGATAGGCACGGTTGTGACCGGCGTCTGCAGTCCGCCGGTGAGCTGGCGGACCTGGTGCGACACGAAGTAGTCCAAGCCTTTGTGCGTCACGAAGCCCTCGTTGCGGTAGTCCGCCTTCCCGGCCAGGCCGGCGATCAGCTCCTTGGTGAAGGCGCCGTTGCCCCAGGCCTGGTTTTCCAGGGCCTCCTGTTTGCCGTCGCTCGAAGAAAAGACGATCACGCCGCTGTCGGCGCTGGACAGCCTGTTGGCGATCAGCTTGGTGTCATGGCGCGTGAATTTGCCGATGGCCTTGCCGGAGAAGCAGGTGTCGATGAAGAGGATGGATTTGCCCTTGATGTTCACCAGGGTGTTGCGGATCTGTTCTTCGGTGATGAGGTTGTTCGGCGCCTCGGCGAGCCGGGCGTCGTGCGGCAGGAAGCGGTAGACGTTGCCCGGCAGCGTGATCCCGTGGCCCGCCATGAACAGGATCGAGACGTCGTCGGCGCCGGGGCTGTCGCGCAGCCAGGCCAGGGCCTCGGTCGCCGCCTCCCGCGTGGCCTGCTCGTCGACCAGCACGCGGCTGACCACCTTCCCGTATTGCCTGCCCTGTTGCAGCTGCAGCACCCGGGCCAGGTCGCGCGCATCCTTCGCGGGGAACAGCAGGTTGAGCGACGGGTCCGCGTAGCGGGCCACGCCGATGGCAAGCAGGTACAGCGTGGGTTTCTTCTCCTCGGCCGGCGGTGCCGGCGGCGTGTCGGCCGGAGCGGCCGGCGTCGATTGCACCGTCAGCGGTTCGGAGACGCCGAAAGGGTTCTCGACGAAGAGCTGCACCAGCGCGTTGCCGGGAGGCGCCGGCAGGCTCAACTGGCCCAGCGCCTGGCCGTCGGCGATGGCGGGCAGCCGCACCGAGATCGGCTGCGCGGGCCGGCCGTTCACTTTCACCTGCCACCGCGTGACAGGCGCGGCGGCGTCGGAAAACACCGAGAAGTCGATTTTCAGGACCCCGCCTTCGGCCTGGACCGTCCTGCCGCCGGCCGCGACGAGGATGGGCGGCCATTCCCTGGCGGCGGGCGGCCGGGCGCGCAGCAGGAGGTCGGCGCTGGCGCGCTGGTCGGCGGGCGCGGAAAGCGTCTGCAGTTCCAGCGCCTTGTTGGCCGCGGCCAGCGCGGCTTCGGTGTCGTCGAACATCAGGCCCTGGTCGATGACGTCGGGCCGGTAGAAGCGGTCACGGAACCTGCCGATCGGGAAGAAGTCGGCGGTCATCCCGTCCGGGCGGTTGACATGCCAGCCGAGCAGGCTTTCGGCGCCGGCGCCGGCGTCGTAGTAACCCGCCGGCGTGGCCACCGCCCAGCGCCCGTCGCCCGTGGCCGACAGCGTCATCAAGGTCTTGCCGTCCAGCGCGCGCAGCCAGTGGACGGTGCCGTCCGCCAGGGCCATCACGACGGTGCGCGAATCGCCGGTCGTGTTGACCGCCGACACTTCGGTGGCGACGGGCACGCGCCACAGCTCCTTGCCGGCCTTGTCGAGCTTGCGCAGGTTCCAGCTGGTGCCGAGCAGGGCAGCCGAGTCGTCCGGCAGCACGGCGAAGGCCCGGGACACCTCTTCCGGGGCCAGCGCGACGGGGACACCGCTGACCCGTGGCGTCCGCGTGTTCTCCCACACCGAATCGCCGAAGCCGAACAGGGAGAAGGTCCGGGGGCCTTGCAGGCGGCGGGCGGCGGCCGCCCGCGCATCGACGAAGCCGCGCGCCCTCAGATCGAAGGCGAACGCCGCGCCGTCCGACCTGCGTGTCCAGCCGACGAGCGTCCCGTCAGGGCTTGTCTTCAACGAGGAGGCGTCCTGGACCACGCCGGCCGCGGGTGATCTGCGCGTGGAAACCTTCTTGTCCTGGAAGACGCCCCAGGACGGCTCGAACGTCGAAAAGGCCAGCCGGCCGCTGGGCAGCGCCGCCAGACGGGTGATCGAATTGCCCGCCAGCTCCGCCTCTTCGGACTCGCCGGACGGCCATTGGATGGTCTTCAGCAAGAACTTGTCGGCCTGGCGGTAGCCGGTGCCGGCGCAGAAGATCTTCGCGCCGTCGCGCGACCAGGCCACCTGCATCAGGTTGCCGTGGCGGACGTCCCTGAACGTGAACGTCTTGCTGACGCGCCCGCCCTCGACGTCCACGATGTCAACTTGGGCCTGGTCGTTGGCGTTGCGCGAGTAGTAACCGACCGCCAGCGACCGGCCGTCGGGCGAGTAACTCGCGCTGACCGGGTCGGGCAGCGGCAACTGCACCCGGCCCAACGCTTTGATGCCGTCGGCCGAGGCCGCGAACAGGTGGATGCTCCCGTCGAAGGCCGGCACGGCGATGCCGCCGGTGGACGACACGGCGGCGCCGTACGAGGCGCCGGCGAATTTCTTCTCGTGCCACAGCGTCCCGTTGCGGTCGAAGACGCGCATGCCGTGCGACCCTGCGTAGGTCGCGACCAGGTAGCGGCTGTCGGGTGTCCAGGTCAGGCTCTTGATGTCGCCCGCCAGGGCGTCGATCGTGCCGGCGGGCGCGCCGGTCTTGATGTTGAAGACATGGATGCGGTGCGAGCCGGCGTCCGCGGCGGTGCCCGCCACCGCGACTTCATGCCCCAGCGGCGACACCGCGGCGGCATAAAGGCTGCCGGCCTTGCCCGGGCCGATGGGGACCCGCAGGACGGACAACAGTTCCTGGGTGCGCAGGTCCCAAAGCCTGGCGGTCTTGTCGTCGCTGACGGTGACGGCGACCGTCTCGGTGCGGTCCACCGCGATCTGGCGGATCGGGCCGGTGTGGGTGCCCGCCTCGAACCGCAGGACCGCGCCGGCACCGCCCGTGCCCGCCGCCTGGGCGGCCAGCGCCAATGACCACAGCAGCCCGGCGCGCCAGCCGGCGCGTGCGATCGCGGCGAACCGAGAAGGCGCCACGGCGGCGGCGAGGGCGGGTGCGGTGGTCGAAGGACGGGTCATCATGGTTCATCGGCCCGGCGACGGCCGGGCCGCGGGCTAGGGTTGTTTTCGCGGGACGGCCCGCGAGCGGCGCAAGGCCCGCGCCGCCCGCGGTCAAGCGGGGCAAAGGCCGGCGCGGCTTTTCCGGAAGCAGAAATCCCCGGTGAGGCTGCTGTTCTCCCATGGCACCTGCCGGTTCCCGGTCTCGCTGGAAACCCCGGCCCGCACGCGCTTGAACATCTGCTCGATCGGTTGGCCCGGCACATTCAGCTGGGCGACCAGGTTGCGGCTGTAGGGGCCGCCGCCGCGGCCGCCGCCGTCGTAGGCCACCGCGCCAGGGGCGGTGGAGAACGCCACCACGGTGCCCTTGGGCGCCGTCACCGGTTCCAGGCCGCTGGCGATGAAGCGCGAACCGGAGCTCGCGCTCAACGACGTCCTGCAGGCGTCGAGGATGATCACGTTGACGCCGCGCCCGTGGGCCGACAGCTTCTCGACGATGTCGTCGAGCAGGGCCGCCATCCGCCCCACGTCCGCCGCCTTTTCGATGGCGGCGTCCACCGGCAGGAGGAAGTTCCGCCCTTCGTGCACCACGCCGTGGCCGGCGAAATAGACCACCCGGGCGTCGGCGTCCCGGCTGCGGAGCCAGAACGATTTCAGCGCGCCCAGCAGGCTGGCCAGTGTGGCGTCTTCGAGCGCCGTCACCTGGTAGCCCACGCCCTCCAGCGCGTTCGCCACGGCGCGCGCGTCGGCCAGGGCGTTGCGCAGGGGGCGCGCCGGGTAGGCGCTGTTGCCGATCACGAGCGCCATGCGGCTTTCACTGTCGCGGCCTGCGTCCGGCTGCGCGGTGCCGGCACCTGCCATGGCGCAAAGGCCGAGGGCCAGCAGTGCCCTGCGTGTCACCTTCGGTCGGTCGTCTTTCATGTTGGTCGTGGATGCTTGGCGGTGGCGCCTGCCCGCTCAACGGGTGGGTGCCGGAGCGGCCGCGGCCGGGACCTGCTGGACCGCATTCACCCAGCGGCTGGCGCCGATTTGCCGGCGCGCCGCCGCCGCCTGCTCGGCCGGCACGCTCACGAGGTAGTCCCCGAGTTGACCCGGGCCCTGCACGATGGTGGCCCCCGCGGAGATCAGCAGCAGCCGCATGTCGTGCTCCGGCGTCTCGTCCTTGAAATTGACTTTCAGGGTCTCGGTGGCCGCGGTGCCGGTCGTCGCGGCGGTGCCGCGGCTGGCGCCGTATTCGCCTTCCTGGTCGGCGTGCCCTGTGCCGCGGGCGAGCAACACGCCTTGCACCACGACGGCCATCGCCAGCGCGGCGAAGGCGGGGGCCTGCACGGGCCGCGGCAGCCAGGCGTCCAGCGAGAGCCAGGCCCGCCACCCCCCGGTGCGCGCAGGCGCCGCCGGGGGCGGCGCCGGCCGCTGCGCTCGCACCCTGGCTGCAAGGGCGGTCCATCCGATGTCGTCGTCCGCGGACTCCACGTCCAGCCTCACCTGCTCGGCCAGGCCCAAGTGCCAGTCCAGCATCGCGGCGGCGGCGGGGTCCCGCAGCATGCGGTCGACGAAGGCGCGGTCATCGTCGCCCGCCCGGCCGTTGACATAGAACGGCAGAACCTCTTCCAGGCGGCGGCGCTCGGCGGGGCTCACGGCCTCCCCCCTTTCGCCGGCGGCAGGCCGGCGGCCGCGCCTTCGAGGCAGGTCTTCATCGCCTTGCGCGCATGGAACAGGCGTGTCTTGACGGTGCCTTCGGGCACGGACTGGAATTGCGCGATTTCATGCACTGAGCAGCCCTCGTAGAACGTCAACCGCAGGCATTCGCGCTGCACTTCGGACAAAGTTTCCAGGCAGCCGAATATCTGCCGCCGGTCCTGGGAATGCGACACCCGCTCGAACACGCCCAGGCCCTGGTCCTCCAGTTCGTCCGCGAGGTCGTCCACGTCCTCGCCCTGCGGTGCCCGCTGACCGAGGATGCCCAGGCTCTTGTTGCGCGCGATGCCCAGCACCCAGGTCGAGAATTTCGAGTCGCCGCGGAACTGCCGCGGCTTTTGCCAGATGGCGAACAGCGTGTCGACCACGACGGACTCCGCGTCGGTTTCATCGTGGAGCCGATTCAAGGCGAAGGCGTAAATACGCTTGGCCATCATCGCGTGCAGTTCGGCCAGCGCCGATTCGTCCTTCTCGGCAATGCGTTCGAGCACGGCCATGGCTTCCTCTTCTGTCCATCGGCGTCCGTTGTAAGCCATGAGTGCGTGAAATGCGTGGATCGGTTCAATGCCGCCCGGCGGCTGCGCCCGGGGGCCGGGCGGCAGCGCGGATTGTATGGACGCTGAACCAATGCGCGCGGGCCGGACACGGCCCAGCAAGCCCCGGGGGCGGGCGCGACGACCTTCGAACTCGCGCGCCCGGGGGAAGTCGCGGGGCTTCGGTGCGGCCCGCGGTCGACCCCTCTCATGGCAGGGCCCTTCACGCCGCCCTCAGCCCCGGCGGCGGCGGGCCCATGCCGACAAGCCCAGGCCGCTCAACACCAGTGCCATGGAACCGGGCTCGGGCACGGCCCTCGGTTCATCGGCCATGGGCAGCCCGATGTCGGCCAGGATGGCCAGGTCCAGCGCCGAGATGTCGTAGCGCGTCCCCCTTGTGAACTCGACGCCGTTCATGAGGTCGGGCACCAGGTTGGCGCCGCTGCGCCCGTCCTTGTTGCCCACATGCCCATAGTTGCCGAAAGTCAAGGGCACCAGTCCGCCGTACACGGCCTGGGCCTGGGGCCCGGTGAAGAACAGCGTGTCGCCCTGCGGTGTGCCGAACAGTGCCGTCTGGGCGTCGAACGTCGACTGGTAGGCGCCGGGCAGGAGCCCGGCCTTCCCGTCGCGCCAGCCGTTGAAACCGAAGGCGTGGCCGAACTCGTGCAAGAAAACGGACCGCGCGTCCGTCTGGCCGATCGGCACCGCGTCGTCGAGCCAGTCGTCCGGCGTCGTGTCGAACCACAGCTCGCTTTGCAGGTAACCCTGGGTGCCGAGGTTGAAAAAGATGTCGGCGGCCGCGCCGTTGGGGTCGATGCCCGTCCTGATTTCATGGGCCGCGCTTTGTTCGAACGTCGGGATGCCGTTCCGCGTGTGCACATAGTTCGTGGTGGCGCTGGTGCCGTTTCCCGTGGCGATGGGCGCGAACCCGATGCTCACCGACAGCGTCGTGTTCTGCGAAGGCGCGTTGAAATGCGACGCCCACTGGTTTCCCGCGGAGATCACGTTGCCCGCGATGCCTGCGTAGTAGGCCGCATAAGCGCCCCCCGGGTCATTGAAATTGACGTCGAACGACAGGCCCGCTTGGGCACAGGTCGAATGCGACAACCCGATCAGGATGGCCGACATGGAAAAGACGGCCCGATTGACGTTGAACACGATGGCTCCCAGTTTGAGTAGGTTTGAAGGTGCCGCCGCGATGGCTGGGCAGGATCGCCTGCCGAGGCGGGGCGGACCTGTGTCCGCGCCGCGGGATTTCGGGTTCAACCGGGGGCCGGGTTTTTCGCCGGCCCGCCTGGGCGGTGGCGCTCAACCGGCGTGATGCCGGATGGGACCGCCGTCACGGTCCCGCCCATCGAGTCGGCTTGCACCCTGGACGGGTCGCGGGCCTGTTTTTTCACTCGTTGTCGCCATCGCCATCGCCACCGGCCCCTCCCATGTTGTGCTGGTAGTTTTGCCAAACATATTGAGCCGTGTTTCTCGGAGGCTGCGCAGGCGCGGGCTTGTTGAATTTCCGCCTCCTTTCGTTTTCGTCCTCTTTGTTGGTCAGGGCGAGCGGCTCCTCTTTTTCTTTTCTGATGAATCCCAATCCCATGGAGGTTCCCGCCTGGGGAGGGCCGTAGATATCAACCCTGGAAAGCATGGGAATGAAAGCCTTAGCCGACCTGAGCATCAGGTCGAAATTCATCGGCGAGGGCCTGAGGTCGTACCAGTCCAGGCCGCAATACAGCAGGGAAATGCTGAAACCTCCCTGTGCTGTCCCAGGCCATGGAACTCCTGCGCCCAATTCCCGGTAGGCACAAGGTCCGAGAAAGTCGTCGGCTTGCAGGTCTCCCTTCTTGCAGCCTGGCATGACGACCACCGCGCCGGTGGAATAAGCCTCTTCAAGGCCGACGGTGACGGTCGGCGATTTTTCGAGTTTCTCGGCGCCTGCCTTGATTCGTTTCGGCATGGGCAACTTTGACAGGCCAAAAGACAGGCCGACGCCGGCGCTGACGATTTGAAGTCTCAGGGTGATCTCATCGATGCCCGGCGGTCCAAGGGAAATCGTTCCCATGGCCGCGCTGATCATGCCGAAACCACCGCCCCCGGAATTCGATGTTTTGTAGTCCCACTTCTTGCTGATGTTCATCAATGTCCTTGTGCCGGCACGGTCGATAGGAATTCAATTGATCGAATGATTCGGAATAGGTCCGTTCGACTCGGCTGGCTTCATGGTTCCTGGGTATCCGCAAGGGCGCCGGGCTGGGCGGCGCCTGCGCGCTCCGCTTGGCCCCACCGCCGTGCCGTGGGCGGTCAGGCTTCCACGTTCTGTTTGATGTCGAAGCCCATCTGGCTTTCGGCGCCCTTGCCGCCCCGGTTGGTCTGCTCCCAGTATTGGCTCTTGACCTTGGCGGCTTGGAAGGAATAGTTCACGGCCGTGGTTTCGCCGGCGCTGGTGCCGCTGACAGTGACGCTGGTGACCAGCACGTCGGTCAACGTGATCCGCCCGTATTCGATCTGGGTGCCGCCGGCCTTGCACAGCGAGATTTCGACTTGCCCCAGGTGCTTGCCGGTGGCGCAGTGCTTGAGCACGGCCGGATAGCATTTGTCGATCGCGGCGACGATGTTCAGGTCCTGGAATGCCACCCGGCCCACACCCGCGCCGCCGCCGGAACCCATGCTGTGGGGCTGGATCGCGCCCCAGGTGAACGAGTCGACGTCGGTCCATCCGGTGTGGTCGGCGTCCTTGGATTCGCCAGTGGCGCCTTCAACTTTCATGTACATGGCGGTTGCCATCTTTTCCTCCTTGAGTTTCGAGAGACGTGGGTGCGCGCTGCCGGCCTTTCGGTTCAATCCCGTGCGGCGGGCGGTGCCGCGCCCCTGGTGCGAAGGGCGCTGCCGCACGGTCGCTCAGGCACACTACGGCCCGCTTCATCCGCCCACCTGTCGGGCTTGCCGCCGCAACGGGGGCAGGCCCGTCAGGCTTTTTTTTCGAGCACGACAAGCCATGAGAAAAGACCAACACCGCTCCTGTGTTTCCCGCGCCATCCTGGCGCTTGCCTGCCTGCCCTGGCTCATCTCTTGCGGCGGCTCTGACACCGGCGCGGCGCCTGGCGTGCGGTCATCTGGTGGCGCCGCGGGCCCGTGCGCCTATGGCGTCACTTCCGGTTTCACCGGCGATCTGAACGCCGAAGGGCCGCAGGGCGGTGCCCTGGGGGATGGCGGCGGCGACTCGGGCGCCGCAAGCGGCGGTGCCGGCGTCGGCGGCGGGCTGGGCAAAGTGCTGGGTGCGAAGGTGGAAGTCGTCCGCCTCGCCGACGGCTTGAAGTTCAACAGCGGCGAAGTGTTCACCGACAGCGTCACGGGCCTGGCGAGGATCCAGACCTGCGACGCGCGTCAGCCTTTGCTGGTCACGCTCACCGGGGTGGACGGGGCCTTGTACTACGACGAAGGCAAGAACGCGATGCTGCCTTTCGGCCCCGACCAGGAACTGCATGCCCTGGTGGATGGCATCGACGGCAATATCGGCGTGTCGGCGTTGACCGAGGCGGCCTACCGGTACGCCATCAACAATTTCCTGGCGGACCCGCGCGCCATCGCGGGCGGCTCCAGCCCCTTGCTCAAGAAAATGCCGGTCCAGGCGCTGTCAGGCCTGGGTGCGGACCAGATCGCCCTGGCCAACCGGCGGGTGCTCGACGAGGTCAACCGGGTCCTGCCCGAAAACTACCGGCTCGCTTCCGTCACCGCTCTGCCCACGCCGCTGGGGCTGGACAACCAGGGGGCGGACCTGATCCCACGCAACAGATACGGCCAGGCCGCGATCGTCACGGGCGCGTTCAGCTGGATGGCGGACAAGTTCCGCGTTGGCAGGCCTCGGCCCACCCTGGACATGCTCGAAGAATTCTCCCGCGACCTGACCGACGGCAAGCTCGACGGCGTGGCCCTCGGGGGGGCCGCAGCGTCGCCGGGCGGGGCTGCGACCTACGACTCGGTGAACATCCCGATCGGCCTGAACGTCGGCGCCAATTTCATCGCCGAGCATTTCGGCAACACCAGCCTGGACGCCGCCTTCCGCTATGTCGACGTCACGGCGTTCGGCGAGAACCTGAACTGCAACACCGCCTGGAACCGTTTCGCGCTGACCAAGGAGGGGACGGTCGAGCTGAACACGCAGCGCTTCAAGCGCAGCGAGGACCCCGGGAGCAACGCATGCGTGCCGATCGGCGCGCCGTTGCTCGATACCGAATTCACCCGCAAGGCGGGCTCCAACATCAAGGAGATATTCACCTCCCACAACACCGGCGGCGGTTTTTTCGTCAAGGACGACGGCCAGGTCTTCAGCTGGGGCAACAGCGTGTGCGGCCAGCTGGCCGACGGCGAATACAGCGGGATACGCTACGAACCCAGGCGCATCCCGGGCCTGAACAACGTCACGTCGCTGGCCAATGGCTACAACTTCTCCGTCGCGCGTGACAACGAGGGCCATGTCTTCAGTTGGGGCAACAACAAGTTCGGTGTCCTGGGGCTGGGCGACGGCCCCTTGGCGAACCCGGTGCCTTGCGTCACGGCCAAGCTCGGCGACAAGGTCCACGAGGCGGCGGCCACGCCCCGGCGCGTGCCGGGGCTGAGCGGCATCACGAACGTGTTCGTCGCCCACTTCTCCAAGGTGTTCGCGCTGGACGCCTCGGGCCGGCTCTACAACTGGGGCTTCGGCTGCGGCCGCGGCGGCTACCGCACCGGGGACGGCAAGGTCAACGCCGCCAGCGGCGTCCCCACGCGCCTGAGCGAGCCCACTTCGGTGCGGTGGGTGGCCGCCAATGCGCGGGGTTGTTTCGCGCTCAAGGCCGACGGCACCCTGGTCGGCTGGGGTTTCTACAACGGCGTGAAGAATGACGAAGGCGTGTACGACGACGGCCAATGGTTCGGCGACGGCCAAGCCACCGAAAAGGCGCAGCCCACCACCTTGCCGGGTTTGTCCGACGTCAGGGAGCTGGCCAGCGACGAGTACTACTTCTACGCGCTGACCGCCGACGGCACGGTCTGGCGCTGGGGCGGCACCCTGGACGGGAGCAGGAAGCTGGTCAAGACGCCGACGCCGCTGACCGGCCTGCCGCGGACCGCGGCGGGCGGCCCGGTGGTCTTCCGCCACATCAAGTCGGACCTGGACGGCGCGCGCTTCTTCGCCCAGGACGGCCGCATCTTCGTGGCCAAACCCTGGGGCGACGAACCGCACAACACCCTCGACGCGCTCGCTTATTGGGGTTTCAAATGAAACCCCGCGGCGCGCCGGGTGCGCCGCGCGTCAACGCGTGAGCAGTTCCCGCCGCTTCAGAAGGACAGGTCCAGCGAACCGTTCCCGGCCGTGTTGGTCGCTGGCGGCCGGCCGGGGATGCGGGCCGCCGGTTGCTTCACTTGAAGCCGAAAATCTCGACCAGGTCGATCATGTGAGCCGGCCCGTCGGCCCAGGGCTTGGCCTGGAAGATCCTGCCGTCATGCGTGAACAGGCGCGCGCCGTCGGTGTATGACTTGATGTGGCGGATGAGGGGCTTCACCCCGGGCGAAGCTTCGGGAAGGCCGGTGACCGGGGCGGGCGTCTTCATCGCCGGCATGCCGGGCGCGCTGCCCCAGCGCCACACCGTGCCGTCAGCCTTCAGGGCGTAAAAGAAATAGGCGTCGCTGGCGATCTCGCGCACGTCCGTCAAGCCGGGCAGGGGCGTCGGTTTGACCTTGGCCGAATCCTGGCCGTCGCCGAACCACTGGCCGTCCACGTAGACCGTGCCGTTGTGGTTGATGCCGTTGTAGAACCCCCAGCCGATGAGCGTGCCGTCCGTCTTCAAGGCGAAGCATCCCCTCGTGTTCGCGGCGAACGCCCGGACCGGCGGCAGGTCGGGCACCGGCACGGGCGAGGCGTGGGCGGTGCCGCCGCCCGCGCGGCCGCAGTCGCCGCCCCAGTTGTAGAGCCTGCCGTCCTTGGCCAGGGCGAACGCGCGGTCTTCGTGGGCGTGGACCGTGGCGATGTCGGAGAGTCCCGGCACTGGTCGCGGCAGGGAACTCGCGGCGTTCTGCTGGTTGGCGCAGGACGCGTTCAGCGGCGGGTTCGGCCCCAGGCCGAGCGAGCCGTTGCCGTTGGCACCCCAGGAGAAAACGCGCCCGTCGTTGTCGCGGGCAACCGAGAAGAAGTAGCCGCTGGCCAGCGAGGTGATGTTTTTCAAGCCGGCGATCGGCTGGGGCATCGGCTGGATGCCCGTGGACTTGCCGTTGGCGATCTGCCCGCACTCGCTGTTGCCCCAGCTGAAGACCTGCCCGTCGGATTTGACGAAGAAGCCGCCGCCCGAGTATTGAGAGTTGAGAACCTCCTTGATGCCGGGCCCGGCCGCGGCGATGAAGGCGTCTTCCCGCGCCGGGTTCCCGGCGGGCAGGCACTCGGCGAAGCGTTGCTTGCGCACGTCCAGCGTGCCGAATTTGGTCAGCGCCACCCTGTAGTCATAGGAGTCGCAGCTGTTTTCCTCGAGGAAATTGGTCACGTCGACGAATTTGGAAGCGGCGTCGAGGCTGGCGCCGCTGAAGCTGTCCGCGATGGCGTTGGCGCCCACGTTCAAGGTGATCGGGATGTTCGACGAGTCGTAGGTCGCGCCGGCCGAGGCGGACGCCACGGTCCCGTCCAGCGCGAAGCCATCGAGCCTGCCGTCGGTGAGGTCCCTGGAAAATTCTTCGAGGATGGCCAGGGCGGGCTTTTCGGTGCCCAGCCTGAATTTGTCCGCCATCCAGCTGAAAGCGCCCGTGACGATCGCGGCCTGGCCGTAGCGGTTCTGGGGGAAGAGGGACCCACTCTGGTTGTCGGTACCCACCGGCGTAGGCAAGGCGGTCAGGTTGTCGAGTCGGTAGTTCGCGGGCAGGACCCGGTTGATTTCGTCCATCACTTTTTGGTTGGCCGCCAGGATCTGGGCCCGGGTCAGCTTCGCCACAGCCGCCGGGTCGGCCTTCTTCAACAGGAAGTCTGGGCCGGCCGTGGTCTTGGGCAGCGCGCCGAGGAAGTTGTTGATCGCATACCGGTAGGCGGCCTCCGTCAATGCCGACACGCCGATGTTGCCGTCGATGCCCGCGACCAGGGCGTGGAGTTCCTGGTCGGGCCCGAAGGGCAGCAGCGCGTTTTTCCCTTCGTCGAAGTACGACGCGCCTTCGACGCCTTTGAGCGTGATCAGCAAGGGCTCGGAAAGCGCGCAGGTTCGGATGGTGAACAAGCCGGTGACCGGGTCGGTCCGCACGTCGGCGCCGTTGTTCAACGAGGAGCCGTCGGACAGCCGGACCACCTCCACCTTGGCGCCCAGCACTTTGCCCAGCCCGCCCCCGGCCCCGGCGCTGCCGGCGTCGCCGCCAGCCGGGCCGTCATTGCCGCCGTCCGCGATGGGGCCGGGTGCGTTCAGGTCGCCGTTGAAGCCCGGGAGGATGGCGTTGTATTCCTTGCAGTCCAGCGGCGGGCGGGGCGTCCCGGGGGCCGGCGCGGGCGTGTCCCCGTCGCCGCCGCCGGAGCAGGCGGCAAGGGTGAGGGCGAGGAGGGGCAGCAGGGGCAGGGCCGGGAACCATCGGCCGCGGGATCGGGGGGTGTGTGGTTTCATCGCGATCATCTGGAAAAGGGGCGTTGATTCATCGGCGCGGATCGGCTGTGGCCGCGCGCCGCGTTGTCAGGCTGTGGAAGGGCGGAACGCTCGTGCAGGAAGCCGATGAACCTTCGGACGGTGGGCGTGACCTTGCCGCAACCGTAGTGGGCGGCCATCTGCATCCGCAGCGGAGCGGAGCGCACGCGCAGCAGCTTGACGGCCGGATTGTCCAGGAGCGTGGGGTCAACCTCGGCGCAGGAGACCGAGAAGCCCGCCCCGATGGAGGTGAAGAAGTTCACCGACATCGGGCTGACATGGCAAGTCTTGATGTTCCGGCCTTTGAACGGCGCCCTCAACAGGTCGTAGAGCGCCGGATTGATGGCCCGCTCGAACAACACCTGGGTCTCGCCGACGAGTTCTTCCCATTCGATGGACACCTGGTCCGCCAACCGGTGCGACGCCGAAACCACGACCTGGGGTTCCACGGAATAGACGGTCAGGGATTCGGCGGCTTTCGGCACCGGCTGGTCGGGCAGCCAACTCAGCGCGACATCCGCATGCCCCATCGCCAGGTTCGAGAACGCCTCTTCCACGGGGCTTTCGATGAGGTCGAAGGAAACGGCGGGCCAGGCCCGGGTGAAATCGGACAGCCGCATGCGGGCGATGATGTTCGCGGCCGAAGCCGGATACGAAATGCGGATCAGCGAGTCGCCCCCCGCCTCAGCCCGGCATTGCGCGACCCCGGCGTAACAAAGCTCCGAATGCCGCAGTGTCTGCCTGGCCCGGGGCAGCAGCGCCCGTCCCGCGGCCGTCAGGCCCACCTGCCCTACCTGCCGCACGAAAAGCTGCGCGCCCAGTTCGCGTTCCAGCTTCTGGATCTGCTGGCTCAGCGCCGATTGGGAGATGCAGGCGGCAGCCGCGGCGCGGCCGAAATGCAAATGTTCCGCAAGCGCGGTGAAGTAGCGGAGTTGTCGGAGTTCCACGGTCGCCGAGTCCACATGCCGAGACGAAGGGGGGGTGCCGCCCTTGTCCGGCAAGGGCGACGGCCCGGATCGTGGGCTGAGTAGCCTGGGCGGGGAAAAAGGTTCATCGTTCGCCCCCGGGGCCACGCTGCCCGGCCGCCCCGCCGTTTACGCGGCGGGGAACCCGCGCCCGGCTCCGGTTCTCAAGCCTTCAAATGTGCCAGCCGCTCGTCCGACATCGACGGCAGGAATTCGATGATTTCGTAGTCGGCCAGCCCTTCCCGGTGGAAGGGGTCGTCGCGCACGGTGGCTTCGACATCGGCGCGGCTGGCGGCGGTGGCGAGGATGACGCCGCCGGTGCGCGGCTCCTTGCGGCCGGACAGCACGAAACGGCCGGCGGTGTAGTGGCGTTCCAGGAAGGCCCGGTGCTCGGGCACGAAGCGGTCGACGTCGGACAGGGGCTTTTTGTAGTTCAGCAGGATCAGGAACATCGGGGGTTTCCGTCAGGGAGCGGCATGGGGAGGGCGCCCATTCTGCGCCCGGCTGTCCCGCATCCCCCGGGCGAGGCGCCCGGCCTATTCCGTCTTCAAACCGCGACGGCCCTCTGGGCGGTGGCCGGCATGCACGACGGTTCCCACAGCGGGCAGGCGCGCACCACGTCGCCGACCACCAGCAATGCGGGGCTGGCGAGGGCTTCGCGTTCGACCGTCTCCACCAGGGTGCCGAGCGTGCACAGGGCCTGGCGCTGGCGCGGCGTGTGGGCGGCGCTGACGATGGCGGCCGGGGTGTCGGCCGCCAGGCCGCCCTCCCGCAGCGACCGCACGATGGCGCCGCAGCGGGCCACGCCCATGTAGACGACCAGGGTGAGGCCGCTGCGCGCCAGCGCGACGAAGTCGGGGCCTTGGCCCCCGTCCTTGGCGTGGCCGGTGACGAGCGCAACGCCGGGCGCGTGGCGCCGGTCGGTGACGGGCAGGCCGATCGACGCGGGGCCCGCCAGGCCCGCGGTCAGGCCGCTGACCACTTCCACGTCCAGGCCGGCTTCGCGCAACGCGTCGGCTTCTTCGCCGCCGCGGCCGAACACGAAGGGGTCGCCCCCTTTGAGCCGCACCACTTTCGAGCCGCCGCGCGCCTCGCGGATCATCACACGGTGGATGAAGCGCTGGTCGGTGGAAGGGCAGCCCCCGCGCTTGCCGACCTTCAGCACGCGGGCACCGGCGCGGGCGTGGACCGCCAGGACGCGCGGGTCGACCAGGTCGTCGCACAGGATCACGTCGGCCTGGCCGATCACGCGCGCCGCCTTGACCGTGAGCAGGTCCGGGTCGCCGGGGCCGGCGCCGACGAGGTGGACGATGGGTGCGGGGCTGCCGTTGCCGTGGTTCATGGTGG